>NZ_JBHSPA010000064.1:0-88096 GCF_042656245.1 Nonomuraea insulae
GCCGGCAACATCATGCAGGGTGCCCGTGGCGGCATCGACATCCCCACCGATGAGATCGACCGAGTCAAAGCCCACCTCGCCCGCTACTACGAGAAGATGGGCGACAAACCGCCATGGGACCGCTGACCTGTGGCCGGCAGGAGCGGGTAAGAGCGAACTACGGCACAGTTCGACCGGGTGGCCCAGATGGCCAGGCGGCGCAATTCCGCGAGCGAGTGACCGATCACCTCGGGCGGCGTGACATGTCCCGACGTAGTGCGGGAGCCCTTCGAGTCCGCCCTCGACCTCAAGGAGGTCGACATCGGCTTCCATCTGGTACGCCGAGCACGGCACCTACCTGTTCACCCGAAGCAGTGGGAGGGCGGAGTTCTGCCAGCCGGTCCGCGAGCCCGCCCGGCCGAGGCGATCGACCAGGTGAAGCAAGGGCCGCACCAGGCTCTGAAAGACCACTAAGAGACTGAGAACTCGTAACACGAGCCTCAAAAGTGTCCTCCGTAGATAGCTGCGCTGGTTCAGGCCCCACGGATCATGGAGTTGTCTACGTCTCATGATGATCGGGGATGCGTGCCGGCAAGAGCCCGGTCGAGCGGGCCAAACGCTCGCAGTTGACCGAGGCGCGGGGCATACCGCTGGTCACCGAACCGCGGCCCGCGAACGTGCGTGACCACACCCCCTGCTGCCGACCACCCTCGAACGCTACGCCGGCCTGGAGAAAGCCCTCGGTCCACTGCCGAAGCGCCCCCGCCTGAGTCTGGATGCGGGCTACGACCATCGCGTTGTCCACGAGGGCCTGGCCGACAGGGACATCGACGCACGCGTCGTCCCACGCGGGTCGAAGGTCCCGATCCAGACCAGCGGAAGGCGGGTGGTCGAGCGCACGAATTCCTGGATGAACAACTTCGGCAGGCTGCGTCGCTGCACGGAAAGACGCAGAGCCACCGTCTGCTTCTTCCTCGCTCTGGCGTCCGCGATCATCACTGTGCGCTGCCTGATCCGACGGGCCTGAACCCACTACCGATGGGACACACGACCCCGCACACCACGGATCCGATGACCTACTGGCGGACGCTCCAAGCCGAAGGAGCTGAGCGACCTTCTCCTCCTTGCCGGATTGCGCCTCCACGCGTACGAGGAGCCCCCACGGCGGCCATGTCGAACGTCCAAGAGTGAGACAAACGCACGGGGCACGGCCACGTTCGCCTGGCTGACGTTTCAGGGCCGGTGTCAGCGCCGGTGGCCGTTGGGGTGCAAGACGACCTTGGTCCAGCCTTCGTCGCGCGCGTCGAAGTGCCGGTAGCCCTCCGGGGCCTGCTCCAGCGGGAGCTCGTGGGAGACGATGAACGATGGCTTGGCGCGGCCGGTGTGGATGAGGTTGCGCAGTTGCCTGTTGTAGGCCTTGACGTTGGCCTGACCGGTGCCGATCTTCTGGCCCTTGAACCAGAACAGTCCCATGTCGAAGCGGATCTCGCCCTTCTTGGCCATGTCGTCGGGGGCTCCGGGGTCCTGCGGCAGGAAGATGCCCACCACGCCGATGCCGCCGGTAGGCCGCACCGACTTGACCAGATCGTTCATGGTCATCTCAGGGTGTTCGACGCCTTGCGGGTCGTGCGCCTGGTAGCCCACACACTCGCAGCCGCGGTCGGCTCCCTCCCCGCGGGTATGCTCCAGCACCTGGTCGACCGGGGAGCCCTTGGAGTCGTCGATTGCGATCGCGCCGATCTGCTCGGCGAGCCGGAGCCGGTCGGGGTGACGGTCGACGACCATGACCTGGCTGGCGCCCCTGATCATCGCCGAGTAGGCGGCCATCAGCCCGACCGGTCCGGCGCCGTAGACGACGACCGACTCCCCTGGGCGCATGCCGGCCAGTTCGGTGCAGTGCCAGCCGGTGGGGAAGATGTCCGACAGCATCACGTAGTCGGTCTCCTTCTCCCGGGCGTCCTCCGGCAGCCGTAGGCAGTTGAAGTCGCCGTAGGGGACGCGCAGCAGTTCGGCTTGGCCGCCGTTGTAGGGGCCCATCCCGGCGAAGCCGTAGGCGGCGCCGGCCGCGTCTGGGTTGAGGGTGAGGCAGAAAGCGGTCAGGCCGGCCTCGCAGTTCTTGCAGTGCCCGCAGGAGATGTTGAACGGCAGGCAGACCATGTCGCCGACCTTGACCCGGTCGACCGCTGATCCGATCTCGACGACCTCGCCCATGTTCTCGTGACCCAGCACCCGGCCCGCTTCCAGGTCGGTGCGACCCTCGTACATGTGCAGGTCGGAGCCACAGATGTTGGTGGTGGTGACGTGGACCAGGACGTCGGTCGGCCGCTCGATCCGGGCGTCGGGTACGTCTTGCACGGCTACTTCGCGGGTGCCGTTGTAGATGAGCGCCTTCATAAGGTCCTCCGGTTGGTTGCGGCGCAGATGGGCCGCAAGGCCCTCACGCGGCGAATCAGATGTGGATCACTTGATCTGGGCAAGACGAGTACGGCCCGATGAGCGGCCGCGCCCATCTGACCTCATTCCCCTGGAATCCCGCACGCAGGTTCCCCCGCCGGCCAAATGTGACCATGGATATGCTCATCCCACGCAATGGTGGAGGAGACGGTCCGGCACGGCACCACCATGACCACCCAGGGCAATTACGGCGATTCGCATGGCCGGTCCGAAATCGGTTTCGGGGTGACCAGGCTGCTGGGCTCGGCCTGGCGGGCATGTTGGGCGCGTCGCGTTCCGGGCGGGCCGTCCACGGGCGCCGTCCTCGATGCGCCCCGCGCGGTCACTGCGCCTGGCCGAGTAGCCGGGGGCATCGCAGCCTCCGGCCCTCACAGATCCGGACATGACAGTCTCCCCCCCCACGCGCTGTCGGCCCAGATCGCGCCCGCGATCACCGCGAACGTCCAGACCGGGAAGGCGAGCGTGTGCAGCCTGCGGGCCAGCGTTTCCAATTGGCCTGGACGCAGGCCGTGGCATCGCCTCTGGCGTGGGCAGGTACAGGGCCGAGGCGATGGCGGCCAGGGTGAAGGCGCGGCTGGCCGCGACCGCGGCGGTGACGTGGATGGCCAGCCAGCCGGACTTCAGTGCCGGGATGAGCGGGCCCGCCTCGGCGTAGAGACCGGTGATGGCCGAGCCGAGCACGACCGCCAGCCCACCCACGACGTACAGGCCCAGTGGCGGCCGCGTACTACTGCGGGCGGTGCTGGAAGCGGTCGCGCTGCTGGTCGAGATGCGCGCCGACGACCGCGCCGCCCGCGACAACGACCACCGGACGCTCGCGACCGCGCTGCGCCGCTTCCGCTCGTGCGACCGCCTCACCGCTCCACCCGGCACGCTCGGCGGAGTGGCTACCGGCCGGGCACCGGCGGCATCTCATGTGCTTCGGCTCTGGCGCGGTGCCAGGCGGCGTTGCGCAGCAGACGCAGCCCGTTGAGAGCGACGATGACGGTGGAGCCCTCGTGCCCGGCCACCCCCAGCGGCAGCGGCAGGTCGCCGAACAGGTCCCAGGCCACCAGCACGGCGATGAAGGTGCCGGCGATGACGAGATTGGCCACGACCAGGCGGCGGGCCCGGCGAGCCAGTGCGATCACCGCGGGTACGGTGGCCAGTTCGTCACGGGTGATGACCGCATCGGCGGTGTCCAGAGCCAGGTCCGATCCGCTGCGGCCCATCGCGATGCCGACATGCGCCGATGCCAGCGCGGGGGCGTCGTTGACGCCGTCGCCGACCAGCGCCACCCGTCCGCCGCCGGCTTGCAACTCGCGCACCGCCGTCACCTTGCCGGCCGGCAGCAGGTCCGCGTGGATCTCGCTGATGCCCGCCTGGGCGGCCAGGCGGGCCGCGGCCCGTCCGTTGTCGCCGGTCAGCAGTACCGGCGCGGACGCGGTCAGCGCCGTCAGACGGGCCACCGCCTCGGGCGCGCCGGGCCGTATCCGGTCGGCCAGGGCAAGCACCCCGGCCACGACGCCCTCCACGCGCACCACCACGGCCGTGTGCCCGCCGCTCTGCAGTTCGGCGATCACTTCGGAAGCGGCGCCGTCATCGGAGTCGAGCAGCTGGGCAGGGCTGGCGACCTCGACCAGGCGACCTTCGACAAGAGCCCGCACGCCGCGCCCGGGTTCGGAGGCGAAGTCGTCGGCACCCATGACCATCAGGCCGCCTTCGCGGGCGGCCCGCAGCACGGCGCGGCCCAGCGGATGCTCGGAGGCCTGCTCGGCCGAGGCGGCCAGGGCAAGGAGGTGTTCGGCGGTGATGTCGGTTCCGGGAAGGACGTGCACGCCGGTCAACTGCGGGCGGCCCTCGGTCAGCGTGCCGGTCTTGTCGAAGGCCACCCGGGTCACCGTTCCGAGTTGCTCCATCACCACGGCCGACTTGACCAGCACGCCGTGCCGACCGGCAGTGGCGATCGCGGCCAGCAGCGGCGGCATGGTGGCCAGTACCACGGCGCACGGCGAGGCCACGATCATGAACGTCATCGCGCGCAGGAGGCTGTCCTGCACCCCCACTCCCCACAACAGCGGCAGCGCGAACACCGCCAGCGTGGCGGCGACCATGACGACGGAGTAGCGCTGCTCGACCTTCTCGATGAACAGCTGGGTACGCGCCTTGGTGGCGGTGGCCTGCTCCACCATGGCCACGATCCGGGCGATCACCGTCTCGCCCGCCGGCCGCATCACCCGCACCCGCAAGACTCCGGTGCCGTTCACCGTGCCGGCGAACACCTCATCCCCACGCTGCTTGTCCACCGGCAGGCTTTCGCCGGTGATGGATGCCTGGTCGACGTCGCTGGCCCCGGCCAGCACCTGCCCGTCAGCGGCGATGCGTTCTCCGGGCCGGACCAAGATGACCTCGCCGACCTGCAGCGCGGCCGCGTCGACGACGTCCTCCCCCGCCTCGGTCAGGCGGGTGGCCTGCTCGGGTGCCAGGTTCAGCAGAGCACGTACCGAATCCTCGGTGCGCTTGGTGGCCAGCGCCTCCAGCGCGCCGGAAGTAGCGAAGATGACGATCAGCAGCGCGCCGTCGAAGACCTGCCCGATCGCCGCGGCGCCGATCGCCGCGACGACCATCAGCAGGTCCACATCCAGCGTCCGCTCGCGCAGCGCCTTGAGCCCGGCCAGGCCGGGCTCCCATCCACCGGCCGCGTAGCAGGCCAGATACAGCCCCCACCACAGCCACGGCGGCGCCCCGGCCAACTGGCTGATGCCGGCGGCGGCGAACAAGCCGGTCGCGACCGTCGCCCAGCGCACCTCCGGCACCGACCACATCCCCGCCCGCCACGATGCGGTGGTCCGTGACGGAGGCGCGGTTGGAGCCTGGCCGGTGGCGGAGGTTGTCAGGTCCGATATCATCGAGCCATCGTATATGCGTACACACGAAGATATGCAAGCAGTCAGGTCGGGGATAGGTTGGAGGCATGCACACGTCGTTGCCGGATTTCGACATGCCGAACGAGGAGCAGGTGCACCTGGCCGCCGAGTCGTTCCGGCTGCTGTCCGACCCCACCCGCATCAAGATCCTCTGGGCACTGCTGCAGGGCGAGTCCAACGTCGCCTGCCTGGCCGAACTCGCCGACGCAGCTCCCACCGCGGTCAGCCAGCACCTTGCCAAACTTCGTCTGGCCGGGCTGGTCAAGGGCCGCCGCGAGGGCACCTTCGTCTACTACAGTGCCGCCGACGACCACGTGCGCCGCTTGCTGACCCAGGGCCTGTACCACGCCGACCACATCGAACGCGGCGACCAGCACCCTTCACCAAGCCTCGCCACCGCCGACCGATCCACCACCGGATAGGCACAACGCTTCCCAGCGGCGATCCCGCAGGCGCTTGATGACCTTTCGTACTCACAGCAGCACAGTGGCCAGGCCGAGCAGGGCGCAGATGCCGAGAATGCGGAGCATCGGCCATTTCAGGACGAAGGTCATGACAAGTGCGGCCAGGGTGATCGCCAGAGCGATGGGGCTGAGTGTGCTCGTTTCGGGAAGCTGGCTGCTGAACGGGCCCCAATCCCAGGTGAAGGTGCGGACGAACAAGGTGTGCTCGGCGAAGTAGAGGGCGAGATTGGCGATGACGCCGACGACGGCGGCGGTGATGCCGGTCAGGGCGGCGCTGATGGCGGTGTTGTGACGCAGCCGCTCGACGTAGGGGGCGCCGAGGAAGATGAACAGGAAGCACGGCACGAAGGTGACCCAGGTGGTCAGCAGGGCGCCGAGCAGCGCACCCGCCCACGGGGTCAGCGCGCCAGGGTCACGGTAGGCGCCGAGGAAGGCGACGAACTGCACCACCATGATCAGCGGCCCGGGAGTGGTCTCGGCCAGCGCGAGCCCGCGCACCATCTCACCCGGCGTGAGCCAGGCGTAGGTCTCCACCGCCCGCTGCGCGACGAAGGCCAGCACCGCGTACGCGCCACCGAAGGTGACCAGCGCGGTGCCGGAGAAGAACAGCCCCTGGGTGGTGAACACGCTGCCGGTGCCGAGGAACAGGGCCACCGCGGCCACCGGCAGCCACCAGGCGACCAACCCCACGGCGAGGATCTTGCCCGCCGAGCGCCAGCTTGGCTGAGCGTGGTGCAGGGCGTCGTCGGAGATCAGCGGCGCCGGTCCGCCGTCGCCACCGTGCCCGTTCCCCTTCGCGAGAACCTGTGGCGCCAGCCTGTGCACCGCCCACCCGATGAGGGCGGCAACGGCGATCACGATCGGGAACGGCACCCCGAACAATGCCAGCGCGAGAAAGGCCGCCGCCGCCACGGCGACGAACACCGGATGGGTCAGCGAGCGCTTGGCGACCCGGATGACAGCCTGGGCGACGATGGCCAGCACCGCAGGCGCGATCCCGGCGAACAGGGCGGTCACCATGCCGGTGTCCTGCCACAGAACGTACACGGCCGACAGCGCCAGCAGCGCGAGCATGCCGGGCAGCACGAACAACGTGCCGGCGACCAGACCGCCGCGGGTGCCGTTGAGCAGCCAGCCCACGTAGATCGCCAGTTGCTGCGCCTCCGGCCCCGGCAACAGCATGCAGTAGTTGAGCGCGTGATTGAAACGTTGCTGGCCGATCCAGCGTTTCTCCTCCACGAGCGTCCGCTGCATGACAGCGATCTGCCCGGCCGGGCCGCCGAAGGTCTGCAGCGAGATCAGGAACCAGGCCCGCACGGCCTGCCGGAACGGGATCACATCGCGTGTTGCTTCGGTAGTCATGACGGGCCTCATCAGGGGGTGTGCTGGTCGGCGGGCAGGCGGACTGACCGGAAGATCCGCCACAGGCTCAGGTCGTAGCCGGTCTTGGCGATCGCGGCGATCAGGAACGGCATCGCGGCGCCGAGCGGGAAGAGCACACCGGCCAGGACAGGCCCGGCCGGACGGGTCAGGTAGCGAGCGGTGTTGGTGACGGCGGCCGCAGCCGTCCGTTCCTCGGGCGGCACGAGGGCCATCACGTAGGCCTGCCGGGTGGGCACGTCCATCGCCGACAGGCAGGCGCGCGCCAGCAGCAGCGCGATCGCCGCGGGCAGGCCGGGCACCAGGGGCACGGCGGCCAGCAGCAGGTTGGACGGGATATGGGTGAACACCATCGTGCGCAACAGCCCGACGCGGGCCGCCACCAGCGGCGCGGCAAGCAGGGATGCCGTTTGCAACACACCCAGCGCGGCGAAGGTGAGGCCGATCGTCTGAGTCGTGGCGCCGTGGTGGACGCTCAACCAGTAGCCGATGTACGCCTGCACCACGAACCCTCTGGCGAGGCTGTCTACGGCGAACAACGCGGCCAGCCGGGCCACCGGGCCGCGGGAGCGGGCCAGCAGCCGTGGACGGGGCACGCCGGGCAGCGTCGCCGGCGCCTCCACATCGCCGGGCAGCGTCGCCGGGGCCTCCACATCGCCGGGCAGGCGGGCGGCCAGCAGAGCACCGATGACTCCGGCCACGACCAGGACGCCCCCGAGCAGCCGCCGGTCCGCCGGCAGCGCGCCGAGCAGCGCCCCGGCCGTCCCGGCGACCGCCGCGACCGCGTTGTACAGGCCGAACCCTCGCACCACCTCGTGCTGCGGGCGCCCCGTGCCGGCCAGCATGACCTGCTCCAGCGTGGTGAACGGGCCGGACTCGATCACCTCCACCGACAGAGCACCCGTCAACGCCACCACCGCCAGCAGCCACCAGGGAGCGCCGACCGCGATGACCACCCCGCCGCAGGCCAGCGCCGCCCACAGCATCAGGTACGCCCGCCGCCGGCCGATGCCATCGCCCCAACGCGCCAGGACAAGGCTGCAGAACAGGCTGCCCGCCAGGATCGCCGTCAGCATCATCCCCCACCTCGGCAGGCGACAGCCCTTCGGCACGCAGGAGCGCCCCGAGCTGGACGGCCGCGACGCCGTAGCCGAGCCCGCGCACCGCCTGAGCGGCCAGCAGGACGCGAACGACGGAGATGCCGCTCATGCCGGTTCTCGCCCCAGCAGCAGCGCCCGCCGGTGGAACTCGTACAGGCCGTCGAAGACCGGCCCGGTGATCTCCAGCACCCGCGGGTCGTCGCAGATCATCGACAGGCCGCGCAGAACCACGTCGAGGCCGGGCGCCTCCGGAGCGTCGAAACGTTCGTCGTCGATGTCCGCCTCGTGGACGATCTCGGCGATCTTCCACAGCACCGGATCGACCAGGTCATAGCGTCGCAGGATCGTCTCGAACGTGCAGTCTCCGCCATGATGCGACAGGTCCACGCCCCGCATGTCGAAGGGCGTCGCGTCCTCAGGCACCCTGGCGGGATCGTCAACGAAGACGAACACCGCATCGGCATCGACGTGACGGCGGATCAGCCAGGCACACGCCGCCCGATCGATGTGCACACCGCTGCGCGTGACCCACTTCACCGGCTCTCCTCCGTGACGATGACCTCCTGAGCCAGCGCCCGCACCGCGAGCCGAGCCTCGTCACGCTCGGGCGGCGGGAAGTAGTCGCGACGGCCGATCCTGCGCAACTCCGCCTGCAACCGCTTGACGGCCCGGGTCCGCTCCCCTGGCCTGGCCTGCGCCGCCGCGCCCACCTGCGCGATCACCGTCCGGTACTCCTCCGCCCTGGCCTGCCGCATCTCCGCCGCGATCACCTGCTCCTGAGCCTGGCTTCCCGCAGCAGCCAGCCACAGCGTGGACGTTCCGCCCACCTCGCCGATCTCCTCGGCGATCCACTCCAACTGCTCACGGGTACGGGCGTCAGCGGGCAACGCGACCAGTCCGTCCCCCAGCCGCGCCACGCCGAGCCGATCCAGCTTGCGCCAGATGGTGATCCTCAGCGTCGAAGGCTGCCGGGGAATCCGGTACGCCAGCAGCACCCACTGGCCCGTCGCGCCCATCCAACCTCCTTCGAGAAACCACTGTTACTGTAACCACGGTTTCAGAAGAAGGAAACCTCAGGATCGGATGAGTGCGGCCAGGAGGCCGGCGACCGGGCCCAGCGCGGCCTCGTCCAGGTCGAAGGTCGGCGAATGATGCGGTCCGTACGTTCCGGCGCCCACGAGGAGGTATCCGGCAAGTCCGCCGCGTCCCTGGACGTGCCGCATCGTCGCTCGCGCGCAGGGGACGCGGCGGCACGGCGTATGGGACAAGTTGCACCAGCTCTTGCTCGCCGAACGGCACACCGCCGGCCAGTTCGACTGGTCCAGGGCGGTGATCGACCGCTCCCACGTACGGGCGCTCAAGGGCGGCCCAAAACCGGCCCGAGCCCGGTCGACCGCGCCAAACCGGGCTCGAAACGCCATGTCATCACCGACGCAGGCGGCATCCCCCTCGCTGTCTCCCTGACCGGCGGCAACCGCAACCACATCACCCAGCTCATGCCGCTGATCAAGGCGATCCCGCCGGTGCGGGGCCGGGTGGGACGGCCTCGCAAGCGACCCGCCTGCCTGTACGCCGACCGCGGCTACGACCACGACAAGTACCGCCGCCCGGTGCGGCGCACCGGCATCAAGCCCATCATCGCCCGCCGCGGCACTCCACACGGCTCTGGCCTGGGCATCCACCGCTGGGTGGTCAAGCGGACGATCGCACTCCTGCAACTGGTTCCGCCGCTTGCGCATCCGCCGGGAGGTCCGCAACGACATTCACGAAGCCTTCAGACAAGGAACTCGGCGAGCGGGAAGGAGCGATGGCGACGTGGTGGAACCAGATAGTTCTGCCGGTGGGTCGTGTGCAGGACCGAGTTGATGCCGGCGTGGGGGCTGCGCGGTGCGACAGGGAGTGTCCTATCGGGATAGTGGCCGTCCATCGAGAGCCGAACGATATTGAAGATTGCAATCGTCGGCTGGAACTGAATGAAGTGCAACCCGGCCGCCGGCTTCTTGCTGTAGTGGTCTGCCGTCGGATCGGATGTGTAGTGGAATGGATTGTCCAGCGTGTCGAAATCGCCGCGCACGGGGATGGTCGTCCCCGCGGGGTAGGCCTTCCCGTAGTTGCTGGTGGTCGGCGATGTGGTGCTGTCCACCTCCGACATGCTCCCAGTGTGGCCGTAGGCGTGGTACCGCTGGACCCCTTGCGCCACTTCGGCCTCACTTTGACCTGGTGGTTGGAGGGCAAGCGTACCCGGCGCGGGCGCGGGCGAGAGGCCGGGATGGAGCATCGCCTGGACGCGATCCGCGTACTGAGGGAAGTTCTGTTCGTACCAGGCCACCAGATCTTGGAACAGGTGCGAGAGATGCATGGTGGTCCCCTGCTTGAAGTACCCGTTGGGCCACTGATCGGTGAGGCCGGGCAGGGTCTCCAGATTGGCGATGATGCCGGGTCCCATATTCGAGTCCAGGGTGGTGGCGAAGCCGAGGAAGCCCTGCGCCTGTCGAGGAATCGACTGTGCACCGGGGATATCAGCTGCCAGAGCCAGCTTGCTCGGCAGGCCCTGTTGCCCGTAGAAACCGCCCCCGGAGAAGCCCTGGCGGATACTCGTCACCTTGAACAGGCTGCCCGCCTGCTTGCTTCCAGATCCGCAGAGGGCATTGGTGGCTGCCATGATATTGGCGAGCGAGTCACTGCGGAGTAGCACGGCCACGTCATTCTGTTCCAAGCGGACCGGCCCGAAGCCAGGCGGGGGCTGGTCGCTGGGGAAGGTTCTGGCCTCCTGCAGCGCATATACGGTACGGCCCTCCATCTTGGAGGTCGTCAAATCGACCGGCAGATACGCTGGATAAGGTGTTCCCGCCTTGAAGAAGCCTGATGTTTTGCCCAGGGTTGGGATGTAGTGGTGGAAGTAGGGAAGTCCCCAGGCTATGGTGATGCCCACTCCTGTGGGAGTGGGCGGGAATTGGCGTTCCAGGCCCAGGAGGACGGACTCGAGGTGGTGCTGCGCCTCCTGCAATGCCTTGGCATTCGCTGAAACATTCAGCTTTGCGGTAATGACATGATCGTGCAGGGCCGGCACCCGGACCGCGATCGTGCCATTGCCACTCTTCACGCCCGAGCCATTGACCATGACCACCTGCTCGTTCTGCAGGATATATTGTTCCTGGATGGGCGGGCTGTCGGCGACAGCGGGCCGGTCCGGCGGTTTTGCAATGGTGTTGATCATCTTATAGATGCCAGCGGACGCCAGAGCGGCACCGAAGGTGCCCGCTGTCCCTTGAAGAAGGCGTCGCCTACTCAAGTTCCCGCGTGGTCGTCCCGCACGAGAATTTTCGTTGCTATCTGTCATGAAACGTCTTTCCTCATTGTGGATGAGATGCCCGCCATCATCCTTCATCGAAGGTCTGAACTGCTCAAATGATCGTGATCGACCTTCCTGCCACTAATGCGCATCGGAGGGCTAGGGGTTGAAATAGAAGCTGAGGACCAGGTGAGTGCGCCGTCGCTGAGGACCGTCACCGGTTAGCCTGCTACCACGTCTCCCCCATAAGGGTCTGCTCGCGATGCGGGGTTCGCAGCGTCGACACGTCCTCTGCGCACGTGCCGCCAGTTAGCCGATGATGGTGGGTGTGCCGGCTGTTGCCATCGTCATCACCTTCGCTATCACGATATAATCACACGCGGCCTGGGTCATTGAAGCCAACACGCGGCCGCCTGGGTCATCGACGCCAACACCAATCTGGTGTGGCCCAGAACCCATCGGCTCGCTCAAACTGAGGTTTCCGTCGAGATGCGGAAGGCCTTGACAGGGTCAGATGGATTGCATGGGCTCGGCGGGAGAGAGACTCATTCGACAAAGCCCTGGCGAAAAACCCTGCGGATACCGGTCAAGGCCGAATGCGTCCGCGGCCGCGTCTTCGCCACCCGGTGGATCTCAATTACAGGATTCGGCCTCTGAGCTACCGGTTATCGGGGTGGCGTTAGCCGGCGATCTGGTCCTCGTTGATGAGGCCGCCGAGGATGGCTCTGCGGTGCCCTCAGCGACTGGCGAGGGTGGTCGCCATGACTCCGGCGTCGATGATGTGCTCGCGCAAGATCCGCGAAGATTTGGGGAACCCGTTTACTGGACAGGCTTCACTTCGACGATGAGGTGTTTCGTTACGGGTTGCCCGCTTTGTGTGCTGACGTCGGCGATCCCGCAGAGAACATTGAGTTCCGGCATGTAGCCCGCGGCGCAGCCCGGCGGGATCTGATAGCAGATTGCCCGGTAGCCGTGCACCGTTCGCTGCGTCCCGTCCTTGGAGAAGCTTGTGATGTCGACGAGGTCGAAGTCCGCAAGGCCGAGGTTGTGCATGTCCTGCTCGTTGAGGAACACGACCGTGCGCAGGCCCTTGAGCCCCCGATAGCGGTCATCGTTGGAGTAGATGGTGGTGTTGAACTGATCATGCGACCGGATCGTCGTCAGTAGCAGACGGCCTTCGCCAGGGTGGGCGTCGTCGGGGAGCGGCGCGCGCGAGAATTCGGCGCGACGAGATGGCGTCTGGAAGACGCGGTCCCGTGCCAGTTGACGAATGCGGAAGCCGTGCGGGTTGCGGACGCGGGCGTTGAAGTCTTCGAACCCGTCCAGTACGCGGGCCATCGTGTCGCGGATGCGATCGTAGTTGCCGGCATAGTCCTGCCAGGGTGTTTGGCTGTTCGGCAGCGTGGCCTGGGCCATGCCGGCAATAATCGCGCACTCGGAGCGCATATGCGGCGAAGCGGGTTGTTTCATCCCGTAGGAGATGTGCACCATCGACATCGAGTCCTCAACGCTGATGCCCTGCAAACCGCCGCTCTGGTAGTCCTTGTCGGTTCGGGCCAGGCAGGGCAGGATGAGCGCGCGCTTGCCGTGCACGATATGGCTACGGTTGAGCTTGGTGCTCACCTGCACGGTCAGCTCGCAGTTGCGCAGCGCCTGAAACGTATAGGGCAGATCAGGGGCTGCGAGCGCGAAGTTGCCGCCCAGTGCGACGAACACCTTCACGTCGCCGCTGCGCATTGCTTCGATCGTTTCGACGGTGCCCCTTCCGTGCCTCCGTGGGGGATCGATCCCGCAGACTTCGGCGAGCCGGTTGAGAAACGCGTCATCCGGACGGTGATTGATGCCGCAGGTGCGGTTTCCCTGCACGTTGCTGTGTCCCCGGATGGGGCACGGACCCGCTCCTTCACGGCCTATGTTGCCTCGCAGCAGTAGCAGGTTGACGATCTCGCCAACGGTGTCGACGCCGTGCTCGTGCTGCGTAAGGCCCAGGCACCAGGCGATGATCACGCGCTTTGATGCCAGGTAGGAATCGGCGAGCCTGCGGATTTTCCGCTCGTCCACGCCGGAATCACGTACCAGGTCCGCCCAGGCAGTGGCGTCCACGAGCGCGCGGTACTCCTCGATGCCGTGTGTGTAGCGTTCGATGAAGTCCTGGTCGAGAACGTCCGGAGACTTCTCCGCCGTCTCGAAGACGGCCTTGGCGACGCCGCGCAGCAGGGCCATATCGCCGCCGATACGCACCTGCACATTCATCGTGCCGGTCTCGGTGGTGTGGAACGTCGCCATGTCGACGAACTCGTGCGGCACGATCGTCCGCCTCGATGCGGCTTCGATCAACGGGTTGATGTGGACCAGCGCAGCACCGCGCCGGTCGGCCTCAGCCAGCCAGGTCAGCATCCGCGGCGCGTTCGTCGCGGCGTTGTCGCCCATCAACCAGATCGCGTCCGCGTGCTCCCAGTCGTTGAGGTCGACCGTGCCCTTACCGCTGCCGATTGCCGCCGTCAGCGCCCGGCCGCTAGCCTCGTGACACATGTTCGAGCAGTCGGGCAGGTTGTTCGTGCCGAACTCGCGAACCCAGAGCTGGTAGAGGAAGGTCGCCTCGTTGCTGAGCCGTCCCGAGGTGTAGAACGATGCCTGATGCGGGCTATCCAATCCGCGTAGGGTGTTTCCGACCAGAGCGCAGGCATCTTCCCAGGAGATCGGCTGGTAGGTGTCGGTGGCCGGGTCGTAGCTCATCGGCTCGGCGAGCCGTCCCACCGCCTCAAGATCGTAGTCGCTCCACTGCGCCAACTCGCTGACGGTGTGGGCCGCGAAGAACTCGCGGTCGGCCTTCGCAGGCGCGAGCTCCCAGGTGACATGCTTGATACCGTTCTCACAGACGTCCAGGCGCAGTCCGCTCGGGTCATCCGGCCACGCGCAGCCCGGACAGTCGAACCCGCCGTCCTCGTGGTTCATCACAAACAGGGCGCGCAGGCCCTCCAGCGGTTCGCCGGCGCGTTCGAGCACGTGCGAGACGCTGCGCGAGGCGCCCCATCCTGCGGCGGGATGGTGGTAGTCATGACGAGAGTAGCCACCCGGAGCAGGCCCGCGCCCGAGTGCGGGCATACTCGGCACCGAGCCCAGCATCCGCTGCTCTGCGTCTTGCCTCTTTTCAGGCGGCGATGTCATTCTCGCTCCCTCCGCTTGACGAAACGAATCAACACAGTGGCCCGAAGCCACTGAATCCGACCCTGATGCCGAGGGGAGCACTCCGACGTCGTCGATGCCTTGCTGTGGTGACAGGCAGAATCCGCCCTACCCGCCGGGTGGGTACGCGAACATTGCGGCCCTCGACCTGCGCCCGAACGGGGTACGTGCCCGCCGGATCGTCAAGCGCGAACCCTTCCACCCCGCGACAGCCTTGATGCCGGTTGTCCCTAAACCAGATGGAATGCGGATCATGACCGAACGGACGCCCGGATCACCGTTTCTGAGCGTTGTCCGGTGAGTTCGACGTCCCAGCGAAAGTCTCATAACGGTCAGCTCCCGTGGTCCGACTCTGCCGTCACGAGAGCGAATGTCGCCATCGCACAGGCGAACAGGCAGATGACGCCGACGACGAGGACCCATCCGAGACTACCGACGACGGTCATGATCACGCCGATGAGCAGCGTGGTTCCGGCGAAGGCTCCGAGCAGGCGACGTCTCGCTCGGTGGGCGATGGGAGGTGGGGTGGAGACGGCGGCCGCGGCGATGACGCTGGGGTCCAGGCGGCCCCGGAGGAAAAGCCGGAACAGCAGGACGAGCGACGGAACCAGCACGATCGCTCCGCCTGCGACGGCGATGATGACGGCGAGCAGCGTCGATCGGCCGGCGGCGGCTTGCTCAAGGGTGAGCCCGGGCAGGAAGCGCGGTCTTTGGGCCAGGGCCCAGCCCGCGACGATCGCTGCGACGGCGACCGCTGCCGAGGCGCGGGCCAGGCCGAAGTGGTTGCGCCAGACCAGCATCAGGGTCACCACTCCCCCTGCGGCGGAGACGGCGACCATGAGGGCACCGCCGTCGCTGGTCAGGCCGGTGAACAGCGGACGGGCGTCGTAGTGGACGACGATCAGGCCGGCCAGCGCGAGCGCGCCCGCACACCCGCCTGACGCGAGGGCGCGGTCTCTGAAGGCGAGCTCCAATGCCCTCGACCCGATCCGGCGCGCGTCAGCGGCAAGATAGACGGCGGCCAGGTATCCGCCGGTCGCGACCGCGAGCCCGCCGATGAACACCGAGGTGGGGTTCAGCCAGCTGGTGACGAGGTTCCCTGCGGCGTTGCCCACCGGGACACGGCCGGAGGCGATCCCGCCCGTGACCGTACCCAGCGCGAACGGCGTCAAGATCGAGGAGAGGGCGAACAGGTACTCGATCGGCCGCTCGCCGAGTGCACCGTCCAGTTGGCCGCGTAGCGCGTAAGAGGCGCCCCGGAGGATGATCCCGACCGCGGCGATGAACAGCGGCACCGCCAGCGTGGACGCGATCGAACCGAATGCGACGGGGTACGCCGTCCAGCACACGACCAGCACGAAGATCAGCCACACGTGATTGGCTTCCCACACCGGTCCCATCGCGTGGTGTGCGTGGTGCCGGATCGCCTCGCGGTCGGCTCCTCGCCCTCCGGCCAGCAGCGTCCACAGCCCTGCACCGAAGTCGGCGCCGGCCAGCACGGTGTAGGCGGCGAGACCGGCGAGGATGAACACCATCGGGATCTCAGCCATCACTGTGCCCCTCGATCGGCACGCGACTGAAGCGGCGCAGCAGCCACGCGACCCCACCAGCGAGTCCCAGGTAGACCACGATCAGTGTGCCGTAGCCGATGGGAATCCCCGACGCGCCGGTGACCGCCTGGCTGGTCCGCATGATCCCGTACACGATCCAGGGTTGACGCCCGACCTCGGTGGTGATCCAGCCGGCGATGAGCGCAACGACCGACAAGGGGCCTGCTAGCACCGCGGCACGGTAGAACCAGCGTGAGTAGGGCAGCCGCCTGTGGCGCAACCGGACATAGAGATAGAT
Organism: Nonomuraea insulae; assembly: GCF_042656245.1. Taxonomy (NCBI): domain Bacteria; kingdom Bacillati; phylum Actinomycetota; class Actinomycetes; order Streptosporangiales; family Streptosporangiaceae; genus Nonomuraea; species Nonomuraea insulae. Next base: position 16,610 of record NZ_JBHSPA010000064.1, read on the forward strand.
CAGGCCGAGCAGCGCCAGCAGTGTCCCGCTCCCGACCATGGTCTGGAAGGCAAAGCGTACGATGTTGACCGGTGGAAGGTCTTGGGTCGGCACCGTGTTGAGGCCCGCGACCGTCGCGTTCGGGTCATGGAAGGCCAGCAGCGACAGCAGGCGCGGGATCTCGATGCCGTAGACGACCTCGTGGCCGTTGTACCAGCCCAGCAGGTGCTCAGGTGCGCCGCGGGTAGTCTGACCGAGTCCTTCCAACGCGGCCAGCTTCACCGGCTGCTGTTGCGCGACTTCGCGCGCGGCCCAGTCGCCGATGACAACCTGCAGCGGCGCGGCAACCGCCGCGGCCGACAACGCGATCGTCAATGCTGTGCGCTGATAGCGGTCCCAGCGGCCGCGCAGGAAGCCCCACGCGTACGGAGCGGCAACCAGGAACCCCGCGACGATGTAACCGGCGAAATACATGTGCACGAACTCGTGCCAGAAATAGCTGTTCCCGAACAGCGCCGACCACGGGTGCGCGTCGACGGCGCGACCGTCCCGCAGGTCGAACCCACCGGGGTGGTTCATCCATCCGTTGACCGAGATCACGAACATCGATCCCGTCACTCCCGCGATCGCTACGGGGATGCCCGACAGGAAGTGCAGCCATGGCCGCAAATGTTCCCACCCGTAGACGTAGATCGCGATGAAGATCGCCTCGACGAAGAACGAGAAGCCCTCCAACGTGAACCCCAGACCGAACACGTTGCCGAAACTGGTCATGAAGCCCGGCCACAACAGTCCCAACTCGAAGCTGAGGATCGTCCCAGTCACCACGCCGACGGCGAAAAGCGCCAACATCACCTTCGACCAGCGGCGGGCAAGGATACGGAACAGGGAATCTCCGGTCCGCAAGTAACGCCACTCGCAGAACAGCACCATCGCCGGAAAGGCGATCCCGAAGCACACCAAGGGGATGTGCACGGCAAGCGACAGCGCCTGCATCTGCCGCGCCTGAAACAGGTAATCCTGATCGATCGACGCGAAGGCAGCTCCGATGGCCGTGATCATCCGTCTTCCACCTCGCTACCTCACCGGCCTGGCGGCTGTGCACGACACCCATCAATATCTGCGGCGGCTGACGCTGTCCGCGATCACGTCCACGCCGTGAGACATGATCGATCTTGGCGTGATCCTGTTTCTGCAGGTTAAGCGGCAAGTGTGGATGAGAGTGAGCTCTTGGTGGGCGTGTCGCCGGAAGGCTGTCTGACTGGAGCAGGAGCTGTTCCGAACCGTCCCCGGCCGGGCATTCCTCGCCGCTCTGCTCCACCGACTCCCCCGGCTCAGGCTGCGACAGCTCCACCTGATCGTCTCCCCCGACACCGTCCTACGCCGGCACCGCGACCTGCAACGCCGCCACCACGCCAAGGCATCCCGCCCGAAACGGCCTGGCCGACCGCCCCGCCCACCGCCGCATCCAAACCCTCGTCCTGCGCCTGGCCTGGGAGAACCCGAGCTGGGGCTACCGACGCATCCATGGCGAGCTGGCCGTGTCGGCAATCAAGATCGCCCCCTCCACGGCATGGGAGATCCTCCACCGCAATGGGATCGAGCCCGCGCCTCAGCGCGACCGCCAGACCTGGAGCACCTTCCTGCGCAGCCGAGCGCAGGTCATTCTCGCCGCCGACTTCTTCGAGACCCGGACCCTGACCGGCGCGCGGCTGTACGTCTTCGCCGTCATCGAGCACGCCACCCGCCGCGTCCGCGTCCTCGGCGCCCCCGCCCACCCACCGCAGCCTGGACGCGCCCGCTCCCCCAACGGATCATCGCACCGGAACAACTGAACGGCCTCGACGTCCGCCGACGCGATCGACTCGGCGGCATCCTCCACGAGTACCAACGCGCCACCTGAGCTGCACGGATAAGGTTTTCGGCACGTACAGCCCACGGTGGTGCCCGGCCTGGTGCTTCGGGCAGGGTTCCCGGCGATGCTGCTGACCGGGTCCATAATGTGGGAGAAGACACCGGCTGTTACCGCAGCACTGCACGCCGGCGACTGGCTGATCAAAATTCTCGTCACCTCAGCGATTGTGGGCGCCTGGCTGTGAATGACGTACGACCCTATGAGACCGATCCACGCGTGGACGACTACATCAAGACTCTGCCCGAGTGGCAGCAGAGCATCTGCCAGCAGGTCCGAGACCTGATCCACGCCGCTGATCCCGAGGTCACCGAGACCATCAAGCGAACCGTCCGGCCCTACTTCGTGCTCGACGGCAACGTGTGCGCGCTGCTCGCCGCCAAGGACCACGTCAACGTGTTCCTGTACGACGGCGCCATCGTCCCCGACCCAGAAGGCATCATCACCGCCGGCCACCACAACAAGACCGCCCGTACGGTGGCTTTCCGCGAAGGTGAAACGATCAACACCCCTGCCCTCACTGCCATGTTCCGGCAGATCATCGCCAACAACCGAGCCGGCGGGTGGCGCAAGCTCAAGGATCAGCCCAGGTAAGCGGCTTGGACGGCGGGCTTGTCGCGGATCTGTCCAGAGGGCGCTCCAGCCAGAAGATCAGCTTGTCCTCATCGGCCACCGTGACCTGCCGGAAGCCGCGGAACGGCCGGACCTGAGAGGGGTGGTGCTCGATCGTGCTGCCCGACCACTGATATTGCGAACGACTCCGGATTGACCTGGAAGTTTCGCTGCCCTTTTGAACGACGGGAAATGACCGGACCGGCAACGCATCCTCGAACGGAGCGGACGGGACAACCATAGTGAGACAGACCGCTCCATCCCCCTAACCGACCACCCTCATCGACAAGCAACCCAGGTTGACTACCATTGATTTAGTCAACTACGGTTGCTTGCATTCCGATGAAGGACGTCCCACATACATCTCCCCCATGCCCTGCTCGGCGTATTTCGGCATGTCCTACGGCACCTACCTCGGCGCGGTCTTCACCGAGATGTTCCCGCAGCGCAGCGATCGCTTCGTGCTGGACAGCGCGATCGATCCGGCCCAGTACATGGCCGGATCGATCAGGAACAGCGGACCGGCCAACGAGGCCGCGCTCGACGACTGGGTCGCCTGGACCGCGAGGCGCGACCCCGAATACCACCTCGGCACGACGGCACGCCAGGTGCGGGACCGCGTCGAGAGCTTGATCAAGACCCCGATCCGCATCGGGAAGCATCTCGTCGACGAACGTTTCCTGCCCATGGCCATCTTCACCCTGCTGCCCGACGCCAGGGAGAACGCCCGTCTGGCCGCCCGGGTGCGGCTGCTCGCCGAAGCGGCCGACGGCAAGCCGGTCCGCCCGAGCGAGGACCTCGAACAGGAACTGCAGTTCATGTTGTACGGCAAGCCGCAGGGTTACTCGAGCCAGGCCGCCGTCATCTGCGGCGATGCCGCGGTGCCACGTGATCCCGAGCGGTACTGGCGCGACATCCAGCGCAGCCGGGCCACCCAGCCGGTGTTCGGGCCGTATGCGAACAACATCACCGCCTGCGCCTTCTGGCCCACCCCCCGCGAGCCCGCGACCCGCGTCGGCAACGACGTCCCCGCACTGATCGTCCAGGCCACCGGCGACACCCGTCACGGTCTACCAGGAGGGCGTGAACCTGCGCCGGGCGATGTCCGCCGCACGCCTGGTCGCCGTACGGGACGTGCGCATGCACGGCGTCTTCGGCCGCCTGCCCAACACCTGCGTCCCAGGTACGGATCGACTGCGCGGAAGGCTGGAACTCCTTGGCCGGCTCCTCCGGCGTCCGTCCGGCGCGCACCAGCTCCACCATCTGCCGGCGAAACTCCGGCGGATAGTTGTTCTGCACAGATAGCGGCTGATGACGGCGGCTACCACGAGACCTCCCGGACGCAGCACCCGCTGTGCCCCGGCGAGCGCCTGGGCGCGGGCGGCTGATTCACCACGGCTGAGAGTAAGGGGCTGGTCCGGGCAACGCGTGATCATTAGCATCGTCGGGCATGGCAGCAGAGATCCCCCCGGGCGAGACACCGGCCATCGACGGGGACGAGGCCAACGCCTCCGAGCACAGTCGCATCGCCGCCGAGATGCTGGACCGGTGGGGTGGGCTGGCCGCCGGGCTGCCGCTGCTGGGCGCCGCTTTGGATGAGGAGGACGAGCACGGCCTGCGGCATCTGGTCTGGCACCTGGCCGCGGCAGGCCGTGACGAAGACGTGCACCGGCTGCTGGCCTGCGAACGTCCCGCCCCGGGACGGGCCGGCATGGTGAACGCGTGGTTCGACGCCCGTGACCGCATCGGCCAGGCCGACAGCTACCTCGCCGACCTCGAGATCGCGAGGCGCCTGGCCCGCAAGGCCACCGACACCGCCATCGCCGCCGGCAGAACGGCCCCCTCGCTCGGGCTGGAGATGCGGTATGCGTTGATGGCGATCTGTGCGCGGTTCACGGGGACCCGAACCTACGGCGAGCTGCCCCCGATGCTGGTCGAAGCCGGGATCTGGGACGTCACGCGGGCACTCACCGCCGCGCGGCGCGAAGACGGCCACGAACGGCGCGCCGAGTACCTGGCCGCCCTGCTGCCTCACCTGCCGGCGAAGAAGCGGCAGCCGGTGCTGCGCGAACTGCTCCACCCAGGATTCCCGAAAGTGCTCCGTGAGGTGTGGCCGCAGCTGAAGGCGAACGAGTTCGCCGAGGTGCTGACCGTCCTGGAGAACGACGACCTCTGGTACGCAAGTCATCAGCTGGAGGAGCTCGCACCGCACCTGCCGCCCGAGCTGCTGGGCCGGGCGATCACGCTGGCCGCGGCGCTTCCCCTGGACGACCGCCGCGACCAAGCCCTGGCGGCGTTGGCTCCGCACCTCCCGCCTGCTCTGGCACGTGCAGCCCTGCCCGCCGCGACGGAGCTGAGGGACGGTCGCGACCGGGCCCACGTGCTGTCCGAACTGATCCCGCGGCTCCTGGACCAGGACCGGCCGGAGCCGCTGGCCGCGCTGCGCGCCGCCGTCACCGCGATCGATCCCCAGGACGAGGCGAGGCTGTGGCGCTGGGGCGAACTGCTGGCCCTGCTACCCGCGGCGAACCGCCCGGCGGCACTGGCCGACCTCCCGACCGACCCATGGGACCGCGCCGAGCTCCTGATGCACGCCGCCGAGCGCGTACCCGTGCGCGAACGCCCTCCGCTGTCGGCCGCCGCCCTCACAGCGGCGCACGACATCACCGATCCGCTGGTCCGGGCCCGCGTCCTGATCCAGCTCGCCGAACTGCTTCCACTCGAAGAGCAGGCCGCCTTGCTCGCCGAGGCACGCACGGCATCGCGTCGGATCAGCGAACCGCCCTACGGCGCGTGGGTGCTCACCGAAATGTTCGAACCACTGCCCGCCGACCAACGGCACGCTGTCCTGGCCGAGGCGCTGATGATCACGCGGTCGCTGCCCGCCTACGACATCGACGACGGCCAGAAAGACTGGGATGACCGCGCGCGCCTTCTCATGGAGATCTCCACCTGGCTATCCCCCGACGAGGCGGAGGAGGTGCTCGCCGAAGCTTTCGACCTGATCCGCGCGGTCGACGACGAGGACCAGCGATTCCACGGCCTCCTCGCCGTTGCCGAACTCCTGACCGGACGGCGGCGCCACACGGCTATGGCCGAGGCGCTGGACATCCGGCTCAAGGACATCGGCTACGAGAACTACTTCCACGGTCAGCTCGCGAGAATGGCACCGCTCCTGCCCGAGGATCTCATGGTCAGAGCACTGAACGAGCTCCATGGGCTGAACCGCCCTGGGTACCTGGGCCGCACCCTGCTCGGCGTCGCCGAGCACCTGTCCGGCCTCGCGGTGGACCGCGGCCTGGACATCTCCCGCAGGCTCACCGAACGCCCCCACTATCAGGCTGCCGCGCTCGCCGCGCTCGCTGACCGGCTGCCCTCCGCCGAACGCCGCGCCGTCCTGTCTGAGGCCGAGGCCATGGCCCGCAAGAATCGGCAGGGCATGATCCATGTCGCGCGCCGCGTCCCGCCCGAACGCCGTACCGCGCTGCTCGCCGAGGAATTGTCCTTCCGCCAACGCGGATTCCGGCCTGAACGCGAAGAGGCACTGGCCTCTCTCCCCGATGAGGCGGCCCGTCCGGTCCCGTTCGCGTACGTCCCGGTGCCGATTCTGGACCCCAGGTGGGACGAGGACGGGCAAATCCTGCTGCGCCGGGCTCAGCGCGCATGGCGGCGTGGCGAGGGCCGCACGACGGTGATCGGGATCGTTCGTACGGCGCTGGAGAAGTATGGCCATCAGGATCCCCCAGGCTCGGCCGCCTTGACGAGCGCCGCTCGGGACCTCGGCGGCGCCCTGGCCGAATGCGAGTACCGAAGGGCCGTGCACGACATCTACCGCTGGTGGCCCTAGGTTCGTGGGCGAGCGGCTCCGGCGTCACGAACAACCACCGGCAACCGGCCGGAGACAGCAGCCGCGCCAACGCGCTGATCACCGGGTTGAAGTCGATCAGCCGGTCCTGCTTGATCGCGATGTTCAGCGCGTGCCGCAGGGTGGCGCGGATGCGGTGCATGGTGGCCGGGCCGACCGGCCGCCGATACGTCTCCGACGGCACACTCAGGTTCGCCGGCGGCCGGGTGACAGGTCGTCACCGGATTCCGGTTCTCGCGGGGAGGTACGCTGACGGCAGGCCGGGGGAGGTGACACGATGAGCGCCGATCCGATGCCCGCCCGAACAGGGCTGATCAAACGCGGCGACCTGATCGCCGTGCTGGATCGCGCCGTCGAGAAGCAGGTGACGATCATTTCGGCGCCCGCCGGGAGCGGGAAGACCTCGCTGCTGCGCATGTGGGCCGAACGTCAAGGTCAAGACCGGCGCGTCGCCTTCATGTCGGTACGACCGGGCCAGCAGGACGCACAGATGTTCTGGCTCACCCTGTTCGCGGCGGTCCGTTCCGACAAGGACGCGGCGCCCCCGCCCACGACGTCGGGCTTCGACGGTCACGCCATGGTCGAGAAGGTGCTGTCCGAGATCCGCACGTCAGGCGAGAAGCCCTTCGTCCTGATCATCGACGACCTGCACGAGCTGGACTTCCCCGAAGCCGCTGAGCAGCTCACGTCGCTGCTGATCGATCTCCCCCCGTTCGCGCACATCGTCATCGGGACGCGCCACGACCTGCCGCTCCGTCTGCCCCAGCTACGGCTGGCAGGGGAGCTGGCAGAGATCCGAGCCCCGCAGCTCCGTTTCACCAAGGACGAGGCCCGCGAGGTTCTGGCCGCCGCCGGAATCACGCTGCCCGACCAGGTGGCCGACATGCTGCATCAGCGGACCGAGGGCTGGGCGGCCGGACTGCGGCTCGCCGCGTTGTCCCTCGCAGGGCACCCCGACCCCGAACGCTTCGTCGCCGACTTCTCCGGCAGCGACCGCACGGTCGCCGAGTACCTGATGACCGAGATGCTGGAACGGCAGCCGCCCGGGGTTCAGCGTCTGCTGCTCTGTACCTCCCTGCTCGACCAGGTGAACGGCGAGCTGGCCGACCTCCTCACCGACAGCACCGGATCCGAGCGGATTCTGCTGGATCTGGAGGACGCCAACGCGTTCGTCCTGTCGCTCGACCCCGACCGCACCTGGTTCCGCTACCACCATCTGTTCAGCGATCTGCTCCGGCTGGAGTTGCGCCGCACGCTCGCTGGGGGCATCCCTGATCTGCACCGGCTCGCCGCACGCTGGTTCGCCAACCACGATCAGGCCGCGGACGCCATCCGCCACCTGCAGGCGGCCGACGCCTGGACCGAGGCCGCCCGTCTGCTCACCGACCACGCGCTCAGCCTCACCCTCGACGGCCGGGCGGGGACGGTGGCGGCGCTGTTGCGCGCCTTCCCGGCCCAGATCGGCGAGAACTCCCCAGAGCTGGCGCTGGTATACGCGATCGCCGACCTCAATCACCTCCGGCTCGATGGCGCCCAGGCGCACCTGGACATCGCCCGGTCGTACGCCGCCACGACACCGCCCGACCGCCAGTACCAGTTGCGGACGGCGCTCGTCGCACTGGACCTGCTCGTGGCCCGGCTGGGCGGCAACCTCGACGGCGTATTCCAACAAGTAGGTGAGCTCCCATCCCCCGTCGTCGGTCAATCCAACGCCGACATCGCCTTCGCCAGCGACCTTCGCGCGGTCGCCCTCCTCAACCTCGGTGTCGCCGAGGCGTGGTCGCTACGCCTGGCCGACAGCGAAGAGCACCTGCTGGAAGGTGCCAAACTCGCTCGCGACATCGGCCGCCCCTACATCGAGGTCGCTTGTCGCGCTCACCTTGGCTTCGCCTCTACCGTCCACTCCGTCGCCCTGGCCCGGCAGCGCTGTGAAGAGGCCATCACGCTGGCGGCCGAGCACGGCTGGGACACCGAGCCAGTGATCGCCCCCGCTCAGGCGACGCTCGCCGGGATCTTGATCTGGACGGGCGAGTTCGACCACGGCCAACAGTGGCTGGAGCGTGCCCGGAACGCCACCGACTCCGAGGGCGAACCCGGCATCCGGCTCCTGGTGCACCTGATCTCCGCGATCCTTCCCGCGGCACGCGGCCGCCACCGCGAGGCCCTGGCGGAGTTCGTGGCCGCCGCCCAGGTACAGGCGCGCATGGCGGGCGAACACGCACTGACACCCCAGGTGACCGCCTGGACGATCTCCACCCAAGCTCGCCTCGGGATGATCGACCAGGCGCGGACGACGCTCGCCGCAGTCGACGATCGGCGGGCGACCACCGGCGTGATCCGCAATGCGGCGGCCGCGGTCCGCCTCGCCGAGCGGGACCCCACCGGTGCCCGCTGCGAGCTCCAGACCGTCCTCGACGGCAGCGCCCGCGTGAACCTGCACCTCACCCTGGTCGAGGCTCACCTCCTCGACGCGCTCGCCTGCCGCGAACTGGGCGACGAACGTGCGGCACGGGCCGCCGTCGAGCAGGCGCTGAACCTCGCCGAGCCGGACCGGCTGATCCTGCCGTTCGCGATGACCGGAGCGTGGGAACTGCTCGAAGCCCTGCCAACCCAGGGAACATCACACGCCGCACTGGTCGCCGACATCCTCGACGCCGCTCGCGGCGGCGCCACCTCCGGAACCGGACGACCCGCCCCGATGGCCGAGGAGCTCAGCCCGAGCGAGCTCCGTGTGTTGCGTTACCTCCCGACGAACCTCACCAGACCAGAGATCGCCGGCGAGTTGACGGTATCGCTGAACACCGTCAACACCCACATCCGTCGGATCTACGCCAAGTTCGGTGTCACCGGCCGATCCTCGGCCGTGCAACGCGGCCGTGAGCTGCGGCTCCTCTCGACCGGCCGCACCTGACCAGCTTCGGTCCTCGCCCCATGACCACGGGCCGGCGGCCTGCGCGAGAACATCGCCGGGGCAGTCCTGACCTGCCGCCCGACGCCGACACCGACACCGACACCGACACCGACACCGAGCTGGACACGATCCGAGCAGTGGACGCCCACCGCAGAGGATCGGTTCTGCGGTGCTCCGGCCGCGCGAATCACCATAATCCGGTGACGCCTCCTCACCTGCCTGGCGGCAAGGCTGACAATGGCGCGCCTCCCGGCAAGGAATCTCAACAGCGAGTGACATGGGCGAGCCCGCCCGGGTGCTGCCGGACGCATTCCAACCGAAGGGAGATCCTCCGTGAGCGCCGAACAGCGAGAGAACCTCGATGCGATCCTGCGGCAGTCGGCATTCCCTGCCGACAGCGACGTCAACGAGCAGCGGAGACAGCTCAGGAAGTTGCTATCGGCACAGCCGTTGCCCGCTGACGTGACCGTGACCGCAGCCGCACTCAGCGGCGTCCCAACGGCCGAGATCACTGTCAACGGAATCGACCCTCGCCATGTGGTCCTGTACTTCCACGGCGGCGTGTACGTGCTGGGTGACGCATTCCTCGCCGCTGACCTGGCCTCGCAGATCGGTCGTCGGACCCGGGCCAAGGTCATCTCCGTTGACTATCGGCTCGCCCCCGAGCATCCGTATCCGGCAGCGGTCGACGACGCTCTTGCCGCCTACGAGGCCCTCCTGCGGAACGGCACAGCCCCATCGGACATCGCCTTCGCGGGAGAGTCCGCCGGCGGCGGGCTCGCCATCGCCACCCTGGTCAACGCCCGCGATCACGGGCTGCCTCTGCCGGCTGCGGCCTTCGTCATGTCACCGTATGTCGACCTCACCCTGGCCGGGGCGACCATGGACACCAAGCGCGAGGCCGACCCGCTGCTCAGCCCCCAAGCACTCCAGGCCCGAGTCGCCGACTACACGTCGGGGCAAGATGCCACACTCGGCCTCATCAGCCCCATATTCGCCGACCTGTCCGGCCTGCCGCCACTGATCATCCAGGCCGGAACGAACGAGGTTCTCCTCGACGACGCCCTCCGCCTCGCCCGTGAAGCTGCCACCGCCGACGTCGAGGTCACCCTCGACATCACCCCCCGGGTGCCCCACGTCTTCCAGGCCTATCACGCCATCCTCGACGAAGCGGCCGCGGCGCTGGACAGAGCCGGACAGCTCCTGTCGGCGCATCTCGCAAGCGCGGAACGCGTCACGGCCTAGCGAAAACGCTGTCCACAGAGCCACAGGCCGCGGGTTCAAGCCCGGCCCTCGCCACCAGGACGTTTCAAACCAACGACCTGGTCGCCGGGGAACGGCCAGTCTTCCCTCACCCGGTCCCAGCGCCTTCCCGGGATCGCGAACGACAGGAGTTCGACATGAGCGAAGCACGCGACTGGAACGCGAAGACCGTCGCGGAGTTCCGAGCGAACGAGGGCAGAGTCGGCGGTACCTTCGAGGGTGCTCCGATTGTCCTGCTGCACCACCGCGGCCGCAAAAGCGGCCGGGAGTACACAACCCCGATGATGTACCTCCCGCACGACACCGAGCCGGACATCATCTACGTCTTCGCAACCAAGGGTGGAGCACCTACCAACCCGGACTGGTACATCAACTTGACCGCCGCCGTGGACGCCAGCATCGAACGCGGAACCGAGATATACCAGGTGACTGTCCGCGACCTGACCGGCGATGAACGCGACCGCATCTACGCCGAACAAGCGCGGCACTACCCAGGCTTTGCCGAGTACGCACGCCAAACTGCTGGAGTCCGCACGATTCCTGTCCTCGAACTTAAGCGGGCGTAGCCCACACCCCTAAGACGGGCCGGCGAGGACAAGTGAGGTTCGATAAACACGGCGCCATGCAGCTGGCCGGCAACGGGGTGTACGGTCCACCACGCGATCGTGACGAGGCGCTGCGGGTGCTGCGCACGGCGGTCGAGGCTGGCGTCGACCACATCGACACCGCCCAGTTCTACGGCGTCGGCACCGTCAACACCCTCATCCGCGAAGCCCTCCACCCCTACCTCGGCGAACGGACGATCGTCACCGAGGTGGCCGCCCGATGGGGCTCCGACGGCCAGCCGGCGCCATCCGGCGCACCTTGCTCGCCGGCCCCGTACTCGCCGCACAGGCCGCCCGTCTCGGCGCGACACCCGCCCAGCCGGCCCTTGCCTGGCTGCTCGACCTCGCGCCGAACATCCTGCTCATCCCAGGCACGCGCACACGCACGCATCTGAGCGAGAACATTTCTCGTTCCCCTCAATTCGGCCGACCACGTCACGGCCCAACCAGGTCGCGGTCGTCAGGGGTCCGGCCGAACGGCGGCGTCGAGGGCGCCGAGGACGCCAAGCTGGGCCAGGATTACACTCCCGGACGGGTAGCAGTCGAACCGCGCGATCTTGCCGCCTACCAGCTGGAACACGTCACAGCATGGCGCGTCCATCCGGTTGCCGGTCGGCCCGAGTGTTCCGCCGGCCACGCTCAGCGGGCCGTTGTGTGTGCCTTGCAGCGCCAGCTGCACGACGACGATGTCACCGCTCACGTAGACCTGATAGAGCTCGCGGTGCATGTCGGGGAACGCGCGTCCGTAATTTTCCACGGGGTAGTAGCGGTCCTGGCCGCGGTAGGTGACGCCGATCGACTCGTCGGTGAACGTCCCCTCCTCCGTAAAGGCAGCAAGCCAGGCCTTACTGTCCTTGTCCTCTGCTATCTGGTAGGCCCCGCGGACGATCTGCTCGTTGTCCATGCCGTTCCTTCCTACGGGTTCTGACGGACGACGCCAGGCTCTCCGCAAGCCAGGTGACGGAGCATCACCCAATTCCAGTGATCCTTGAATGGCCGCATAAGAGCGTGCCACGATCACCGGATTCCGGTGATGCCGGTTCACCTGACGGCACATGACCATGTGCCCATGGGTGATGACCCCGTCCTCTACGAGATCCGGGTCGAGGGCAGTCTCGGCCCCACCCTGCTGATGGCGTTCCCGGGCTTTGTGCCGGAGCAGCAGGGCGCCGAGACCGTGCTCACCGGCATGGTGGCGGACGCCGCCGCCCTCTACGGTGTCCTCGCCCAGGTCGAGGCCCTCGGCCTCGACCTCCTCGAAGTCCACAAGGTACGGCACCGCCGCCGCCAAGACCCAGAACCGCCGTGAACGATCAACCAGAACGGAGAACCTCGTGAGCGCCGAGCAGCGAGAGAAACTCGATGCGATCCTGCGGCAGCAGGCCATCCCCGTCGAGTACGGCCTCGCCCCCGAGCGTTCACACCAGGCGGCGGTCGATGACGCGCTTGCAGCCTACGAAGCCCTCCTGCGGACCGGCGCCGACTCGTCTGACACCGTCTTCGCGGGAGAATCCGCCGGTGGCGGGCTCGCCATCACCACCCTGGTGAACATCCATGATCAGCTGTCCGGCCTGCCGCCCCTGCCCGTCCAAGCCGGAACCGAGCTGGACAGGGCCGGACGGTTCTTGTCGGCGCATCTGGCCGGATAACACGGCGCCTTGGAATCACCGGAATCCAGTGACGACCGCTCACCTGGTTGGTGATGAGTCTCATGTGGTCATACCCCCGGGCGGTCGGGAGGTCGTATCCCCCGCCGTCCGCTCCGAAGCCCGGGAGGCTTTCGTGAAACTGAACGTGAACGGCGCCGACGTCGAGGTCGGCGACGAATACGCGGCCAGCCCCCTGCTATGGGTACTGCGGGACGTGCTGAGCCTGCGCGGAACGAAGTACGGCTGCGGAATCGGGTACTGCGCGGCATGCACGGTCCTGATCGACGGGCGCAACACCAAGTCGTGCCAAACGCCGGCCGGGCGGGCCGTCGGGCAGGCCATCACCACCGTCGAAGGTGCTTCCGGTCCAGTCGTCGACGCGGTCCGTGACGCCTGGTACCGCGGGAACGTAGTCCAGTGCGGATACTGCCAGCCCGGCCAGACCCTGGCCGCCGTCGCGCTCCTGGAAGCCGACCGCTCACCCGACGACGCGACTGCCGCCAGGTGGATGAACGGGAACCTGTGCCGCTGCGGCACCTACCCGCGTATCCGGGAGGCGATCAACCAGGCGGCTGAAACGCTGGCCGAGGGCCGAGTCCCGGAGCCGCTGGACAGCGCCACGGAGCTGGAGACGCAGCCGCTGACAGCGGAGGAGCTGGCCGATCCGGTCCATCCGTATATCCGTGTTCATCCGGACGGCACCGTGGTCGCGTACTCGAACCAGATCGAAATGGGGCAGGGAGCACACACCGGGCTGGCCACGATCGTGGCGGAGGAACTGGACGCGAACATCGCCTCCATCCGGGTGGTCAACGCAGCCAACGGCGCCAGTCCCAAGGGCGATGTGTACGGCACGCCCGCGGGAGGCGGGTTCATCCAGCTGACCGGCGCATCCACCTCGACACAGGGATACTGGGAGCGCTACCGCCTGGTGGCCGCCCAGGCGCGGGCGCGGCTGGTCGCGGCCGCGGCTGAGGCCTGGCACGTGCCGGCGGAGGAGATCGCGGTCGATTCGGGCACGCTGACTCACGCCAGTGGCGAGCGGGCCGGCTTCGGTGAACTGGCCGCGCGTGCCGAGCGGTTGCCGGTCCCCGACGGCGTACGCCCGAAGGAACCGGGCGCCTACAAGCTGATCGGGCGCGAGGGCCGGCTCCGGGTCGACACGCCGGGGAAGATCCTCGGGACGACGCGGTTCACCATCGACGTCACGCTGCCCGGCATGGTGACCGCCGTGGTGTTGCACTCGCCCAAGTTCGGCGCCACACCGTCCTCGATCGACGACGGCGCGGCCCTGGCCGAGCCCGGCGTCACCGCCGTGATCCCGATCGAGGAGGGCATCGCGGTGGTCGGCGACACCTTCGACGCCGCGCAGCGAGGTCTGCGGGCCCTGCGCGTGGACTGGGACGAGACGAACGCCGAACTGCGCACCTCCGAGGAGCTCCTGGCCGAGCATCTACGGCTGCTCGAATCCGGCGAGCAGGCCGTGACCGCCAGAAAGGACGGCGACGTGGAACCCGCTCTGGCGAACGCGGCGCATCTCGTGGACGTGGTCTACGAGCTGCCCTATCTCGCGCACGCCCCGATGGAGCCGAACAACGCGGTGTGCCGGATGGGCGAGGACGGTGTGCTGGAGGTCTGGGCCGGCACCGAGGGGCCTGAGTACACGCGCATGTCAGCCTCGGCGGCGGCCGGCATCGACAAGGACCGGGTGCGGGTGCACGTGCCGTACGCCGGTGGGTCGTTCGGCCTGCACAGCACCTCCGGGCACGATCCGACCAGCGAGGCCGTGCAGGTCGCACGGGCGCTGGAGTGGAAGTACCCGGTGAAGCTCCAGTCGTTGCGCGAGGAGGAGTTCAAGAGCGGCCGGTACCGGGCGATGGCCGTGCACCGGGTGCGGGCGGGCTCCGACAAGGAGGGCCGCGTCACCGCCTTCCATCAGCGGATCGCCGCCCAGCCGACCTCGGTCGCCCTGCCGTTCGTGTCCGACGTGCTGTTCGTCGATGGTGTCGACTTCATGACGACGAGCGGCGCTGTCGACCCGCCGTACACACTGCCGACCTTCAAGCTGGAGACCGTCACCGTCCAGACCGGCGTCCCGGTGATGGTGTGGCGCTCGGTCGGCAACTCCCACACCGAGTTCGCCCGCGAGTCGGCGATCGACGAACTTGCGACCGCTGCCGGGCGCGACCCGGTGGACTTCCGCCGCGGACTGCTGGCGGACAATCCGCGTACCCTGCGGGCGCTGGAGCTGGCCGCAGAACACAGCGGCTGGGTCACCCCGCTGCCCGAGAACCGCGCACGCGGCGTCGCCTGCAGCAGCTTCCTCTCCCACAGCGCCCAGGTCACCGAGATCTCCCTCGACAGCCGCGGCCGCGTCCGTATCGAGCGGGTCACCTTCGTGCTCGACTGCGGCATCACCGTCAACCCCGACCTGATCCGTACCCAGGTGGAGGGCGGCCTGATCTACGGGCTGAGCGCCGCCGCCTGGGGCGAGTCGGTGCTCGGCGACGGCGGTCAGATCGTCACGCAGAACTTCGACCGCTACCCCATCATGCGGATGCAGTCGGTGCCGAGGATCGACGTGGTCCTCATCGATTCCCAGGAGCCCCCGACCGGAGTCGGCGAGGTCAGCGTCCCCACTGCCGCCCCCGCCCTGACCAACGCCATCGCGGCCCTCACCGGCACCCGCATCCGCCGGCTTCCCATCAACAAGACCATCCGGGTCATCTGAGAAAGGACACTTCACATGGCAGATATCACGATCACCCCCAGCGAGGACGGCCCCTACCTGGTCTCAGGGCCAGTACGCATCACCGACGTCGACGGCCGGGAGATCCCGCACCCGGACCCAGTGTCCCTGTGCCGCTGCGGCCAGTCGGCGAACAAGCCGTTCTGCGACGGCACTCACCTCACCATCGACTTCGACGGCACACTCGCCAACTGAGGAGGTCGATATGTCCGACGTCATCATCGTCGGCGGTGGTACGGCTGGCGCCGTCCTCACCGCCCGCCTCAGCCAGGACCCGGCGCGATCGGTCCTCCTCCTGGAGGCCGGCCACGTCTACGCCCCCGACGCGTATCCGCCCTCCCTGCTGGACGCGGACACCGTCGCGGATCCGGCCCACGACTGGGGATACACCTCGCGCGGCACCGCCCAGGCGCCCCCGCTTGCGACCCCGCGGGGCAAGGTGCTCGGCGGCAGCTCCGCGGTCAACGCCTGCGTCGCACTGCGGGCCCGTCCGGCCGACTTCGCCAAGTGGGGCGAGGGCTGGACCTTCGAAGATGTCCTCCCGGTGTTCAAGCGGCTGGAGAACACCCCGACCGGTGACGACGCCTACCACGGGCGCTCCGGCCCACTGTCGATCCGGCAGCGTACCGATGACGAGCTGACCCCATCCCTGCTGGGATTCGTCGAGGCGTCGGTCGCTCAGGGGTACAAGCGGGTGCTGGACTTCAACGGCACCGAGCAGAACGGCGCCGGCGGCTACCCGGTCAACGTGGTCGACAGAGTCCGGCAGAACGTGGGGCTGGCCTATCTCATCGCCGAGGTGCGTCGGCGGCCGAACCTGACCATCCGCGGCGGCGTCAACGTCGACCGTGTGCTGTTCGACGGTACGACCGCGACAGGGGTGCTGGCCGAGGACGGCACGGTGTATGCGGGCGATGAGGTGATCCTCTGCGGCGGCGCGTACGGAAGCCCTGCCATCCTGCTGCGCTCTGGCATCGGCCCGGCCGCCGACCTGACCGAACTGGGTATCGGAGTCGTCGCCGACCTGCCCGTGGGGCGGCGCCTCCAGGACCAGCCTGGTTACTACAACGCCTACGCGCTGGCCCCGGGCCACCTCGAGATGACCCCCGCGGTCGGCTCCCTTCTCTGGACGTCCTCCAGCGAGGCCCCGGCCGGCGAGCAGGATCTCCATGTCACGGCCACGCACCTGATGCCCGGGTCACTCAGCCCCACTGGAGGGGCGATCGTGCTCATGGCCGCCCTCGCCCTGCCGGAGTCGACAGGAACACTGAAACTGGCCAGCCGGGACCCGCAGGATGCCCCTCTCATCGACTCCAACTACCTCGGCACCGGCCGCGACACCCGCCGCATGCTGGAGGCGGTGAAACTCGGCCGCGCCATCGCCCGCGACCCAGCCTTCGCACCGTTCGTCACGCAAGAGCTCTCGCCCGGTGACGCGGTGACCGACGACGAGGCTCTGGCGCAGGTGATAACCGAGAATCCGGCGGTCTACGGCCATCCCACCTCGACGGCGCCGATGGGCGGGCCCAGTGACCCATGGGCGGTCGTTAACCCGGTCGGGGCGGTGAAGGGCGTCAGCGGGCTGCGGGTGGCAGACGCCGCGATCTTCCCCGAAGTGCCCTCATCGACGACAAACGTCACAGTGATCATGCTGGCCGAACACATCTATCAGCGCGTCTACGCCGACTGACCAAGGACCTGGTCACGCGCGAGCGTCCTGTCCTTCCTCGACGACGCCCGCATCGATGTCACCATCACCTCGATCAGCACACCCGGAGTGCACGCCGGCGACGACGCCGTAGCCCGTAAGCTGGCACGGCAGCGTAACGAGCTGGCCGCAGAGCTGACCGCCGCGACCGACCTGACCGGTTCGGCGGCTTCGCCTGCCTCCCTCTGCCTGACCTCGACGGCGCGCTTACCGCACTGACCTACGCCCTGACGTGAAGGATGTCTTCTCCCACGCCAGAGGCACCGCGCCCTACCTGGCTGGGCGGTGCGGCATTCCCGACCACGACCACGAGCCCGTCCCCTAGTCTAGGTCCGAGATGCCCCAACCGGGTCCTTGATCAGACGGACCGCAGAAGCTCCTGCAGGGCAGCTGAGTCGACAAGGTGGGCCCGTGAGGGGAAGACCTTGTCGAGCAGTACGCGGTGGACCTCGGGGTCGTGATCGGCGACGCCGTCCGCCAGGACGTAGACGCGGTAGTCGCGGTCGGCGACGTCGATGAGGGTGGACAGGACGACACCGCTGGTGCTGATGCCGGAAAGGATCAGGGTGTCGATGTCGCGGTCGCGCAGCTGCTGGTGGAGGTCGGTGGTGAGACCCCAGCCGAACCGGGTCTTGCGGACGGTGATGTCGCCGTCCTCGGGGGCGATCCGTGCGTCGATCTGGGTGGCGGCAGCTTCGTGGTGCATCATCTTCGCCGTCGCGACCCCGCTGAAGGTCTTGTTGGTCTCGGGGACGGCCGCCCAGTCGTTCTCGGTGAAGGCGACGCGGACGTAGCCGATGGTGCCGCCGGCGGCGCGGACGTCGGCGATCACGCCGCCGACCCGCTCGACGAGCGCGTCGGGCTCGGGAACGGAGGCGACGATCCCGTTCTGGAAGTCCATGGCCAGCAGGGCGGTCCGCTTGGGGTCGATCGCGGGAAGGGCGGGGGTGGTCATGCGTGGTTCTCCTTGCAGGGGTGTGTCGCTGCGTTCGCAGTGTTCTCAGGGGTGTGGCTGTGAGATGAGGTGCCCGGGGCGCCATGCGCTCCGCGCCCCGTGAGGCGCCGGTCGAGGACGGTCAGCAGCAGGACGGCGACGCCCGCCGCGACCAGGACGAAGCCGAGGATGTGCAATCCCTGGTCGCTCGTGCCGTCGCGGAAGACGATGCTGCCGATGACGGACGAGGTGATGGTGCCGAGGTAGCCGAAGGTCCGGAACAGTCCGGATGCGGTGCCGATCTGGTCGGGCGGCGCCGCCACGTAGAGGGCGGTCTGGTTGCCGACCGTGGTGGCGGCGGACGTGACACCGAAGATCAGGGAAACCAGGACGATCGCGAGCGCGGGGCTGGTCGAGGTGAGCAGCATGATGCCGGCCGAGCCGAGCAGCATGGTCAGGGCCGCGACGATCAGCGGCCCGCGGACCAGGTTGCGGCGGGCGAGCGGGCGGGACAGCAGCGCGGACACCGCGCCCATCGGCAACAGCAGAAGTCCCGCCTGCACGGTGGAGAAGCCGTGCGCGGCCTCCATCCACTGGGTCATGCCGTACATGACGGAGTAGACACCGAGCAGGGTGAGGGCCTGACGCAGATATGTGCGGGCGAGGGCGCCGTTGGCGGCAAGCCCGCGGAAGTCGAAGAACGGCGCCCGCGTGCGCAGCTCCCACACAACGGTGGGCGCGGCGGCCACGACGAAGACGGAGAACGCGATCCACTGAGGGTCCGGCAGGCCCATCAGGAAGACGACCAGCGCGGTCATGAAGGTGGCGAAGCCGAGGATGCCGGGCAGGTCGATCCGGTCGGCGATGGTACGGAAGCCGCTGTCCGCCCGGTCGAGCGGCGGATCCTTGGGCAGCCAGCGCACTGCCATCACCAGGGCGATCACGGTGATCGGGATGTTGATCAGGAAGGCCCAGCGCCAGCCCGCGGCGCCGACCAGGAGCCCGCCGATCGGCGGGCCGACGGCGGCGGTGGCCATGCCCGCGATGGCGAGGCCGCCGAGCACCCCGCCGGGTGGGGCGCCCAAGCCGGTGTCCTCGGCACGGCGCCGGATCATCACCATGGCGCACGGGAACGCGGCCGAGGTGCCGATGCCGATCAGGACCCGGGCGACGGTCAGCACGGCCAGGTTCTGGCCGAAGCCGCCGACCAGCCCGCCGAGCAGGACCAGCACGATGCCGGACAGGAAGATCCTGCGCGGTCCGAGCACCTCGGCGAGCTTGCCCGCGGTGGGCTGGGCGACGGCGCTGGCCAGGTAGAGGGAGGAGACCAGGACAGCGGTGGCGCCGACCGAGACGCCCAGGTCGGCGGCGATGGGAACCATGGCGGTCGCGATGATGGAGCTGTTGATCGGGTTGAGGGCGGAGCCCACGTAGAGCGGGGTGGTGAACGGCCACGCGAAGGAGTCGCGCTTGGCCTTGCCCGCTGAAGCGCCGCCCTGCGTCGCGGCGGTCCTCATATCGCGCCGCCGCTGAGGTCTGCGTCGGCGAGCCGCTCAAGGAGGTCGATCGCCTTCTCGACGTCCTCGCGCTCGCCCGGGGCGACCACCTGGTCGATGGCACGCGCCAGGAAGGAGGCGCGGCCGGTCAGGAGCTTGTCGATCAGCTCCGTCGCCGACGGATCGGCGCTCATCAGCTTCTTGCGGCCGTCCTTGGGGTCGGGCGCACCGTGGATCAGCCCCGCGGCCTTGAGCACCGCCAGGCTCTGCGCGATGGCCTGCGCGCTGACGTGCTCCAGCGCGGCAAGCCGGGCGGCAGTGACGGGACCCTCCCGTACGACGCTCAACAGGACGCCGAGCTGCGTGGCGGTCAGGCCGATCGCGTGCTGTCCAGATTCCGCGCGCAGGCGTGCCCGCAGCCGCTTCATCGCGTCCTGGAGTCGCTGCGCGGTCGCGGCAGACACGGCAGGCTGCTGCGGCCCGGGGTTCGCGGTCATGCCCATCACCATAGAACTCAACAAGCAACTTTGCCAAGTTACTTGTTGAATTTCCTGATGATGCCTCCTCAATCGATGCCGACGGTGGACTTGCCCAGGTCCGCACCCTCGGACTTCTTGGCCAGGACACGGCCGAGGGCTCCCAGCCCAGCACGGAACGGGCCTCTCGTTGCCGATGCCGGGGATCCGCCCCGCCAGCACGGCGGCGCCTCGCAGAGCCTGTTCGGCGTTCATGACGCTGCCTCGCCCTCAGTGCCCGTGTACGACCTGATCCCTGCGCTTCCTGCGCGAGGGGCGCGGCAGCCGCAATGAACCCACAACGCTCCCACAACGCCGGCTGGGCATGCTGAGTCGGTGCGAGCGCAGTCCGGGCAGCTTCGTGCCCTGCCGGCGAACGCGGCGGGCAGATCACGATCCGCGATTTCGGCGCGCGGCAACAGCGACTGCCCGGACACAGCGTTTGCCGGACACAGCATTGCGTTTCGGTGTCCGGCTGGCGTTCTGGGCTTGTCCCGGTTCGACGCACGACTGTTTCCCGACCGAAGGGAATCGGTACTCATCAATCGAATGGGAGAACATGAACTTACGCAATTCTCGCCGGCTGACCGTGGCCGGAGTATGTCTGCTGTTCACGACGATGGGAATCCCCGTCGCGGCGGCCGACCCCAGGGAAGCGCCGGGGGTCGGTCACGGCTTCCACACGGGAGCCATCTCGTTGAACACCACGTACAACGGCGAGATGTACGAACTGAAGGACGCGGCACGAGGCGGCGCGAGTGGTTATCGCGTCCGGCAGGCGCCCGTCGGCGGTACCGCTCCCGTATCGGTGCTGTACACCGATCAGGACAACGACTGGGGCACCGGAATAGCCTCGGACAGGGACACCATGGCCGTGGACGCACAGTACGCGGCGGCCAAGGCGTGGGATTACTTCGCGGACGTGCACGGACGGCGCGGAATCGCCGGGGACGGCCAAGGAATAGGCACCTATGGAATGGATCCGGGCGTCCCGGACGCCGCTACCCTGCCCAGGTACACCCTGGCCAGGCCCGACCTTGATCGACCGGACCGAATCATCTACGCCGCCTCGTACAGCTACATCGCGCTGGACCATCACGCCAGGCAGGTCGATGCGGCCACGCTGGACCTGGTCGGCGCCGCCTTCGGCATGGGCGTGGCGCACGCCGAGGCGGGCCTGCCCACCACCCGGTGGGACTCCAGCCTTCCCACCCCACCGGAATCGCACGCGATAGCCTGGGCCACCGCGAAGATATTCGGCACGATGGTCGAGTTCTACGCCAACAATCGCATCGACAAGCCGGACTACCTCATCGGCGAGCGCCTGGCCGCGGGATTCCCGGAAGGCACGTTCGCGGCGCCGGTGTCGATGGCCAATCCGTCGGGCGGCTGCTGGACCACGAGCACCCAGAGCAGCGAGAACCCTGGCCTGCATTTCTTCTACCTGCTCGCGGTCGGCAGCAACCCCGCCCAGGGCGATGTCAGCCCGACTTGTAACAACATGCCGGTCGCCGGCATCGGGAATGACAAAGCGGCGAAGATCTGGCACAGGGCGCTCGCCGAATACTTCACCGACAAGACCAATTACGCCGCCGCTCGAGTCGCGACCCTGAAAGCGGCCGCGGACCTCTTCGGCGCGTTCAGCCTGGAGTACAACACGGTCAACGCGGCGTGGTCCGCCGTGTCGGTCGGCGGCGGGCAGCCGTTCCCCGGAGACCAGACGCCGTATCCGGTCAACCCGGGAGACCAGGAGACCGCGGTCAAGACGGCGGTCAGCCTGCAGCTCGAAGCCACGAATCCCGGCGGACGGGCCTTGACGTACACGGCGGCGGGGCTGCCTCCTGGCCTCACCGTCAATCCGCAGTCGGGCCTGATCTCCGGTACGCCGACGAAGGCGGGCGACTACCGGGTGACGGTCGGAGTGACCGACACCCTGCAGGCGCAAGGCTCGACCTGGTTCATGTGGTACGTGCTGTAACGCCATCAGGTGGCCTGGAGCGCACCTCCAGGCCACCGGACCACTCGGCCGGGGCCGCCAAGCCCACGCCGGATCTCGCCGCTTGACCTGCATGGATGAAATTTCGGCAGGCGCAGTGCCGGCGCGTAGCCGGTGGAGCTGAGGTCGCGGCGAGGGGGCGTGCGGACGAGGTCGACCCTCTCGGCGTATCGCCTGATGTCGCCTATCGCCTGGCGGGCCGGTTCGAAAGCGTTCAGCAACGCCTGGACCAGGGGCGCAACGAAGCAACAACGAGCTCGCAACGCCAATCCATAATTATGGGCGCAGCGGGACACCGACCTCGCACCCCAATGTTCTGCCGCCGAATACCGGCCTACTCGCATCTAGCTGAAGGACAGACCCCCCGCTACGGCTCTCATCCGGATGCCTGCGCCAAAGGACCCTACAACGATTTGCGGAAGAGGCGGCAGCACCGTGATGACAAAAGTCGAAGCGGCGGTCCGATCGTGCACCACAACTTCAGCCGTTGACGTCTTCTGATTAGTCCACTAAATGGCCATCGACAAGAACGGTGTCATGGCGTGTCGGATTTCCGGCATCCCCGGTGTCATGGGAGGTTGCGTGCCAGGTTGGCGCCTTTGGGCACTTGCGCTGCTGCCCATTGTCATTGCCCTGCTTGTGCTGGCGACCCGCCGCGGCGGGCTTCGCGCGCTCCCATCGCTCCGGCTGCGCGGCCTGTCCCTCATCTGGGCTGCGGCTGTCGTGCAGTTCGTTCGGATCTCGGATCCGGTGTGGGCGTCCGCGGTCCTGCGGCCGGGCGATGGTGTGCTGCCGGTGGTGCTGATCTGGCTGTTCGGAGGCGCCTTCGTCGCTGTCAATCTTCGCTCCAGGTCCAAGGGCGTCCGGCTTGGCCTGGGTATCTTCGCGCTCGGGTTCACCCTGAACACCGTGACCATCGCATTGAACGGAGGCATGCCGCTCTCGGCATGGGCTGCGCACAAGGCCGGGTTCTCTGAGCGGGCGATCGCGGCCTCGAACACGACATCGGCGGAGACCATGTTGCGGATCTTCGCGGATGCCATTCCCGTTCCAGGGTTGGGAGTAGTGCTGAGTCCTGGGGACTTGTTGATGTTCGCCGGAATCTGCTGGCTCATCAGTGCCTTGGCCTGGTGCAACACGCCGGCCCGGTCCGCGTCACGGCCGGCGCCGATTTTGTGAATCACGTCCGCTGTGGAAGGAGGTGTACATGCTGATGAGTCTCTTGGCGGATCGGCCGTTGCTGCTGCGAATCTGGTTCGCCGCTGTGTCGATCGCAACCCTTGCGCTTGCCGTCTATGTCCTGGCCGCACCGCAAACCGAGTCACAGTAACGTTGCGCGCCTGGCTCAGGCCGGCGCAACGAAGCCACAACGAGCTTGCTACGCCAATGCGAAAGCATGAGCGCCGTGAGACATCGATCTCGCACCCCCCAATGTTCTGGCCGCCGAACACCGGAGGACCCGCATCCAGCCCAAAGGACAGACCCCGCTACAACTCTCATCCGAATGCCTGCGCCAAAGGGCTCCACAACGATTTGAGAAAAGAGGCAGCAACACCATGATGACAAAAGTCAGAAGTGGGATCGGACACCTCAGCGACCGGATTCTCGCGCGCATCATCCCGCACAAGACCGCCGACGCGATCAAATGCAGCATCGAGGCCTGCTGCGTATTCGGAGAGGGCTGGGTGCCCTGGTACGGCACCCGGCAGGTCGACCAGCTGCACGGCACGGCGTGCACCGCGTGCTGGACCCCGTACCTCTCCAGGTGTTGATATCGCCGCGGTGCTCTCACCAGGCGCCATCGCGGTGGTGAGAGTCGCGCCGTGACATATCTGAGCTTCGCGGGCCACTGGTTACTCGGAGTGGTCTTCGCGATCTCCGCGGTGACCAAGTTGCGCGGTCGGGCGGCGTTCGCAGAGTTCGTCGCCAGCACGCGCAACTTGTTACCGTCGCGGTGGCGTACGACGAGCAGAGCAGTCAGCGCAGTCGTGATCACGCTGGAGGCGACGGTTCCGGTGCTCCTTGTCCTTCCCCGCCTGCACCAGGGCGGGCTCGGCTTGGCGGTGGTGCTGCTGGTCGCGTTCGGGGCCGGTATCGCGGGCGCGTTGCGGCGGGGCGAGCGTACCGCGTGCCGCTGTTTCGGGGCTTCGAAGATGCCGCTCGGCAGGCGGCATCTGGTCCGCAACGGCCTGCTCGCGGTGGTGGCGGTGCTCGCGCTCGTCAGCGGGGACGTCCTCGCCGCCGAGCCGGTCGGGCTGGCCGTCGCGGGCGCGGCAGCCAGTGTTCTTGCCCTGCTGGTGATCCGTTTCGACGATGTGATCGACCTGTTTGCCCCCATCCCATGACAAGGCGGAACTGATGGTTGTACTGACCGTAGCGGTGATCTTGGTTGGCGTGCTGTGCCTGCTGGATTTGCTGCTGACTTTCGGCGTGATCCGGCGGCTGCGGGACCACACCGAGACCCTGAGCAACCTCATGCGGTACAGCGTCGAGGTCGGCGTCGCGACCGATATTCCCGTCGTCGGAACGGCGGTCGGCGAGTTCACCGCCTCCACCGTGGACGGTGAGCCGGTGTCGACCGGCTCGCTCACCGGCACCACGGCGGTGGTGTTCCTGTCCTCGGGGTGCACGACGTGCCACGCTCAACTGCCGAGCCTGGTGGAGTGGGCCCGCGAACGCGACCGGGAGCGCGTGCTGGTGGTGGTCGACACATCGGCTTCCGATGGTGCCGATCTGGTCGCGGCGTTGACGTACGTGGCCAGGGTGGTGCGCGATCCGGGCGGTGGGCCGGTGTGCGCAGCGTTCGGGGTGAGCGCGTTTCCCGCGGCCTGTGTGGCCATCGACGGCATGGTGGTCGCGACCGCGCCAGACTTCTCCCGGTTGCCGGCATTGGTGTGAGCACCGCGTCCCGGATGGCCGGCCTGATCTGGCGGTCGGCCCCGCTGCACATCGCGCTCTACCTCGCGTTGACCGTGGCGGGCGCGCTCACTTCGGTCATCGTGGCCTGGATGACGAGGTCGGCGCTGGATCAGCTGGTGTCGCGCGGGCCGCTCGGCGTACTCGTCGGACTGGCCAGTGGCATCGCGGTGTGGGGGATGGTCGGCGCGCTCAGTCCCCGGCTCGGCCAGTACCTGCGCGCGGAGCTCGACCGCCGGGCCGGGCTGCGCGCCAAGGACACGCTGTATGCCGCCGTCGGCCGGTTCGACGGGATCGGGCGGTTCGAGGAGCCGGCGTTCCTGGACCGGCTGCGGATGGCCGACATGAGCGCGACGAGTTCGGGCCAGCTGGTCGACTCGACATTCCGCGTCGTCCAGAGCGTGTTGACGGTGGTGGGTTTCCTCGGTTCGCTCGCCGTCATCAGCCCGTGGTTCACCGCAGTGGTGCTGACCGCGACCGTGCCCGCGTTCTTCGTCGAGCTGCGGCTGGTCCGGCAGCGTACCTCAATGATGTGGAACATCAGCCCTATTCAGCGCCGTGAACTGTTCTACGCGGGGCTGCTCGGCACCGTACAGGCCGCCAAGGAGATCCGGCTGCTGGGACTCGGCGCCTTTCTGCGCGAGCGGATGCTCGACGAGGTGCGGCGCGGCAACGCCACCCGCCGCCGGATGGATCGCGGCGAGTTGCTGCGGCAAAGTGGATTGATCGCGCTCGCCGGCCTCGTCGCCGGCGGCGGCCTGGTCTGGGTGATCATGTCGGCCGGGCGGGGCGCGCTGTCCGTCGGTGACGTTTCGATGTTCGTCGCGGCCACGGCCGGGGTGCAGGCGTCAGCGGCCGGACTGGTCGGTGCGATCGCTCAGCTGCATCAGCAGCTGCTGCTGTTCCGCCACTACGAGGCGGTGGTGACCGCCGAGCCCGATCTGCGGATCCCGGCGCAGCTTCGCGAATTGCCGGCGCTGCGCCGTGGAATCGAGCTGCATGACGTGTGGTTCCGCTACTCCGACGAGCATCCGTGGGTCCTGCGCGGGGTGAACCTGTTCCTGCCCCACGGGGCGACGGTCGCGCTGGTGGGGCGCAACGGCGACGGCAAGAGCACGATCGTCAAGCTGCTGTGCCGCTTCTACGACCCCACCCGCGGCGACATCCGGTGGGACGGCGTGGACATCCGCGACGTGCCGGTCGACCAACTGCGCGCCCGGCTGGGGGCGGTGTTCCAGGACTTCATGGCCTACGAGTTCAGCGCGACCGACAACATCGCGGTCGGCGACCTGCCCGCGCTCAACGATCACGACAGGATCGAGCTGGCCGCTCGGGAGGCGGGGGCGCACGACACCCTCGCCGCGCTGCCCCGCGGCTACGACACGCTGCTGACCAGGGCGTTCCGCAGCCAAGCCGAATCAGGCGAAGCGCAAGCCGGAATGGCGCTCTCCGGCGGTCAGTGGCAGCGGGTGGCACTGGCCAGAGCGTTCCTGAGAAGGGATCGCGATCTGGTGATCCTGGACGAGCCGAGCGCCGGCCTGGACGCCGAGGCCGAGCATGAGGTGCACACCCGGCTTCGGGAGCTGCGGGCGGGCCGCACGAGCCTGCTGATCTCCCACCGCCTCGGCACCATCCGGGACGCGGACCACATCGTCGTACTCGCCGACGGGGTCATTGTCGAACAGGGCACCCACCACGAGCTCATCGCGATGGGCGACGCCTACGCCCGCATGTTCACCCTTCAGGCCGCCGGCTACGCCGACACGAATGAGCCGTCGTCCGCCTCCGAATACGCCACAAAGAGCCGGTCATGATCGCCGTGGCCGTCCCCGTGCTGCTCTGCCTGCTGCTCGCGGCCGGGGCTCTTTGGTTGCGCCGACGGTACGCAGTGATCACCGTACGCGGCGAGAGCATGATCCCCACGTACCACCCTGGAGAACGCCTGTTGCTCCGTCGGCACACCCTGGTACGGACCGGGCAGTGCGTGGTGTTCGCCGACTACCGGTCCGTGACGTCGCCCGGGCACCCGGAAGGGTGGATCCTCAAGCGAGTCATCGCGGTGGCGGGCGATCCGGTACCGCGGGATCGCGCGCCCGCCCTGGAACAGGTATTCGAGGAACATGTGCCACCTGGGCAAATGGTCGTGCTGGGGGACAACACGGACCAATCCACCGACTCCCGGCAGCTGGGGTACATCGCCTGCGATCGGGTGTTCGGCATCGTGTCACGACGGCTCTGACCAGCACGGCGCTACCGTTCCGTCCGGTCGTGGAGCTTGGCCCGGATCCGGTCGGCGTCGGCGTGGCCCAGCTGCTCGAAGATCTCAAGGGCGCGACGCCAGGCGTCGTCGGCCTGCCGGTCGTGGTCGTCGGCCTGGTGGGCGTCGCCCAGGCGAACGAGGGTGGCGGCCTCGTTGTAGCGGTCACTGACTTCGCGGAACAGGTTCAGGGCCTGCTCGTAGCAGGCGGCGGCCTGGTCGTGGTGACCGAGATGCAAGTGGGCGTGTCCGAGGCTGTCCCAGGTGGTGGCCTGGCCGTGCTGGTGGCCGAGCTCGCGGTGCAGGCCGAGGGCTTGCTCGCAGTGGATCAGGGCTTGGTCGTGGTGGCCCAGCAGGGTGTGGTACCAGCCGATCGCGTTGAACGCGTGCGCGAGCCCGGCCTGGTGACCGGCCTGCTGGTAGAGGCCTTGGGCCTGTTCCACGTGGTCGAGCGCCTCTCGATACCGGTGCTGGGTCTCCAGGAGCGAGGCAACGCCGCGGTGGGCGTTGGCCAGGCCGACCCGGTCGCCGAGCATGCTGAAGAGCTTGAGCGTCTGCTCGACATGGAAGCGGACGTCGTCATTGCGGCCGAACCGGGTGTAGGCGCGTACGAGTCCGCTGTGGGCGTGAGCCTGGCCGAGCCGATCGCCGAATCGCTGCGCGGCGCTCAGCGCGGTCTGCTGGGTGGCGAGAAGGTCCTGCCAGCGTCCCTGGTGGTCGAGATAGGTGACCAAGGTCCAGGCGAGCTGCCAGGTGAGGGTGCTGAATCCGAGGTCGGCGGCCTGGCGTACGGCCGCGATCAGCACCGCGTGCTCGGCGGTGAACCAGGCCATCGCCTGGTGCGGGTCCGTCAGGACCGTCGGCCGCACGCCCGCGTGCGCCGCAGACAGGGTGATCGGGTGGCGGTGTGGATAGAGCAGCAGCATGGCGGCGTGCGCGGTGTGCGCATAGTGGTCCAGTACGCGGTGCGACGCGGCCCGGCGGTCGGTCTCCGTATCGTAGGCGAGCGCCTGCTCCGCGGCGTAGGCGCGCAGGAGATCATGGAAGGCGTAGCGGCCTGGGCGGTGCTCGATGAGCAGGTGCGCGCGCGTCAGTTCGGCCAGGAACCGTCGCGCCTGAGCACGGTCCAGGGTGGCCATGCTGGCCGCCGCTTCCTCGTCGGCGTCCGGACCGGGGTGAATGCCCAATAACCGAAAGAGTCTGGCCGCCGGTGCCGACAAGGTGCGATAAGACCAAGAGAACACCGCTTTGAGGTCAGCGGCCGGCTCCCCCGCGTCCAACGCGTCCAGCCGGGCGGAGTCCCTGCCCAGATTCTCGGCCAGGCTCCTCAGCGGGAAGCCGGGGCGGACCATGGCGCGGGCGGCGATGATGCTCAGCGCCAGCGGCAGCCCCGCGCAAAGTTCCAGCAGGTCGGCCACTGCAGTGGGTTCGGCAGCGGCACGCCGGCTGCCCATGTGGTGGGTCAGCAGCCATCGCGCCTCGGCCTCGCTGAAAGGGGACAGGGTGATCGGATGAGCGCCGTGGCCGGTCACCAGACCAGCCAACTCATTCCGGCTGGTCACCACCACGAAGCAGGACGGGCTGCTGGGGAGCAGGGGCGTCACCTGCGTGGTGTCGTGGGCGTTGTCCAGGACGATCAGCATGCGCTTGCCGACGACCAGGCTGCGATAGAGCGCGACGTGCGCGTCCAGCGTCGACGGGATCGCCACCGGATCGACGGCGAGGGCGGCGAGCAGGGTCCGCATCGCCGCCGCCGGAGGTAGCGGCGCGTCGGAGGGGTCGAAGCCGCGCAGGTTCACGTACAACTGCCCGTCCGGAAACGCGTCCGCGTTCCGGTGCGCCCAGTGCAGGGCCAGCCAGGTCTTGCCGATGCCGCCGCAGCCGCCGACCGCGACGGCCTGTACCGTTCCCTTGGTCACCTGTACGTTCAGCGCGTCGTCGAGACCGGCCAGTTCCTTGGCCCGGCCCACGAAGAACGGCGGAGCCGCCGGCAATGTCCGCGGCACCAGAGCGGTGCCGATCATCACAACCGGTGCACGCGCCGTATCGGCCGCCACCGGGATGAGCACCGGATCGGCGGCGAGGATCTGCTGGTGGAGCCGCTGGAGGGCCGCGCCGGGATCGACCCCCAGCGTCTCGATCAACCTGTGCCGGATCTGCGCGTAGCACTCCAAGGCATCGCCCTGGCGCCCGCTCCGGTACAACGCGACCATGAGCTGACCGGCCAGCCGTTCGTCCAGCAGATGCTCGGCTGTCAGCGCCGTGAGGTCGGCGAGCAGGGTGGCGTCCTCGCCGCGCAGCAGCCGGATGTCCTGATAGTCAAGCTGTGCGGCGAAGCGCTCGGCCTGAATGGCGTGCCGCTGGGCTGTCAGCCAAGGGGTGTCCAGGTCGGCGAACGCCTCACCGTGCCACAGGGCCAGCGCCCGCTCGTACAGCGCCAGCGACTCCGCGCCGTCCTGGCCGCCTCGCGCCTGCGCCAGCAGGCGGCGGAACAGATGCAGGTCCACGGCCGTCTCGTCGACGTTGAGGAGATAACCGCCGGAACGACGCCCGATGCTCCACTCCTCGGTCACCGGGACCGCGGCCCGCAAACGGGACAGGTAGCTGCGTAACGTACCCGCAGCCTGCAGCGGCGGGTCACCCCAGACTCGTTCGGCGAGTTGTTTCATGGAGACCGGGCGATTCGCCTCCGCGAGCAGCGCAGCCAGCACGTAGCGCTGCCGTGCCGGTCCGACGTCGACCGGCCTGCCGTCGAGCCGTGCGCCTACCTCGCCCAGCAGCCGAAACTCGACTCGCATCGCCCTCCCTCGACCGGGCCGTACGATGACAAGAGCTGACTCTACAAAAGAGGGTCCAGGCCGCCCGACACTTCAACAAAGCTTCAATTGATCGCGGCGCGGCAGAGCATGGAGTTTTTGCTCGCGGATGGAGCCGTGGGTGTCGCTGCGTTCGACTGGTTCGGATCAGATCCCGGCGGCCACGCCGGCGGTAGCTAGGGCTGCCTTCCCGAAGGGCAGCCTGGCGATCCGTATCCGAGATGCATTGGATGTCCTGTTCCAGGACGAGGACTTCGCGGCGGCGTTCTCCGCCCGGGGCCGTCCAGCGCTGTCTCCAGGTCGGCTGGCGCTGGTGTCTATCCTGCAGTTCGGCGAGGGACTGTCCGATCGGCAGGCGGCCGAGGCGGTGCGAGCGTGGATCGACTGGAAGTACGCACGCCGATCGCCGCGGCATCGAACTGCTGGGACCGATGATGCCCGACAACGCCTGGCAAAGCGCTGAGGGCAACGGCTTCGCCGTCAGCAACTTCACCATCGACTGGGACAACCGCGGCCAGCCGGGAGCTGTGCACCCGTGGGACCAAAGGCCGACGCATCACCCTGACCGCGAGAGGAGCATGAAGCCCGGCATCGCCCGGCACACTGATCCACGGACTTCAGATTCCTGGACTGGCGGATGGTCGAGGACGCCCTCGACCAGCGGAACGGAGCCCTGGACTCTCCTGCTCCATGAAAACGGGCAATCTGCCGACGGGGTGCGGGACCCGAAAAGAGACCTTGTTGCGGCGCTGTCAGATGATCAAGATGTAAGCCTCCCGGACGCGGTCCGGACACGCAGTGCGGGGCGTCCTGCGGGATACCCCCTCCTCCGAGAGGCGGCCATGCAGTCACCGACCTACCTGCACGACCTTCTGGTCTCGACCATCTTCACCGAGGGGCTGGATGCCGAGATGAGCCTGTAGGCACTGGGATTCAGCGCCATGTGGATCGAGGGCGCGGACCTCAACGCCCTCGCCGCGCCCTTCCACCTGGACCTCGCCACCCGAACCCCGTGCCACCTGAGCGAGATATCGCGACGGCGATGAGTGAGGTGCGGTGCATGTACGTCCTTGCTCTGGAAGAAAGGTGCCAGGGCAGTCAAGAGCGCTCGAATGACCTATGGCCGAACGGCAGGCGCAGTCCGCGGAGCACCCCGATGAACACCACGATCATGTCCGGGCGGACCTTGAGACCGGGGTCAGGCAGGCATCCTGACGCGCACCACCGCGGACCTGCGCGACCACGACGACCGCGACCGATTCACCACCGGCCTCGGCCTGCTCCTGGACGGCCTGAACACAACGGCAGACCAGCGCCCGCCCGGCTGATCCACCCCGGTCGCGGCGATCACCAGGCCGCGGAAGGGATGACGGCTCGGCCTGTCGCGAAGGCAACGGAAACGCCGAGGAAACACGCTGCGTGCTGATATCCCCTCACAGGTCACTCCTCGTGAAAGGATTTCGATGGCGTTGTCGCTTCGCTCGCATGACCACGACCCTTCGCGACGGTCGGCTCTCGGGTTCCTGGGTGCGGTCCCGCTGGCGGCCGGTGGCCTCCTGGCCGCGCGAGAAACCGCGGAGGCGCACGCCGGCCCCTCGTCAGGCTCGGGCCGGATCCCCGAGGGTCTGCGCCCCGGGGGCGCCTTCGACCAGCACATCAAAGAACTGGCGGACAAGGATCAGTTCTCCGGCACGGTGCTGGTCGCACACCGCGGCCGCCAGGTCCTGGCCCGCGCCTATGGCTGGGCGGACAAGGAAGGCAAGGTCCCGAACAAGATCGACACCCTTTACGCTCTGGCCTCGTCCTCCAAGCCGTTCACCGGGCTGGCTGTCGTGCAGCTTGTTCAGCAGGGCAAGCTCACGTTCTACGACCTGGTGAGCAAGCATCTGGACGGCCTGCCGGCGGCGATGGCCGAGCACATCACCGTGCATCATCTCCTCACGCACACCAGTGGTCTGGGCGACGCCCGGCGCGCCGGCGAGCAGCCGCCGCCGGAGAAGATCCACAACAGCTACGAGGAGCAGACGGCGGACTTCTGGGCGAATCTCAAGACCTTCGAGCTGGAGTTCGCCCCAGGGACGAAGAAGGCCTACAGCAGCATGGGCTACACCCTGCTCGGCGAACTCGTGGCGAAGGTCTCCGGCATGTCGTTCCAGGACTACGCCCGCCGGAACGTCTTCATCCCGGCCGGCATGCAGGACTCCGCCTACTACGACCGCCGCCGGTGGCTGGCCGACAGGCGCATCGCCCATCCGTACATGTACCAAAAGGACGGCACCCGGATCGACGCCGTCCGCAACCTCGACAAGGGCTCCGTCTACGGCGACGCCGGCCAGGGCAGCAACTCCGCCCGGGGATGGATGGGGACAGGCGGCGGCAACGGCTTCTCCACCGCCCCGGACCTCGTGCGCTTCGCGGTCGCACTGCAAGGCGGCAAGCTCACCGCCCGGCCCTACACCGAGTTGTACGTGAACGGAAAGATCTCCGCCAAACCCCTGAGGGAGGACACCTCCGGCAACTCCCTGCGCGGGGAGACCTTCCAGGCGTACGGGCCAGTGGCCGCCACCTACAACAACCAGCGCATCATCACCCACGGAGGTGGCGCAGGCGGCATATCCACCAGTTGGTCCATCTACCTCGACATGGACTGGACGGCCGTCATCCTGAGCAACTACGACCTGCAGAGCATCGAGCCGATCATCGACCTGGAACGACGCCTGATCACCGGCGCATAGCCCGCCGACCGCGCGGGCCGAGCAGGCGGATGTGGGCATGGATGCTTCTGGCAGCGCAGGTGAGCCCAGATGGTGTGCCGGGTGGCGGCCCCGGTCAGCGGTCGAACCAGCGTGCTGCCGAGGGCATCAGCAACGCAACGACGACTGCCAGCGGGAGCAGCGTGTTCGGGCCGAGCAGGTTGATCCAACCGAGATCACCATCAAGCGCGGCCATGGCGAGATAACCGCCGCCCGCAACCACCTCGACGGCGATGACACCCCAGCGCACAAACTTCCGTCGCGACGGCCAGCGCGACAGCAACCAGCCCATGAGCGCGGTGATCGAGCCGACATAAAGGATCAGCAGGAGGAACGGGACACTGAAGGCAGCTGCTGCGGTGCCGATCATCATCGCGAGCCCCACGAGGCTGAAGGCCACCTCAAGGGTCATCATGAACCTGGCACTTCGCGCCGTCGCCGGCATAGGCTCGGCCTGGATGACCTCCGTCACACGATCATTCTGCTACGTGACAGACTTTTACGACAGCGGAACCAGCCGCTCTTTCACGCCTGGACAGGTTGACCCCGGCAGGGCACCGTCCACTCGCCGCGCAGCAACCGGGCCCGGTCCTCATCCAGGCTCACGTCGCCGGACTCCGATGCCGCCTCCAGCCGGTCGCCCGCACCCATGCCCGGCCTGTTCGGCGCCTTCGGCGTTCAGGTCCGTGATGGCCTGAAGCCGATCAGCGGGCAGAACGGGCGCGACCGCCCGGAACAAGATGTTCAGTGATCTTCCAGGCCGACCTGTGCGGTGAACGACGGAGGATAGTCGTCGACGGTCATGGAGTTGTAGAGGCGCCCGCTCTTGGTGGCGAGGCGGAGGAGGGCGCGGCTGGGCCCCGCGGGCAGGGCGGAGATCAGGCGGGCGCCCTGGACCAGTCCACACGTGCCGAGGCGGGAGGTGGGGATCAGGGTCTTCGCCGCGCTCAGCGCGCCCGCTCGGCTGCCCCGCACGTGCTCCGCCATCGCGCGCTCGTAGGCGGGGAAGGCGCGCTCGTGGTCACCGCCCGCCCGCGCCAGTTCCCCGGCGAGAACGTACGCGCCGACGACGGCCAGGCTGGTGCTGCCGCCGACTGCTGGGCCGGGGCAGTAGCCCGCGTCGCCAACGAGCGTCACCCTCCCCCGCGACCAGGTGTCCATGCGAAGCTGGGTGATCGAGTCGAAATAGAATGCCGGGGTGCGATCGAGCTCGTCCAGCCAGCGGTCCACGTCGGCGTGCATGCCGCTGAACGCGCCACGCAGCAGCTCCTTCTGCCGGGGCACGTCGCGGTGGCGGTAGTCGAGCTCGCGCTCACTCCGGAACAGGAACAACGCCCGCGCGTCGCCGAGGTGCCGCGAGCCGTACATGCCGGCAGTGCGGCCGACGCCGACGTGCATGACGAGCTCGTCGTCGAGTCCGGAGGCGTTGGGCAGCGTCAGCACGGCGAGGTAGGCCCCGATGTAGGCGCTGAAGCGGGACTCGTCGCCGAAGACGAGGCGGCGCACGTTGGAATGCAGCCCGTCCGCGCCGACGACGAGGTCGAAACGGCGCGGCGCGGCGTTCTCGAACCGCACCTCGCCGTCGGGCGAGATCGCGGTGATCGAGTCGCCGAAGACGTACTCGACGTCGTCGCGCGCCGCATCGTAGTAGATCTCGCTCAGGTCGTCGCGCATGATCTCGACATGCCGTTCGGAGGCGGTGCTGAAGATCTTCGAGAGGTCCACCTGTACGGGACGCCGCGCACCCTCCCGGTGGGCCGTCATCCGGTGCGCGCCGGTGGCCCGCTCCTCGATCCGCGGGAGCACGCCCATCTTCTCCGAGATGGTCATCGCGGGCCGGAACAGGTCGACCGCGTGGCCGCCCGTCTTGCGCAGGGTCGGCGCGTACTCGACGACGGTGACGGAGAAGCCGTGCCTGGTGAGCCAGTACGCCAGCACCGGACCGGCGACGCTGGCGCCGGAGATGAGAATCCGCATGTTCATGGGCCCACTGTCGCCGTCCGTGCGCGCCGGTGGCTTGGACAAATGTTCCGGTCAGCCGGCTCGGCCGGCCTGCGTCGGTGCCGGGGCAGAGGTGGCCGGCCAGGCCGGCGGCGGCCGTCGCGGCCGGGTCCGGCGTGCCGCCCACCGGCATCGACGTGGCCGAGTTGCGCACCGCGCTGGAAGACAGTGGCGCACTGCTCGACCGTCCTGTTCCGCTCATGGGGACGGCAGACTTCCAGAGTGACACGCGATGCTGATCTCCTGAGCCCGCGACCGACACCATGTTTCGCCCCCACATCCCCCTGAAACGAAGGGCACCAGATGTCACAGCCAGATCCCCGTCACCCCCTCATCAGCCGCAGGGCCTTCGGCCTCGGAGTCGCCGCGGCGTCGATGACCGCCGCATTCGGCCCCGCGTTACCCGCGGGCGCGACGGAGTTACGGCGATCGGCGATGCTGTTCGACGAGACGACGCTGTGGGACAACACGGTGGACCCGCTGGAGAGCTACCACGTTCACGGGCTGGCCGTACTGCCGGACGACAGCATCCTGGTCGCCACGGAAGGCCGGCACGAGGTTTGCGACGCGGGCCCCCGGGACCTGCTCATACGCCGTAGCCCCGACGGCGGTGACAGCTGGGAGCCGACGCGAACGCTGGTCGCCTCGATCGGCGGCCGGTCGTGGGGGAACCCGACCTTCGTGGTCGACCGGATCACCGGCGACGTCTTCCTGTTCTACATGCTGTCCATCCGGCTGCCGGGGAATACCGGCTGCTCCGGCGACATCGGCGATCTGTACATGATTTCCAGCGGCGATGGTGGCCTCACCTGGAGCAAGCCGAGCGACATGTCGGGTTTGTTCTCCCATTTCCCCTACAAATGGACGCTGCACGGCCCGGGCCCCGGACACGGCATCCAATTGGACAACGGCTGGCTGCTGCTCAACTGCGGCCACCGCCGCGAGGTCACGGGCAACACCGTCACGGAACGCTTCTACGGGGTGGCGGCGATCTACAGTGACGACCACGGCCGGACCTGGCAGGCCACCGGGGAGGTGCCGGTCTCCGCCGCCTACCCCATCAACGAGGCCAGGCTGGTCCAGAGGTCCGACGGCACGGTGCTGATCAACGGCCGGGCCGCGGCGGGCGGCAACCGGCAGCGGATCGTGTCGGTCAGCGCCGATCGCGGGCTGACCTGGTCGCCGCCGCGTATGGACGGCGCCACCGGCACGTTCAACGCCGTGGATGCGAGCCTGCTGCGCTACACCGGCGGGCCGGGCGGGTCCGAGGTGAGCAGGGTGCTGTTCAGCCGCCCCGACTCCCCGGTGCGTACCAACCTGACCGTATCGATCAGCTACGACGACGCGCACTCCTTCCGCTACAGCCGTGTGATCCATGAGGGGCGGTCGTACTACTCCGAACTCGGCCGGCTTTCCGACGGAAGGATTCTGCTCCTGTACGGCCGTGACGGCGACAACCCGAGTTTCCCTCGCCGGGTGGTCATGTGCCGGTTCTCGCTCGAATGGCTGAGCGACGGCCGAGACAGCCTGTCCGGGGGTCCCGGCTACGCCGAACGTCTCGTCGATCTCACGGCCAGTGCCTCCACCTCCGGCGGCACCATGTCCGTCGTCCGAGACCCGGTGGCCCGTGGGGGGAACCGGGTGGTGTTCACCTCGTCCCAGACGGGCGCTTACTTTGAATACACCGTGAACGTCCAGACGCCCGGCACCTATGAGCTGCTGTCGCGCTACTTCCGGAGTGCTGCCGGAGGTCTGGTCACCGTCACGGTCGACGGTCTCAAGCCCAGGGCCGCGCTGGTGGACACCACCGCTGACCGGGCTGACGGCTACGACGTCGTACAACTCGGCAGCCTCGACCTGGCAGCCGGCCCGCACACGATCCGGTTCACCGCGTCCGGGGTGGGCCGGGGCGGCGGCAGGCTGGTCTCGCTGGACACGCTGAGCTTGATAACCGCGCCTTCGCAGCCCGATGTCCGGGACGAGGTGGTGGTCGACAACGACGAACTCGGCTACGAGGTGATCAGCGGCACCTGGTCGGCCAGTTCCGGTGTGCCCGGCTACCGGGGCGGCGACTACCGCTACGCGCCCTCCGGCACGGGCGGACACGTCGTCCGGTGGCGGCCCGTGGTCCCGCACACCGGCGACTACGAGGTACAGGTCTCCTACACCGCGCACGCCAACCGCGCGAGCAACGCACCCTTCAGCATCCGCCACGCCAACGGGACCACGCTCGTGCGGATCGATCAGGGCAAGAGCGGGGCGACGGAGCCTCGCGGCGGCTCCTGGGTCTCGCTCGGCACGTACCGCATCTCCGAGGGCGTGGGCAGGGTCGAACTGAGCAACGCCGCGAACGGGGTGGTCATCGCCGACGCCGTCCGCCTGCTCCGCGCATCCGGGTAACGGCATGCGGCCATCGGACCCGCCTTTCACGCGGTCCTCGCTGTGCCAGCGCACCGCCCGCCCCACGTCCGCACCCCGCCGCCGCAGGTCGGCGACGGGGTCGGCATGGATGACGCGGATCCCGGCGACAGCGTCACCACGGTCAGGTGTTGACTCTGCCGCGC
This sequence comes from Nonomuraea insulae, assembly GCF_042656245.1. NCBI lineage: Bacteria > Bacillati > Actinomycetota > Actinomycetes > Streptosporangiales > Streptosporangiaceae > Nonomuraea > Nonomuraea insulae. Next base: position 54,111 of record NZ_JBHSPA010000064.1, read on the forward strand.
GGCGGGCTCGTATGGTCGGATCATGGAATCTCATGAGCTTCATCTGGACCGCGCACGTGGCACGTCCTTCGGGTCGGTGGCCGAGCAGTATGACCGGTACCGCCCGGAGGCCCCGGACGAGCTGATCGACGAACTCACGGCGGGCCGTCCGACTCGCGTGCTCGACGTCGGATGCGGCACCGGCAAAGTGGCCCGGACGCTGGCCAGGCGAGGATTGGCGGTGCTGGGGGTCGAGGCGGACGAGCGCATGGCCGACGTCGCACGGGGCCACGGCGTCGAGGTGGAGGTCGCACCGTTCGAGGCCTGGGATGACGCGGGGCGTCGCTTCGACCTCCTCACCTGCGGCGACGCGTGGCACTGGATCGACCCCGACGCCGGCGTCGCGAAGGCCGCACGGGTGCTGGCCACCGGTGGCACCATGGCGTGGTTCTGGAACTCCTCGCAGGTCGAGGAGCCGGTGGCTTCGGCGTTCGCCCGCGTGTACGAGCAGCACGCGCCGGAGATCGTCTGGGTCTGGGGGCCACGGGACACGACCCGTTCCGAACGTGTGCCGCTGTCCGGCCGCGACGCCTTCTCCCCGATCGAGGAGAAGGTCTACCGGCGGGAACGCGTTCTGACCGCCGATCAGTGGGTCGGGCTCGTCGCGACGTCGAGCGATCACCTCCGGCTCGGGGCCGAACGGCTCGCGGCACTGCTGCGGGTGGTGCACGGCACGATCGAGTCCCTGGGCGGTCATGTACGCATGCAGCACGAAACCACCGCCCTGATCTGCCACCGACGGCCCGCCTCGTCAACCGGCTGAACCGAGCGTGATCTGCGCCACCGGTCGCGGGCTCACTGCGATCGGCTCAGTCGTTCATGCCTGAACCAGGCGGTGGCCGCGCTCGCCCGGGCGCAGCGGGCTTACGAGGGACGAGTCAGCCGATCACCACGTCGTCGCCGGTGCCCACGCCGATCCCGGCCAGGCCGTCGCGCATCCATCGCGGGGTGATGTCGTCCTCGAAGCGGTGCCGGTCGATGATGCGTCCCGTGCGGGCGTCGAGCTTGACGAGCGTCCTCGCGTCCTCGGCGACGTAGGTGTCCACGCCGTCCGTCAGCACGGTGCCGTTCCACGCGTCGCCCAGGGTACGGCGCCAGGCGACCTCGCCGTCGGCGATCCGGTAGGCGGCCACCTCGGTCTCCGAGCGCACGGTCACCAACTCGTCCGACGCCCCCATCGCGTCCCCGTAGGGGTTGTCCTTGAGCCCCGCCGACGGGACGCGCCAGAGTACCTTCCCGTCCTGGACCCTGCGGACGACCAGAGCGCCGCCATCGTCCACCGACGCCAGGCGATCTGCACCGAGCGCACGCGCGTGCCACAACTCTCCCCCGTCGAACCCCCACAGCCGCCTGCCGTCCGCGGCGCTGAGCGCCACGTTCGACTCCGCGCCCGCGCAGTCCTGGAAGACGAGCACGGTCTCGCCCGCGCTGCGGACCGAGCCGAGGACGGGGTCTCCCGTGTGGCAGGAAGCGGACGAGGCAGACGGGTAGGACCAGCGGATCGTCCCCGTGCGGCCGTCCAGCACGTCGAGTCGGCCGTCGTGCAGGACCACCACGAGGGGAACGGAGCCGTCCCTGGCCACGGAGATCTCCCAGGCCGCCCCCCATTCCTCGTCGTAGGCCCGGTTGGCCTCGTGGTACGGGCCCGGCGGCAGGTCGGCCTGCCAGACGATGCGGCCGTCCGGCACGTCGATGAGGCTGACCCGGCCGTCCCGCCAAATGCCCGCGACCCGGCGATCGTTCACCCGGACGGGCCCCAGCGAGTCGTCGGCCCAGGCGTTCTCGTACCGCCAGGCCGTGGATCCGTCCGTGATCCGCTCTCCGACCAGTCCTTCGGTACGCAGGCCCCACCGCGAACGCACCGCCACGTCACCGTAGACCTCGGCCGCGAAGGGAGCCCTGCCGACGACGTCGATCGACGGCGTCCCCCGCCCCGCCGGACGCCAGGGATAGGAGGAGTCCCCCACCGGCGTCATGGTCTCGCCCGGCCAGCCGACGAGCCCGAGCAGCAGGATGCTGACGACGGCGCATGCCACGATGTGGATCAACCGCATAAGGCCCAGCATGGCCCCTTAACGCGTCGAATGCGGCCAAAACGAAAGGCCACTCGAAAACCTGCTGACTTGTGTGAACCCCGTTAGCGCCAGATTCCGTTGCCAGTAGGAGTCCCTGCTGCGGACCCTCACCCCCACGGCGATCGGCGTCCTCGTATGTCGGGGAGTCGACTGTGCGCCGACGCTGCGCACCCGTGGCGTGGCCGTGCCTGATATCGCTGGCAAGCTGGTCATCCCTACGGGCAAGAACAAAGGCAGGCATCCATCCGTCGCCGGCGTCTACCGGATTCTCGCCGACGATGATGCGGTTCAGGCTGCGGACTGACCGTCGTTCCTGCGTCTCAACTGATCCACCGCACCTATGGCCCCGGCCCAGCGCCGTAGCAACGGCAACGCCCCCGCGCAGGCTGGGTGTCACTGCCACGCCGAAGCCCGACTGAGGATTCCGCCCACCGCTGATCAGGTTGTCTGGCTGTTCACCGATGCGGGCCGCCTTACGGGCCACCGCGTACACACGCGGTGCGGGGAGATTCAGCAGGAGGCGTCGCCCGGCGGACTGTCCTGTGCCGCGATGTCCAAACGGCGTGGCGGCGCGGCGGGCGGTGGTCCGGCGTGGTCGAACGACGACCGCCCCAGGGTGATGATCTGCTCAGCGCCGCTGCCGTCCATCGCCTGAAGCCTTTCCAGATCGGCGATCGACACCAAAGCGACCACCGGCTTGCCATGGCGGCTGAGCACGATCCGCTCGCCGCCGTAGGCCACCCGCCCCATCAGCTCGGCAAGCTGGGCGCGCGCCTCGGTGAAGGGCACTGCCTCGGCATCCATGTCTGCACAATACTGCAGTTCCGTACAACTCGAAGTTGTACATTTTTTAAAAAATGTACATAATCGCGATCATGAGTGAGCCACTGCGCCGCAACCGCGACTTCGTCCTGCTCTGGAGCGCCGCCTTGGCCTCGACGCTGGGCTCCCAGGTCGCCTCCGTCGCCTACCCCCTGCTGGCGCTGGAGCTGACCGGTTCAGCCGTCCACGCCGGGCTGATCGGCTCTGCCGCGATGGCCGCCGGCATCGCGCTGCGCCTGCCGGCGGGCGCCCTCGTCGACCGGTGGGATCGGAGACGCACGATGCTCAGCTGCGACCTCATGCGAGCCGCTCTTCTCGCCGCCACCGTCACCGGTTCGCTGCTCGGGTTGCTCGACTGGCGGATGCTGCTGGCCGCGGCTGTGATCAGCAGCGCCTGCGGGGTGTTCTTCCACCCGGCGGAGACGGCGATGCTACGGCGCGTGGTTCCCGCCGAACACCTGCCTCAGGCCCTCGCGCACAACGAGGCCCGCCAGTACGGAGCCTCGATCGCCAGCCCTCCGCTGGGCGGCCTGCTGTTCAACCTGGGAAGAACGGTCCCCCTGGTCGGAGAGCTCCTGGCCTACCTGCTGTCCTTCGCCGCGGTCCTCCTCATCAAAGACCCGACGCCCGCCACCACGGCCGCGGACCGCTCGCGCACGCTCCTGCGCGACATCGCCGAGGGCCTGCGCTGGACCTGGCGGCAGCGGTTCCTGCGCGTCCTGCTGGCGACGGCCGCGGGCTTCAGCCTGGTGTTCTCCGCGCTGACCCTCACCGCGATCGTCGCCGCCCGGCAGAGCGGCGCCGCACCGGCCGATGTCGGCCTGATGATGGCGATCTCCGGCGCCGGGGGATTGCTGGGCGCGCTGGCCGCCCCCCGGCTGCAGCGGCGCAACCCGGCGGCGGTCGTCCTGGCGATGTTCTGGGTGGCCGCCGCGGCCATCCCCGCGATGGCCGTCTATCCCACCGTCTGGGCCATCGGGCCGCTACTGGCTGCGGCGTTCTTCCTGGCCCCGGCGGCCAACGCGATCCTGTACACCTACCAGATGACCATCACGCCCGACCACTTACAGGGCCGCGTGATCAGCAGCCTCGCCCTCATCGGCAGCGCGGTGACCCCGGTCGGGCCGCTCGCCTCGGGACTGATCCTGGACCGCTGGGGTGTGACGGCCGCCCTGTTGTCGATCGCGTCCGTCATGGCGGTCGTGGCGTTGGGCGCCACGCTGAGCCCCACCATCCGGCATCTGCCCCCGCTGGCCGAGGCCGAGGCCACACATTGAGCGACGCCCTACGCACCATCCTGGATCACGGGACGGTCCTCGATGAGGGGGCGACTTCGGCAGCAATGCCCTTCGGCCGGCCCACGGTCGGCGTCTCGCCAAGACGCGAGCCGGCGACGATGCTCCCGGCGCGCCCCCAGGGGCCCCAATGCCGAGGGGCCGTCACACGGGTCCCCCGACTACCCGCGCCGACGGCACGCCGCTGCGCCTTGCCCATCGCCTTCCAGAGCGCTCGTGACCAGGTGATCCAAAACGAGTGCTCGCCCAGCACCGCGCAGCGCGGCTCGGGCACGCCGGCCGAGGAAGCCGTCCTCGTCAGCAGGAAGGCTGACGCTGAGCCGTAACGCTGGGTTGCTCCGCCGACGAGTCAGGAGACCAACCCTCGGCTGAAAGACGAGCTACGCACCTTCGGCGGTGTCTTTGATCCGTTTCACCCAGTCGTCAAGACCTGTCTGGAGCAGCGTCTGGAAGCTGGGGACATCCGCCTCGACTGTCTTGCCCGCCCAGGACTCCTCAGTCGTGACGATCACGCCGCCCCGGACCTTCTTGAACGTGAACAGGTGCACGCCGTCAATACCGTTCACCGGCGCGCCCCACGCCGTGCACCGCAGCGGTTCGACTCGCATGACCGTAGAGGTGACCTTCATGTTCTGCGGGGACCAGTCGAACACCGATCCCCGCCGCAGCGGCCCTGGCGTCCGCTTGTGCGCCGGCGTGATCTCCGGGATCCAGGTGTCCCACTTGTCGATCGAGGTGTGCAACTTCCAGATCCGCCGCTGGGACGCCTTTACGAAGACGCTGGCCCGCCCAATCACCGGCGCCTTCTTGTCAACGGTCACCCGCCCGCACCTCTGATGGGCCCCTTGCGCCGTCGCCGCGGACGGCACACTCAGCGAGACCGCCGCGCCGACCGCAACAACTGCCACACCGCGCATCACTTTGCTCGTTGTCTTTGCCATGCCGTCGAGCCTGTCAGGCGCCGCGAGATATCGCCTCGGCATCCACTACCTACTCTTGTCGAGCGGAAATACGTAGCCTGCAAGGGCCTGATCGCTCGCAACCGGCTGCCGCAATGCGGCCGAGCTCGCGATCGCCGGTCGGGCCGATGTCAGGGGCCGAGGTTGGTCTGGTAAGTCGCTGCGTCGGCGGGCGGCGGGGTCGTGTTCGGCGGTGATGCGAGCGAAGGTCTCCTCATCCAGACTCACGTAGCGGCCGAGGCCGGCCAGGTGGTGGTGGCGCCAGGCGGGGCCGGTTGAACGGCGCCCCCGAGCTCCAGGCCAAAAGCCACCACCTCCAGCGGTTTTCGGTTTGCGGGAACCGCCCCCTGCAGTTCTGTCAGGTTGAACCTGACGCACCTGCATGCGCAGCGGCCCGCCGGCGGTGGTCTGGTCGCGGAGGAGACGCTGACCGCGCGAGCTGGGTGACCGCTTGCCGGTGTGGCTCGAGTACCACACCGGCGGTCCCGCGATACGGGTAGAACCGGACATGAGTCGATCTTGAGAACGTCAGGGCGTGCCCTATCGCGGGTCCGGGTTGAGGGCATTCGGCACCCGGCGCGACTCCCGTGACGGATGGTGTGCATAATCTCGGAAATTGCTTGTCGGGACGGGGAAGGGCTTCCATGGCGTCGTGCGGATGCCCGGCGTCTCTGACACTGTTCTCCAGGACCGGGCAATCGGTATGGTCAGGAACGTGCACCTCCCCATCCACTTGAAGGAAGGGACATGCCACCTCGTTACGGCGGCGTGCTGAGGATCGTCTTCACCTCCGAAGATCTCGCGCTCACCCGGCCGGCGACCCGGACCGACCTGCTGTGGGAGATGCTGGGCAGCCTGCACCGGCTGCATACCCGCGACGGCGGGCCGGCCATGACCGGCTGGCGGCGGCAGGCCCGGGCCCGGCTGGCCGAAGCCGGCCTGCTGGCCTCCGTCCGCTCCCTGCTGCTGCCCCTCGCGCCCAGAGGGCCGTACTTCCCCGACTTCCTCACCCCGATCGAAGCCCAGCTCGGCGACGAGCAGGCCCTGCAGGCGCTCGCGGAAACGCCCGGCACACGGATGCGGGCCGAGATGGAGCTGCTGCGCCGTGGCGCCGGCCTGCCCTTCTCCGGGCCGATCGACCTCGCACGCGGGAGTCCGCAGGCCATCAGACGGCTCGGACAGGCCGTGGCCGGCTACTGCGAGGCGGTGCTCGCACCGCACCGGTCGCAGGCCGAGCCCGCCCTCGCCCACGAGCGCGCCATCCTGCAACGGCACCTCGTCACCGGCGGTGCCGAGCAACTGCTCGCCCACCTGCCGCCGACGATGCGCTGGCGCCCGCCCGTGCTGGAGGTCGACTACCCGGCCGGCCTGGACCGGGAGATCCACCTGAGGGGGCGGGGGCTGACGGTGATCCCGTCGTACTTCTGCCGGGGCAACCCGGTGGCGCTGGTGGATCCGGCGCTGCCGCCGGTCCTGGCCTACCCGATCCCGCGCCGCGCGGCGCCGATCGCCGCCGCGACCACCACCGGGGACGAGGTGTTGGCGGCGCTGCTGGGGCGGACGCGAGCGGAGATTCTGAGCTGTGTCGCCCAGGCGCCGGGCTGCAGCACCGGCGAGCTGGCTCATCGGGCGCGGGTCTCGCCGTCCACGGCCAGCGAGCACGCCCACGTGCTCCGCCAGGCCAACCTGATCGCCAGCGTCCGGCAGATCAACCTGGTGCTGCACTATCCCACCGAACTGGGTGCCGGACTCCTCGCAGGGCGGCCCGCCCGCGTACCAGCGTCTTTCGGCGGAGGCCGAAACACCCTCATCATCTGACGGCCACGCCCCGATGCTGGGATTCGCCAGAGCCGGACGAGTACGTACGGGGACGTCATGCCCGCGCGACTTGTCCGGCCGGCCAAGAACCGGACGCAAGGGAGACGCACCATGCGTGTACCAGGCACCAGGAAAGCCGCCGCGGTGATCATGGCCGCGGCACTGATACCGGCCGCCCACCCGGTGACCGCTCATGCGAGCTCCTCCGAGAGCGGCGTACGGGCTCTGGCCCCGTTATGCGTGGGCGATGGCCCCTTCATGTACAGGAACTTCAAGTCCGGGAAGGTCCTGTCGGCTCAGGGCGGCTTCGGCACCACGGTCGTCCAGGACGCCGAATGGGGCCCCCACCCCTTCGTCCTCTGGCAGTACTGGTGCCGCATCCCCGACGGCCTTTATCGCAGCTACGAGAACATGGAGTACAACCTGAACATGGGAATCAATGGCGGCAGCACCGCGGCCAACGCGTCGGCGATCCTGGCGAACCCGGCCGGCGACATCAACCAGGACTGGCTGCAGCGTGCCGACAGCCGCTACCCGGCAGGCGTCTTCGCACTGGTCAACCGCAAGAGCTCGATGTGTCTGGGCATTTCCAACGCCTCCATCGAGGATGGCGCGCGGGCCGCACAGTTCCCCTGTGACGGGAAGCTCAACCAGGGCTGGTCGGAGGTAACCGTACCCGGATGGTGAAATGTCAGGGAGCGTCGCCCTGGGCTTGCGGAGAGCTCAGCCAAGGGCTCTTTTCGGGGCGTACGGGTGACCAGGGTGACCACCAGTTGCCCGCGCCCATCACCTGCATGATCGCCGGCACCAGCAGAGCGCGTACCAGCGTGCCGTCCAGCAGTACACCCCGGCTCCGGTGAGCGGCGCCAGCACGACGCGAGCCCGCCCGGCGCCGCCGGCGGCCCCAGTTCCTTGGCCTCGGCGCGGGCGTGCGTGCGGAAGGCCTCTCGCTGGTCGGGGGTGAGCTGGTCGGCCGGGTGGGCGATGCACAGGTGCGCTCCGCCCTTGTGCCGGTTCTTTCTCGGTGTTGCGAGCCGCTGGATCGCGCGGTGGCCGTAGCCCCTCGACGACGCCGTCGTCGGACCGGGTGGTGTCGAGTAGGGCCGGTTCGCGCTCGATCAGGGGTGAGCGAGCCCAGGCCACTGGACGGCCGACGATCACGGCCCCGACCAGGCTTTCGGGCTCGGCCAGCGCCCCGGGTTCGCGGGTCGGGCTGGTCGACTGCGATCGATAGGCGAATCAGGAACGCCGGTGAGACGCCACAGCGGCGTCAGGCGGCCCGCGAGGTCACAGGTGTCCGGGCCAGGAACGGCAGGACCACGTCGGCCATCTCCTCGGGTACCTCCTCGGCGAGGTCGTGGCCGGCGTCGAAGACGTGACCGGTGACGTCGTGGGCCATGAGTCGCATCTGCGACTCGTTGCGGTCGCCGATGAACGCGGAACCGCCGAGCGCCAGCACCGGGATGTCCAGCTTCTGCTGCGCGGCCCGCCGGTTCTGCTCGGCGTCGACGAGCATCGCCCGGTAGATCGAGAGCATCGCGCGGACGCCGCCGGGCATGGAGTAACAGCGGACGTACTCGTCGATCGCGTCGGGGGTCGCGCTGTCCGGACGGCTGCGCTCGAACTTGATCATGTGGGTGATCAGTTCGCGCTCGTGCCCGGCGATCAGCATCTCGGGTACGTCCGGCTGGAAGTAGAAGCCGAGATGCCACAGATGCATGCCGCTGGAGACGTTCTCGGTGGTGAGCGCGGCGTGGTCCTCGAAGCCGAACCCGGGGAACAGCGCCTCGGCGAACACGAGGGCAGTGACGTGGTCGCGGTGCCGGGCGGCGAGCTGGTAGCCGATCACCGCTCCCCAGTCCTCGCCGATCACGGCGTAGCTCTCGTGGCCGAGACCGCTCATCAGCGCGGCGATGTCGTCACTCATCGTCGCGGAGTCGTATCCGTCCGCGGGCCGGGCGGAGTCACCGAGGCCACGCAGGTCGGGGACGACGACGGTGTACTGGGGCGTCAGCTTCGGGACGAGGTGGCGCCAGTGGTAGCCGGTCTTGGGCACGCCGTGCAGCAGAACCACCGCCGGACCGGAGCCGGCCGTCCGATAGTGCAGGCTCGTCCCGTTTGCGGCGGCGCGGCCGGTGCGGACGAGTGTCCCTTCATGATCGAACATCAGGTACTCCCTATTGTGGATCGCTTGATACAGATTGTGGGCATGAAAAACTCAGTCGAGGGTGGCAAGCGCCACCTCCACGAGCGATTCGAGGGCGCGAGCGTCCGGCGTGATCTTCGCGGACACCAGCAGGCCGTTGAGGAAGGTGACAAGGAAGGCGGCGAGCGTGTACGGGTCGCGACGCGCCGCGATCTCGCCCCGTTCCGCCGCGACCCGCAGCACCTCGGCGATCGCGTCGCGGGCGGCATCCTGCATGTCGCGCACGATGCGCCGGGTCGACGGGTCCTCCGGCAGGCGCTCGCAGGCGGCGTTGATCGCCAGGCAGCCCCGTCCTTCGTGCTCGACGGCGATGCGGACCCGCTCGGCCAGCATCGTACGGATCGCCGAGCGGGCATCCATCCCCTCGCGCAGGCTGCGCAGGGCGGCCGCCGCGAGCGTGGTGCGGTAGTGCTCCAGGGCGGCCCGGTAGAGGCCGTCCTTGTCGCCGAACGCCGCATACAAGGACCCCTGTCCGATCCCCAGGAGCTGGGTCAGATCGCGCACAGTGGTCGCCTCATAGCCACGCGTCCAGAAAAGCTCCATCGCGCGACTCACCGCCGCCTCGGTGTCGAACTCCCGGGTCCTTGCCATGACCCCTACCGTAGCCTATCTGGATCGTACGTTCAAAAAACGCCGTCTCCCGCGATACCGGTCGATCAACCACTCCTCCGCTGCATCTCCAGGCTGAGAGACCATTCCCTGGCGCGGCCAGCCGTCGGACGTCACCGCGGCGGTCACCTTCCTGGCCGGCCCCGACGCCGGCTTCATCACCGGTCAGAGCCTGCACGTCGATGGCGGCTGGATCCGGCACCGACCCGCCCGCCTACGAGAGGATGCTCACATGGAACGTGTCCGCGCCATTCGCCGATCGAACCGGCCCTGAGTTCCCCTAAACCGGAAGGGGTGCAGTACCTGCTGCAGGAGCCGGCCGACGACCTCGACCACTCCCCCGCCCTCATCCCCGCCGACGCCGCCGACGCCGCGGAGGTGCCGTGGCCTGTTGAGGTGCCGCCTGTGGATCAAACAGTTCATCGGAGGTTCTCGCCGCAGTGGCCGTGTCCCATGAAGCCTTGTCGGAGTCGCTGCTCCGCTGGCTTGCTGTGATGCTCGATGGGTGGCCTGCTGAGGTGTCTCGTTGGTTGGCGGGCCGATGGCATCAATCGGCTTGGTCTCCGTGGTGGACCTGCGTCCAGCGCTCGTTGAGCAGGTCGACCGCCTCGTGCAGAGTGCAGTCGTATGCCGTCCGGATGTGTTCGAGCGCTTGGATGTTGGCGCCGGCGCGGATGAGTTCGTCGATCTCCAGCTGACGTTGGCGGTCATGGGGTTCCATCAGGTCCTCCGCCTTCGCGTGTCGTGGTGGCGTGCCAGAAAGTTGATCGCCACCAGTAGAGGACGGTCAGGCCGATTGGCCATGGGGCCCAATCTTCCTGGTCTCGCGGTTCGAAGGAGTCGCGGGTCAGATCGATGGGACGCCAGCCCGGATCCAGGGGTTCGTCGGTGGTAGCTGGGCGGACATGCTGGAGGAGCCGTTCCTCGCAGGCGCCGATCTCCTGAAAGATCCGTTGCGCCTCGATGAGCGATGGCTTGTTGGCTCCACCCGGCCAGTCGGGCCAGCGTAGCTGAATGGCGTCGTCTTCCCAGAAGCAGACCGAGCAGATTTCGTGAGAGCCAGGTGGCGCACCGAAGGTCAGATGCCCGCAGCAAGGACATGGGTAGTCGGACCGGGCTGGGCGAATGGCGGGCATCATCGGCCTCCGGTGTCAGGGTCTGCCGCAGATCAGCGTACTGATCAGCATGGCCCGATCGTTTTGCCGGGCGGAGCAGGCAAGCCACGGACATTGCGCAACGCGGGTGCCCACGATGCGCAGACGCATGGACATTCGTCGATAAATGTCGCTATCGTCCCGCAGGTCCATTCGCGTCCGAGCCGTTGAGTTCCCGGAGGTCCGCATGTTTTCCTTAGCCGCTCATGGAAGAAGGGGGGCGTGGCGAACCATCTCCGGCCTCGCTGTTCCTCTTTTTGTGGCCGGGTCCCTCAATTTCGCTGCCCAGCTTGGAATTATCGCCATTCTGGGGCGTATGGGGGGAGAGGCCATTTATGTGCGTTCCCTGTATCAGCCTGTCGGCCTCATCGTCCTTGCCCTGAGTGTGGGCTTCGCGGTCTGCAACCAGGTCGCCGCCGCGATCAGCAAGGGGGCTGGGCGCCCCCGGGACGTCATGTCGAACGCCGCCAGCCTGGCCAGGGTATGGCTCGGGCTCGGCGCGGCCCTGTACCTGGTCCTCGCGGTCGCGGCTCCCTCCCTGACCGGTCTTCTCCATGTGGACGCCGGGCTGCGGGACACGTTTGCCTCCTTCCTGCGCTGGACCAGCGCCGTCAGTCTGCTGGCCGTCGGGGAGGAGCTGTGCGCGTCCAGCCTGCGCGGCTATGGGTATGTGCGACAGGCCACCGTCCTGGTCATCTGTACGGCGAGCGTGCGGATCGGCCTCGTGGCCGGCCTCGGGCTCGGTGCCGGCATCGGGATCGCGGCAGTGCCCATCGCCGAGGCGACAGCGGGTCTGACCGGCCTGACCATGGGCCTGGTACTGCTGCGCCGCACCGAGCTGTGGCATCCGCCGGCCGTCCGGATCTGGCGGCGCGAGGTGTTCATCGACCTGCGCCGCATCGGTGTGCCCATCGCCATGTCCTTTCTCGTGCTCTCCGCGTACAACCTCGCGGTCATCGGCGTCCTCGGGAACTACGGGCAGAACGCCGTGGCCGGGTTCACGGTCGCTTCCACCCTGCAGAACATCGTGCTGCTGCCGGGCATGGTCCTGGGTACAGCCACAGCGATCACCATCAACCAGCAACGCGGCGCGGGCGAATGGCGGCGAATACGTGAATCGATGCGCGGTGGCATCGAGGTCACCGTCGTGACCTACGTGGTGATCGCGGCGCTGGTGTGGTCACTGCATGACCCGCTGGCGCGGCTGATAGGCGGCGACGCCGGGGTGGCCGCAGCCGCGGGCAGTTACCTGGGCGCCGTGGCGCTCACCTACGCCGTCCAGGGACCCGTGCTCGCCTCGCTGACCGTCATGGAGGAGACCGGCGGCGGCTTCCGGGCCATCGTGCTCAACGCGATCTACTTCGGCCTGATCGTCGCGGTCAGCGCGGTGGCGGCACACGCCGTCGGCGGCGCGGACGGCTTCTACGCCGCGGTGGCGTACTGCAACCTGATCGGCGTGACCGTGCCGCTCATCGCCGTACGGCACATACGAAAACTGTCGGCCAGGGGCAGCGCCGCTCAGGCAGCTGCCGCGACTGGCTGAATTGAACGGGAGCCGGAGGACGACGGGCAAGGGGCGGTGTTCCGCCGCAGCCGCGCCCCGTCGACAACCAGGTAACTCTCTCCGACCAGGCTCGGGCTCCCGAAGCCCCGGCCGAATGCGAAGTAGCGGCGTTGCGCAGGTCACACAGCGTCACAAAGACGTATGCCGGAGTGCCTTTTTCGGCTCGAACACGGCGGGAAAAGTCGGCCGTGATCGTCTTCCCAAGCTTGCAAGGGCGCCAGCATGCTGGGAATGTCGGGGTCGTCTGGGGCTTCGGCGAGTTGGGCGGGCCAGACGTGGGTGAGCCGGTTGATGTAGTGCGGGCGTAGACGAGATTGTTGCGGGCGCCGCCGAGAGGCTGCATGCCATGGTCGGCCAGGACCTGGGCCAGTGAGGGGCCCTCGCCCGCGTGCGCCTGGCGCAGGGGATCAGCAACGGCGGTGGTGAAGTTGAGGCCATGGATGCTCCTGGCAGCGCGGTGAGCCGGGCTGCTGGTGCCAGAGACACGATAGGGCCCTGTGGGAGTGTCAGCAGGTTGTTTTCGCCTCAGGTGGTTCTAGGCGGAGGTGCGTACTCAGCGCAGCCTGGACGCGAGCTCGCTGGAGTTCTGGGCATTCAGGGTCCGGTGCAAGAGTCGCACTGACGGCCAGCGCAGCCGGTCCGGATGGTTCTGTTCGGTCCAGGGGTCTTATCGGGGATTTGTGTTGTGGGGGAGGCGGGTGCGTAGGGCCTCGATGATCAGGTCGAGGGTGAAGTTGAAGGCGACGTCGGCGCGGGGGACGCCTGGTGGCGCAGCGCGGACTACGCGGGCGAGGGTTGTTGCCTGGGCGAGCGCTTCGGCTGGGTAGAGGTCTTCCGGGGAGACCAGGTCCAGGCTTGCGCCGATCGTCACTATGTCAAGCATGGCTATCGCGAGCATGACGTCGCGATCGGTGAAGCCCGCGCGGGACAGGACGGTCGCCACGTTCTCCAGCGTGGTGATCGTGGCGTCCAGGTCGGCGGGGGACGTTGCCAGCAGGGGGATGACCCACGGGTGCTTGGCCATCGAGGCCCGCTGGGCGGAGGCGACGTGCCGGATCACGTCCGCCCAGTCGGCGGTGACGTCGACGCGGACCGCCAGTGCCTCGTGCAGCCGCTGCCGGATCAGCTCGATGATCTCGGCCCGCCCGCTCACGTGGTTGTAGAGCGAGGACTGGCGGACGTTGAGCCGCTTCGCCAGATCGGGCACGGTGAAGCCGCCGGTCTCGCTGGTCATCTCCAGCGCGGCGGTCGCAATGATCTCCCGTGAGAGAAGTGCCTTGCGCGGGCGCGGCATCCCGTGGTCCCTTCCGGATTGCTTCTCATGGTGGCGGCCGACGCGATAAACGAACGTCATTCGTTTGGCGCCTTGACAGCTGTAAATCCTAGTCGTCACCATACCGGAGAAACGAATCTGGATTCGTTTGCCGTGTTCGGCGGCCGTTTCAGGCCCCGGAGCACTTCCATGAGAGGACTATCGGTGGACCATTCCCCTTGGTGGCACGGTGCCACGCTTTACCACGTCTACGTCCGCTCATTCCAGGACGGCGACGGGGACGGCTATGGAGATCTCCAAGGTCTCATTGGACGTCTCGACTACCTCCAGTGGCTCGGAGTCGAGGCCCTCTGGCTCTCCCCCACGATGCCGTCTCCCAACCACGACTGGGGCTATGACGTCTCCGACTACCGTGGCGTCCATCCAGAGTTGGGTACGCTGGACGACTTGGACGTTCTCATCGCCCAGGCGCGGGAGCGCGGGATGCGCGTCGTGCTCGACCTCATCCCGAACCACACCAGCAGCGAGCATCCGTGGTTCGTCGAAGCCCGTTCCGACCCGGATTCGCCGTACCGCGACTACTACGTGTGGGCGCCGCCCAAGAGCGACGGGTCGCTGCCGAACAACTGGCTCGACGACACCGGCGAACCGGCGTGGACATGGGACGAGAAGAGCGGCGAGTACTACTTCCACAATTTCCTGCCCGAACAGCCGGACCTCAATTGGTGGAATCCGGCGGTGCATGCCGAATTCGCCGCCATCATGGACTTCTGGTTCGACCGCGGAATCGCCGGATTCCGGATCGACGTGGCGAATGGGCTGTACAAGGACGCGCTGCTCCGGGACAACCCCACGCACGACGGCGCCTACATCTACGGCACCGAGGTCCAGGGACGATACGGGATGCAGCACCTGTACAACTTCAACCAGCCGGAAGTGCACGACGTCTACCGGGAATGGCGCCGGCGTGCGGAGAACCGGGCGGAGACGCCGTTGCTCCTCGGTGAGACGTGGGTGGCGCGGGTCGACGAGCTCGTGCCGTATTTCGGGGACGACGACGAGCTGCAGCTGGGGTTCAACTTTCCGTTCATCTTCGCGCCGTTCGAGGCGCCGGCCCTTTCGCGGGTGGTGGCGGAGTCTCTGGCCTCCTTCCCCGAGGGGACGTGTCCGATCTGGGCCGGCTCGAACCATGACCTGCCGCGCATGGCGACGCGATGGGCGGCCGGAGACAACCGCAAGACCCGCCTGGCGCACACCCTCATGGCGACCCTTCCCGGGACCTACGCGCTCTACTATGGCGACGAGCTGGGAATGGTGGACAGCGACATTCCGGCCCGGCTGCACCGTGACCCGCTCACGGCCGGTGGCCGGAACGGGCAGTGGCCGCGGGACAACGCGCGTGCCCCCATGCGCTGGGACCGCACTGTCGGCGCGGGGTTCACGACCGGCACACCCTGGCTTCCGCTGCCCGACGACGAGAGCGTCAACGTGGCCGAGCAGCGGGCCGACTCCGCATCGACTCTCGCTCTCGTCCGCGCGCTCGTGCTGCTCCGCCGGGAAGCCTTCGCCGGCGGCATCGCCGGCTACCGCGAGGTAGAAGTGAGCGATTCGCGATGGATCTACACCTGCGGCCCGCTGACGGTGGCCGCCAACTTCTCCGCCGAGCCGCAGCGGCTGACGCTGACCGGCGAGCCGCTGCTGTCGAGTGCCACGGTGCGCGAGAGCCTGCCCGAGACCGGCACGAACTCGACGCTGCGCCCCTGGGAAGCGGTCGTCCTGCGGACCGCAGGATGACCCGGCGAGGAACGAGGAGGAGGAGATGGACGTGAGGGCACGGCGCACGCTGTCCGCCGCAGCGGGCGCGCTCATCCTTGCGGTCACCGGCTGTGCGACGCCGGACAGCAGGCTCGATGCGGCGCGGCAGCACCTGTCGGGCCGCGGGCCGATCACGTACGTCCAGGCGTCGGACACGGCCGGCGCCGCGACCAAGCAGATCATCGAGACGTGGAACCTGCGTCATCCGGACCAGCGGGTCACGCTCAGGCAGTTCAGCGACGTCGACGAGCTGCACGACAACCTCGTGCATCACTTCAAGGCCGAGGACGCGGACTACGACGTCCTCGGCGCCGATATCGTGACGATCGCGGAGTACGCGGCGCACCGCTGGCTGCAGCCCTTCAAGGGCGACTACACCTTCGACACCTCGCCGCTACTGGAGCAGACGGTCACGACCGCGCGGTATCAGGGCACGCTCTACGCCGCGCCGTTCATGACGGACGCCGGCCTGCTCTACTACCGCAAGGACCTGGTACCGCGTCCGCCTCGGACCTGGCAGGAGCTGCTGAAGTACTGCGAGATCGCCCGGGAACGGCGCATGGGCTGCTACGCCGGGCAGTTCGCCAAGTACGAGGGCCTCACCGTCAACGTAGCGGAGGCCGTCGCCGCCGCGGGCGGCAGCTTCGTCAAAGCCGACGGCACGACTCCCTCGGCCGACACCCCGGCCGTCCGCAAGGGCCTGTCCCTACTCGTCGACGCCTATCGCGCCGGCGACATCCCGCAAGAAGCGATCACCTACCAGGAGGAAGACAGCCGCCAGGCGTTCGAAGCCGGCAAACTACTCTTCCTGCGCAACTGGTCCTACGTGTATCCGCTGGCCGAGAGCGACGGCGGCTCCGTGGTGAAGGGCAAGTTCGGGGTGGCCACGCTTCCGGGGGTCGACGGACCCGGTCGGACGGTGATCGGCGGTCAGGACAACGCGGTGAACGTCTACTCCCAGCACAAGGCGACCGCCCGGGACTTCCTGGTTTACCTACAGTCTCCGGACGTGCAGCGGAAACTGCTCATCGAGCAGGGCCAGCCTCCCGTCGTCAAGAGCCTCTACCACGACAAGTCGCTGCTCGACGATCCCGCGCTCGGCTACCTGGGCGCGCTCGAACGGAGCATCGCCACCGCGGCCGAGCGGCCGGTCACGCCGTTCTATCCGGCCGTGACCCAGGCCATCAGCGAGAACGCCTACGCGGCCATCAAGGGCGAGGAGCCGGTCGACAAGGTCCTCGAAGACATCCAGGCGGCGATCCTCGCCGCGACCAGCGAGCAGTGACGCACGCCAGACGGGAACGTTCCATGTCCAAGCCGTCCGATACGACAGCGCAGAGCCGCAGCAGGCTCGGCGCGCTACTGGTCTCACCGGCACTCGTCTTGCTCGCCGCCGTCATCGGTTACCCGATCGTCGCCGCGCTGGTCACCTCGTTCCGCACCGATCCGACCCTGCGGGACGGGTTCTTCACCACCGGCGGGGAGTTCGCGGGATTCTCCAACTACCTGCACTGGCTGGGGCAGCAGTGCGGCGACACGTCCTGTCCGCCGGGGACGCTCGGTGACCAGTTCTGGACCTCGGTCCTGGTCACGCTGTTCTTCACGGTGGTCACGGTGTCCCTTGAGGTCCTCCTCGGCCTCCTGATGGCCATCGTCATGAACCAGGCGTTCGCCGGACGCGGGCTCCTCCGCGCCGTCGTTCTGGTGCCCTGGGCGATCCCGACGGCCGTCACCGCGAAGCTCTGGTTCTTCATGTTCGCCTACGACGGCATCGTCAACCGGGCCCTCGGCACCCATATCCTGTGGACGGACGATGCCTGGTCAGCACGGGTGGCTGTCATCGTCAGCGACGTGTGGAAGACGACGCCGTTCGTCGCGCTGCTGTTGCTCGCCGGCATGTCGGGCATTCCCGGTGCGCTCTACGAGGCCGCCCGCATCGACGGCGCCTCCACGTTCCAGAGCTTCCTGCAGATCACCCTGCCGCTGATACGGTCGGCGCTGCTGGTCGCCATCGTGTTCCGCGTGCTGGACGTTCTGCGCATCTACGACCTGCCGGCGATCCTCACTCACGGCGGTGGCGGTGATGGGCACGCGACCACGACGCTGTCGATTCTCACGGTCCGGCAGATCCAGCAAGGCTACGGCGGCGCGTCAGCCCTCTCCACGCTGACCTTCGTGCTCATCTTCGGTGTCGCTCTGGCGCTCGTCCGGGTGTTCCGGGTCAACCTCGTCCAGTCCGAACAGCATGGGATGTCCTAGTGATGACGACAGCCGAATTCTCGAAACACACGTGGAAGACGCGCCGTCGGTGGACGTGGCGGCCGCTGTGGCTGTACGCCGGCGCGGCCGTCATCGTGCTCTGGTGCCTGGGCCCCTTCTACTGGATGGTGGTCACCGCGTTCCGGGACGTTGGCCACACCTTCGACGCCACCCCGTGGCCGGCGCACCCGACGCTGGACAACTTCCGGGCGGCGTTCGACACGAGCGGAGGCGACCACTTCGGACGGGCGCTGCTCAACAGCATGATTGTCGCGTGCGCGACGACCGCGCTGGCTCTGCTCATCGCAGGCCCAGCGGCGTATGCGCTGGTACGGCTGCCGATGCGCGGCAGACCGAAGGTCTTGGCGGCCGTCCTGTGCGCGTCGATGTTCCCCGGCGTCGCCATCCTGACCCCGATGTTCCAGCTGTTCACCGACATCCGATGGCTGGGGACGTACCAGGCGCTCATCGTCCCGAACATCTCCTTCGCCCTGCCCTTGGCCATCTGGATTCTCACCAGCTTTTTCGCCGCGATGCCCTGGGAGTTGGAGAAGGCGGCGCTCGCGGACGGCGCGACCCCGGCCCAGGCGTTCCGCAAGGTCCTGCTCCCGCTCGCGGCGCCCGGTCTGTTCACCACCGCGATCATCGTGTTCTTCTCCGCCTGGGATGAGTATCTGCTGTCCAGCCTGCTGTCGAACGGGAACCCCGACGTCGCGCCGGTGACCGTGGCGATCGCCAACTTCGCCGGTTCCCAGCCGCACCAGATCCCCTATACGGCGATCATGGCGGCCGGAGCCATCGTGACGCTCCCCCTTGTCGCCGCCGTCCTGGTGTTCCAGCGGCGCATCGTCACCGGCCTCACCGCGGGCGCCTTCAAGTAGGAGCACATGAGGTGCTGAGCGGCCTCATGTTCGGCGCCGTCCTGGGCCCATCAGCCACGCCATCGCCATCACCTGGAACTGGCAGGCGAGCTTCTTCGCCCTCGGCGGCGCCGGCCTGTTCGGCTACGGTCTGTGCACCGTCCTGGGCAACAACGTGGTGGGCCGCTACGCAGACCGTCACGCGGCCACCTGGCCCTGGCCGGTTCGCCGGTGGTCCTCGCCCTGCCGCCTGAGGATCAGTGGAGCCGAGGTGGGCTATCAGTAGAGCTGATCATGGCTGGGTCGCGGTTCGCTGTGGTCAGGTCGGCGGTGATGAGTTCGACGTCGAGAGGGGCGCCCGGCAGTGGGGTGGTTCCGCCGGGGCGCAGGCCGTTCAGGAGGGTGGCCAGCAGGCGGGCGCGTACGGCGTCGTCGAGGTCGGGTGACACCGAGGGCAGAGGGCGGGTCACTACGGTGAGGAACATCACGAGGTCGGCGGCGCTCACGTCGCCGCGCAGCGCGCCTTCGGCGCGGGCGGCCTCGACCAGGGCGTTCAGGGCGTCCAGCAGGCGGGTCCTGGCTTGCTGGAACGCGGGGTCCGGGGCCACGTGGCCGCCCAGGATCGGCAGCATGGAGACGATGCGCCGCTCGACGACTCCCGCGGCGAACGCGGCCAGCGCCCGGCCGGCTGACGGTTCGGTGGCGAGAACCTCGGTGGCGAGTGCGGCCACCTGCGCCATGTTGTCCACCACGACGGCGCCGATCAGGTCGGCGCGGGTCGGGAAGTGGCGATAGAGGGTGGCGTTGCCGACGCCCGCGCCCGTGGCGATCTGGTCGAGCGGCGCGTCCGGCCCCTGATCGAGAAACGCCAGGTGCGCGGCGCGCAGAATCTGCTCGCGATTGCGACGGGCATCGGCACGCAGCTGTCTCATTCGGGACGCTCCAAGTCTAAGCGTGGACATGTTCCCCGGTTATGTTACTGTGCGACACAACCGGGGAATTTGTCCCCGCTTCTGTTGGGAGGATCGGTTGGGATCGATCGCGAAGACCTCCGTGGCGTGCGTCGTGGCCGGAGGCGGTCCGGCCGGCATGGTGCTCGGCCTGCTGCTGGCCAGGTCCGGCGTGACGGTGGCGGTGCTGGAGAAGTACCCCGACTTCCTGCGCGACTTCCGCGGCGACACGGTGCACGCCTCCACCCTCAACCTGCTGGACGGACTCGGCCTCGGTGACCGCTTCGCCGCCCTGCCGCAGCAGCGCGAACAGCGGCTCACCATGCAGTTCGACGACGGCGCCGTCATCGAGGACTTCAGCCGCCTGCCGGGCCGCCACCAGCACATCGCGCTGGTGCCGCAATGGGACTTCCTCAATCTCCTGGCCGCGGCCGCCGCCGAGTCGCCGCACTTCCACCTCGCGCAGAACGCCGAGGTCAACGGCCTGATCCGGGAGAGCGGACGGGTGCGAGGGGTGACCTACACCGACAAGGACACCGGCCGGACGGGAGAGGTGGCCGCGCCGCTGGTCGTGGCGGCCGACGGCCGACACTCCACCGTCCGCGACCTGCTCGGGCTGCGGCCCCGCGCCTCCGCCACCCCGCACGACTGCCTGTACGTACGAATCCCCCGCCTTCCCGGCGATCCCGACGGCACGTTCCTGCGCTTTTCCTCCAGCGGCGGCCTCATCATGATCAACCGGGGCGACTACTGGCAGGCGGCCCTGCTCATCGCCAAGGACACGGCGCAGGCCGCCCGTGCCGACGAGGGAGCCTGGACCCGCCGTACCATCGCCCGGCTGGCGCCCTATACCGGCGAGCGGCTGGCCGCGATCGGCGCGGCCGACATCGCCGTCCTGCAGATCCATATCGACCGGCTCGCCCGCTGGTGGGTGCCGGGCGCCCTGCTCATCGGCGACGCCGCGCACGCCATGTCCCCCATCGCGGGCGTGGGCGTCAACCTCGCCGTCCAGGACGCCGTCGCCGCGGCCCGCATCCTGGTGCCCGCCCTGCGGCGCGGCCAGGTGAGCGGCAAGGACCTGGCCCGAGTGCAGCGCCGCCGCCAATGGCCGACCGTGCTCACCCAGGCGGCGCAGCGCCTGGCGCAGGAGCGTTTCGTGGCCGCCTCCATCACCGACGACGGCATTGGCGACGGCATTGGCGACGGCATTGGCGACGGCACCGGGGACGGCATAGGGGCCGCCCCGCTACGCCTGCCGCAACCGCTGCGGACCCTGCGGCGGTGGCCGGGATTCCCGCACCTGCTCGGCAGAGCCGTGGGGCTGGGCGTCCGGCCCGAGCGCCTGACCGGTGCGCTGGAGCCGCTGCGCCATGGGTGAGCGGATCTTCGTCGCGGTCACCGTCGCCGCGACCCTGATGACCCTCGCGGTCTCCGTCATCGTGATCGCCGATCCGGCGTTCGCGCTGCCCGCAGCATCGCCGGTGACACCGGGAGTGGAGACGTTCGCGCGGGCGTGCTCCATCAGGTCGCTGGCGGTGGGCGGCGCGCTGCTGATCCTGCTGGCCCGCCGCGCCACCGCCGGACTGATCGTCCTGCTGTGGGTGACCGGCCTCTTCCAGGCAGGTGACACGCTCGTGCACGCGCTCAACGGCAACCCGGCCGCCTTCGCGGCCGCGGTCCTGGCCGCGGTGGCGTTCGGCTCGGCACGCTGGCTCGCCCGCGCGCGCCCGGCGCCAGGCCACTGACGATGAGGCCTCGCTCGGCGCTTCCCGGCAGGCGCGTGCCTGGACGGCCGCGTCGAGGACGCCCAGATCGTCCAGGACGTCCACGGCCCGGTTCGTCCGGCCGATGTGGGCTCCGTCCGTCCGGTCGTCGAGGTCGATCACCTCGCCGGCGATGCCCCCCTGCCCGAGGGCGGCGGGGACCCGGCGATGCCCGCACCCACGATCAGGACCGGCCCCTCGAGCGCTTTGTGGTCAGCCATCCAAGGCTCCTTCCGTGCGGCGTATCCGTGACCGGCCGCGCGCGGCGAGCGATCTCATCGAAGGAGCAGGACCGCTGCGCATCAGCGGCCTGTCCGTGCCCTGCGCTATGGGGGTGTACCGGGCGACACTGACCTGGGTGATGCCGGTGCGCCTGGACCAGCTCAGTGCGTCCGGTACGCGCCACGACCGTCTTCGCCCGGACCGGTGGCTCTTTCGTTGGCGACGACCCTGTGAGCCCGGGTCAAACGTGGTAGGACCGCAGGGTGAAGCCACCGTCCACGACCAGGATGGCGCCGGTGATGAACGCCGCCTCGTCCGGGCCGATGGCCTGCGACTGGCCGTACCGCTCGAAGAAGTTCCCATGGACACCACGGGCACCAACTACGGGGTGCGCAAGCTCATGGTCACCCGCTAGCCCGTTGGCGCGGACCCATGACCGCCAGAAACCGATCGCCGCACGGTGAAGGATCTCAGCTGGACCTGATCGTCTCCGTGCAGCTCACCGAACCGGAGGCACCATCCTGTTGCCTGCACGGCAGGCTCTCCATAAGGTTGCAGGTATCAACTAATCTCGGGATGGAGACCGCAACCCATGGCAGAGCACAACACGGTCCCGCTGTACATGGCGCGTGACGGCCTGGCTCCGGCCGCCGAAGTGGTAGAGCTGCGTGAAAGCGGCGCTCTGGCCAGGGTGCCGGTCACCCTCGGCCACGGCGAGGCGTGGCTGGTGACCCGCTACGCCGACGTCCGCGCCGTGCTGTCGGACTCCGCCTCGTTCAGCAACGACCTCATGGGCCCGCAGGCCAGGGAGCGCGCCGAGGCGGCCGGGATCAGCGGAGACACGATGACCCGGATGCGCAAGGGACAACTCCTGGCCTTCGATCCCCCCGAGCACACGCACCTGCGCCGCATGCTGACGGCCGAGTTCACCATGCGGCGGATGCGGCGGCTGGAGCCGCGCATCATCGAGATCGTCGAGGACCACCTCGACCTGGTCGAGCGGGCCGGGCCGGGCACCGACCTGGTGGAGAACTTCGCGCTGCCCATCCCCTCCCTGGTCATCTGCGAGCTACTGGGCGTGCCGTACGCCGACCGCGCCGACTTCCAGGAGCGCACCACGCGGATGACCGACACCTCCCTACCCGCCGAGGAGCGCAACCGGCTCAGCCAGGAGGGCCGCGCCTACATGGAGGCTCTGGTCGCCCGCGCGCAGGCCGACCCCGGAGACGACATCCTGGGCATGCTGGCACGCGAGCACGGCGACGAACTCGACGCCGACGCACTCACCAACATCGCCAGCCTGCTGCTCACCGCCGGCCACGAGACCACCGCCAACATGCTCGCCGTCGGCACCTACACCCTGCTCACCCACGAGCAGGAACTCACCCGCCTGCGCGCGGCCCTCGACGATCCCGCCCAGATGGAACGCGCGATGGAGGAACTGCTGCGTTTTCTCAGCGTCGCCCACTCCGGCATCCCCCGCACCGCCACCCGCGACATCGAGATCGGCGGCCAGCGCATCCGGGCGGGTGAGCAGGTGTTGTTCGCCCTCGCCCCCGCCAACCGCGACCCCCGCTTCATCGACGATCCCGACCGGCTCGACCTGACCCGCGACCCCGGCCCGCACATCGCCTTCGGCCACGGAGCGCACCACTGCCTCGGCGCGCCACTGGCCCGCGCGGAGATGCGGATCGCCTTCCCCGCCCTGCTGCGCCGCTTCCCCGGCCTTTCGCTCGCCGTGCCCGCGGACGAGATCCGCTTCCGCCCGCACCACGTCGTCTATGGTGTGCACTCCCTGCCCGTCATCTGGTCGCGCACCACACGCTGAGGCGGGCAAACTGACGTCGTACGGCTACGGCTACATCGACAGGGGCAGGGTGTGCACGACGATCGACCCCTCAGACGCGATCTCTACAACGATCTCGAGAACGAGCTGATCGCCCTCGCCCGCCGGGCCCGTCGCAGGAATCGCGACCAGGCCCGTTCCCTGCATCCCAGGCTCGATGCCACCGCGCTGCCGGTCATCCTGGTCCTGGCCCGCAGTGCCCCGCTGCGGATGACGGAGCTGGCAGAGGCGCTGCTGCTGGACAAGTCCACGGCCAGCAGGCAGGTGGACGCCGTGGCACGACTCGGCCTGGTCGAGCGGGTCCCCGACCCGGCCGATGCCCGGGCACGCCTGGCCAGGCTCACCCCCGAAGGCCAGAAACGGGCGGCCGAAGTACTGGCCGAGCAACGTCACCTACTGACAGCCGCGCTCAACGACTGGAGCGAGGCCGACTTGAAGGAACTCACCCGGCTCCTGGGCCAACTCCGCGACAGCGGCGTCACCTGACGCTGTCGCGGGGTCGTGGCGTGCCTGTTCACGTGGATCTCGGTAGATTCCGTGATGTGCTCGCGGGCGAACAAATACCCATCCGCCAACAACGGCGCGGATGGAAGACGACGCCGGCGAGCCCGTGCGCCTCGAAGTCCTGGAGCTGCGCGAATCGATGTCCAGATGGCCGTACGTGGCCACCGCGCGTTCCACCATCGCGGCCGTCTGGTTTTCGTCTATGACGTCGCAGGTGACGCCGATCGATTGGTGACCGGCCGAGGTCAGTTCCCTCGGCCGCGGTCTTCACGGCGTCAGTGTTGACCTCCGCCAGCACCACGGCGGCGGCTGTGGTCACGACGCCGTCGCCCCGTGTGGGGTGTTCAGGCGTAGGCCAGGTCGCCGCCCAGGTCACGGGATGCCTGGGCCTGGGCGAGGAGTTCCCTGGCCTTGGCCTCGACCCCTTCGATGGCATCGGCGCCGGCGACGAAGCGCAGCGGCGGCTCGTCCTGGCCGGCGATGGTCAGCAGGGCACGGGCGAGCTTGGCGGGGTCGCCGCTCTGCCGGCCGTTCATGCTCTTCCAGGCGGCGATGGTGGCGGTGGTGCGCTCGGCGTAGTCGTCGATGGACGGCTCGGGCCAGGTGGTGGAGGCGTCCACGAGCAGTTCGGTGCGGAAGAATCCGGGCTCCACGACCGTGGTGTGGATGTTGTACGGCTCGATGTCGTAGCGCAGCGACTCCATCCAGCCCTCCACACCGAATTTGGAGGCGGCGTAGGCGGCGCAGAACTCCTGGCCGATGAGGCCGGCGGAGGAGGAGATGGTGATGATGTGGCCGGCGCGCTGCCTGCGCATGATGGGCAGGATGGCGCGGGTGACGTTCATGGGTCCGAACAGGTTGGTCTCGATCTGCTGGCGCAGCTGCGCGGGCGTGATCTCCTCGAAGTAGCCGGCGAAGAAGTTCCCGGCGTTGTTGATCAGCACGTCGATGCGGCCGAAGCGGTCGACTGCGGCCTGGGCGGCGGCCTCGGCGTCCTGCAGGCTGGTGACGTCCAGCTTGGTGACCAGCAGGTTGTCGCTCGGCCCGCCCAGGATCTGCTCGACCTCCTCGGGACGGCGGCCGGTAGCGACGACCTGGTGACCAGCTGCGAGAGCCTCGCGGGCGATGTCGGTACCCAGACCGCGCCCGGCACCGGTGACGAGAATGACCTTGCTCATGAAGAGTTCCTTTCAGATGCCGTGGTCCGGCACCCGGGGTTGTGCGGTGATGATGCGCGGCGTCCCGGCGGCGGCCGGGCGCCGGACGGGGTCAGGCTTGGTCGGTGGGCATGATCCACAGTTCGCCGATGGCGGCGTGGCGGGGCCGGGTGACCATGTAGGCGACGCCGTCGGCGATGTCGTCGGGGGCGAGGACCTCGGTCGCCTCGTAGAAGGGGGTGATCATCGCGCCCTGGATCTCGGGCTTGTTGTGCGAGCCCAGCTCGGTGTCCACGCCGCCCGGCTCCAGGACACCGACGCGTACGTGCCGCTGAGTGACCTCCTGGCGCAGGGACTCGGTGAATCCGTTCACGCCGAACTTGGTGAGGTTGTAGACGCCGTAGCCGCTCCACGCCACACGGCCGGCGATCGAGCTGATGTTGACGATGTCGGCGACCCGGCGCGGACCCTGTTCGGCCGCCTTGAGCAGGTGCGGCAGAGCGGCTCGGGTGGTGTAGAGCAGGCCCTGGACGTTGACGGCGATCATGCGCTCCCACTCCTCGGCATCCGCGCCGACGACCGGGCCCAGCAGCATCAGGCCGGCATTGTTGACCAGGATGTCCAGCCGTCCGAATCGCTCGACGGTCTGCTGTACGGCCGCCTCGGCC
Organism: Nonomuraea insulae; assembly: GCF_042656245.1. Lineage (NCBI taxonomy): Bacteria > Bacillati > Actinomycetota > Actinomycetes > Streptosporangiales > Streptosporangiaceae > Nonomuraea > Nonomuraea insulae. Next base: position 79,969 of record NZ_JBHSPA010000064.1, read on the forward strand.
TGGATGCGGTCGGTGATGTCGGCTTCCACTACCAGCGCGGTGCCGTCCGCCTTTCCGATCTCGGCGGCGAGGGCTTCCAGGCGGCCCTGGCGGCGGGCCACAAGCGCGACGGAGGCGCCGTGCTCGGCGAGCAGACGGGCGGTGGCGGCGCCGATACCGCTGCTCGCGCCGGTGACCAGCGCGGTGGTGCCAGTCAGTTTCGATGCCATGAGATGGTGTCCTCTTTTCTAGACGTACGACGTAGGAGCAGGCATCACTGCCGGTGGCGCATGCGGAGGCGACCGCCGATCCTCGCGCTGCTCATCCTGCCCATTGCGCTTCTGCCCCATTCCCCTCACATATGCGTTGACCTGCGGTTTCGTGTTCGGTTCAGTAAGTCCGCCCTCCAGGCGAACACCCGCCGGCGAGCGCCCAGGTCCCCGCACGGTCAGCGCAGTACCGAGATGCGGTGAGTTGCTCCACGCCCGCCGGCCTGTGCTCCCAGCCCCGTCCTCACGTGCCCATCGAGGCGCAACAGCGGCCCGCTCACGAGCTCTCCCGAACCTGGCTCAAGGGCGATGAGTACCAGGTAACCGGTATCCGGCGGCGCAAAGAAGTCATTGCTGGAGCGTGTACTGACAGCCCACCCCTGATGCCCGGATTCCCGCCTAGCCTGGAAGGGTGGACAACCGTGACGAGGTGAAGGCCTTCCTCAGCTCCCGCCGCGCCAAGATCGCCCCCGAACAGGCGGGCCTGCACGGCTACAGCCGCAACCGGCGCGTGCCCGGTCTGCGGCGCAGCGAGGTCGCCGACCTGGCCGGGGTCAGCGTCGAGTACTACGCCCAGCTCGAACGGGGCAACCTCAAAGGCGTCTCCGACAGCGTCCTCGAAGCCCTCGCCCGGGCGCTGCAGCTGGACGAGGCCGAGCGGGCCCACCTGGCCGACCTCGCCCGCGCCGCCGGCCCCGCGGTCCGCGCCCGTCGCAAGCCCCCCGCGCGGCAGGTCCGCCCCAGCGTGGCGCGCCTGCTTGAGTTGATGACCGAGATCCCGGCCTTCGTCAACAACCGGCGGCTCGACGTCCTGGCCGCCAACCCCCTCGCCCAGGCCCTGTACGCGCCGCTGTTCGCCGACCCCGCCCGGCCGGTCAACCACGCCCGCTTCGCGTTCCTGAACCCCCGCGCCCGCGACTTCTGGCTCCACTGGGAACAGATCGCCGACTCCACCGTGTCCGTGCTGCGCACCGAAGCCGGCCGCGACCCCTACGACAAGGCGCTGAGCGACCTCGTCGGGGAACTGTGCACCCGTAGAGACGACTTCCGCGTCCGCTGGGCCTCCCACGACGTGCGCCTGCACCGCACCGGGCTCAAACACTTCCACCACCCCGTCGTCGGCGACCTGCTCCTCAACTTCGAGACCATGGAACTGTCCACCGACCCCGGACTGTCCCTGACCGTCCTCACCGCAGAAGCAGGCTCCCCCAGCGACGACGCCCTGAAGCTCCTCGCCAGCTGGGCCGCCACCCACCATCCGGCCGACGCGCCGGCGACACCGCACCAGACGTGAGCCGCACACCCGCCGCCGCGGCGGCCAGTCGCATCACCAACGACGCACGCAGCAGGAACAGTCGTTCCTCCCGCGGACCGGGCGACAGTTGCGAGCTGGGTGCGAGGCCCGGATGAGGCCGGACCCCGCCTCTGTCATGCCTCTCGAGGTCAGGGCTTGATGAGGACCTTGAGGCTCCTGCGGTCGGCCATGTCCTGAAACCCGGCCGGGACGCCGTCGAGGTCGGTCGTGACGTCGAACACCTTCCCCGGCTCGATGGTGCCGTCCAGGATGTCGGGCATCAGTTCCTCGATGTAGGCCCGGACCGGCGCGGGCCCGCCGGCCAGGCGCAGGTTGTGGCGGAACAGGCTGCCGAAGCCGATCGGCGCCTCCTCGTACTGCGGGACGCCGACGCGGCTGATGGCGCCGCCTGGGCGGACGATGCCGAGGGCCTGCTCGTAGGCGGACATGGTGCCGACGGCTTCGAGCACGACGTGCGTGCCGTGCCCGCCGGTGAGGTCACGGACCTGGGCGATGCCTTCTTCGCCGCGGGCGGAGACGACGTCGGTGGCGCCGAAGGCCCGGCCGAGGTCGGTGCGCGTCTGGTGGCGGCCCATGAGGATGATCTGCTCGGCGCCCAGGCGCTTGGCCGACAGTACCGCCAGCAGGCCGACGGCGCCGTCACCGATCACGGTGACGCGGGTGCGCTCGTTGACGCCGCCGGCCACGGCGGCGTGATAACCGGTGCCGAGCACGTCCGAGAGCGTCAGCAGGGACGGGATGAGGGCCGAGTCCGCCGCGACGGGGAGCTTGACGAGGGTGCCGTCGGCGAGCGGGACCCGGACCGCTTCGGCCTGTCCGCCCTCCTCGGGCTCGCCGTCCCAGAAGTTGGCCTGCGGGTGGGCGCAGGAGGTGTGCAGGCCCTCGCGGCAGAACGCGCAGGTGTTGTCGGAGATGGCGAACGGGGCCACGACCAGGTCGCCCCGCTTGACGGTGGTCACCTCCGGGCCGGTTTCCTCGACGATGCCGATGAACTCGTGTCCCATCCGGGCGGGCCCGTCTTCCGGCTTCATCGAGCCGTAGGGCCACAGGTCGCTGCCGCAGATGCAGGAGGCGGTGACGCGGACGAGCGCGTCGGTGGACAGCTTGATGACCGAGTCCGGCACCTCCTCGATGCGGACGTCGCCGGCGCCGTACATCAGGGTTGCACGCATCAAAATTCTCCGTATCAGGTGGTTGATTTCCGATGGTGGTGTGTCTCAGGTGATGGCGGCGGGGCAGCGGCCCCGGGCCGTGACCGCGAGGTTTAAGCAGGATGGCTCCCTGCCCCTCCCCGGCTGACCTGGCCATACACCCGGCGACGGGGACCCAGCGGGCGGGTGCGGCGGCGCTGGATGACGGCGATCATGATCGTCGGGATCAAGGTCAGCGCGGCGATGGCGGTGCCGACCGCGGCCGGGCCGACGGCCTCCAGGGAGGAGTCGAGCGCGCGCCCGGCGATCCAGGACCCGACCGCGGTGCCGAGATTGAACGCCGAGACGGTCAGGGCGGACGCCAAAGTGGGCGCCTGACCGGCGAAGCGGACCGACAGGGAGATCAGCACCGGGTTGGCGCCGAGCCCGAAGAACCCCAGCAGCGCGATCAGAACGACCGTGGCCCAGGCATCATCCGACAGCAGGCAGATCGCCGGCAGCAGGACCGTGGCCCCCGCGGCCGCCGCGATCGTCACGGTGTGCGGGCGGGCGTCCCCGAGCCGGCCACCGGCCAGCGAGCCCGCCAGGGCCCCGATGCCGAAGCCGACGAGCACCAGCGGCACGAGCCCGGCCGCGATGCCGGCCCGGCCGGTCAGCAGCGGCGCGATGTAGGAGTAAGCCGCCAGCACCCCGCCGGTCGTGGTCGAGCAGGCCGCCAGCACCAGCCACAGCCGCCCCGAACGCAGGGCCGTCACCTCCGACCGCACCGACACCGCCCGATGACCGCCGCCGTCGTGCGGGACGGTGCGGGCGATCAGGGCGGCAGCCGCCACCGCCAGGACCGCCAGCACCCAGAACGGTGCCCGCCAGCCCACCAGTTGCCCGGCGAACGCGCCGAGCGGCACCCCGACGACGTTGGCGAGCATGCCTCCGGCGCCCACCAGGCCCAGGGCACGAGAGCTTGCGGCAGGACCCGCGGCACGGCTGGCGGCCACGTTGGCCACCGCCCAGAACGCCCCGGTCGCCAGCGCCGTCACAAATCGTGCCGCCAGCAGCAGCGCGAAGCTGGAGCCGACCGCGACGATCAGGTGCCCGGCCGCGAACACACCCAAGGCCAGCATCAGCGTCAACCGTCTGGGCAGCCGCAGCGTCAGCATCGCCATCAACGGCGCACCGATGATCATCCCGACCGCGAACACCGTGATCAACAGCCCCGCCTGAGGCACGCTCACCCGCAGGTCGCCGGAGATCTCCGGTAGCAGGCCCGCGACCACGAACTCGGTCGTGAGCATCAAGAAGGTGCCCACCGCCAGCACATAGACCACCAGCGGCAGCCGCGCGGGCGACTGCCCGCGCTCGCCGAGCGCGTCGGCCCCGCCCGCGGACCGCTCGACTACTTCTCCTCGCGTACTCATATCCATCTCCGCATCGCAGGTCGCGTTCAACGTGCTGATCCCAGGAAAACCGTTTTGCCGAGCGCGAGGCAGAGCGCGTTTATCGGGGGGACAAGCTCAACCCCCTTTACCCCTGCCACCTGCGAAGACCCTGCGGCTACCGTGGAGGGTATGGAGCAGCGACCCGACAACCGCGACCAGATCCGGGACTTCCTCGCCACCCGGCGCGCGAAGATCACTCCGGAACAGGTCGGGCTGCCCACCAGCGGCCGGCGCCGGGTCCCCGGGCTGCGCCGCGAGGAGGTCGCGGTGCTGGCCGGCGTGAGCACCGAGTGGTACACCCGGCTGGAGAAGGGCCACATCAGCGGCGTGTCCGAAGAGGTGCTCGACGCGGTCGCCCAGGCCCTGCGACTGGACCAGGACGAACGCACCTACCTGTTCGACCTGGCCCGCGCGTCCCGGCCCGTCCGCCGCACACCGTCGCGACGCAAGGACATCCAGGTCGCGCCCCGTGTCCAATGGCTGCTGGACTCCATGACGATGTCCTCGGCGTTCGTACGCAACGGCCGCCAGGACATCGTCGCCAGTAACCCGCTGGCCCGCGCCCTGCACTCCCCGGTCTTCGACAGCCCCACCACCGCGCAGCACGGCCGCGCCAACATCGCCCGCTACATCTTCCTCGACCCAGGCTCCCAGCAGTTCTTCGTCGACTGGGACGCCGCCGTCGCCGCCACCGCCGCGCTGCTGCGTGCCGAGGCCGGACGCGAGCCCCACGACCGTGCCCTGCGCGAGCTCATCGGCGAACTGTCCACCCTCAGCACCGAGTTCCGCGGCCAGTGGGCCGCCCACGACGTCCGCATCCGCCACGACGGCACCAAGCGACTATGGCACCCGCAGGTCGGCGACCTGGAGCTGACCTACCAGTCCCTCGACCTGCCCATGTCCAACCGGACGGTGTACGACCTCACCATCTACACCGCCGAACCGGGCACCACCTCCGAAGACCGGCTCAAACTCCTCGCCAGCCTCGCAGCCACCCAGCCCCAGGCACCACACCCCACCAACCAGCCGCGCTGAAGCGCGCGTCGCGGATCTTGTAGGTGTCGAAGCGGTTGGCGCGCCGGCTGATGGGGCACAGGCGGCAAGTAAAGGCGCGGCAGCGGGGCGACGATCGGGCGGATCAGTCGCGGATGTCATGTGCCGACGGGGGCGGCAGGGTGGCCGGCGCCGGACGCAACCCGTCGACGAGGAGCGCGAGGTATCGCTTGCGGTCGGCGCCGTCCGGATCACCGGGATGCACCGTGGCGAGGGTCATGACGACGACCGCGGCCAGGTCGCGGCCCTCCAGTTCCGGCCGCACGAGGCCGGCGGCGACGGCACGGCGCAACAACCGTTCCATCGAGTGGACGTAGCGGTGGAAGGTCTCCACACCGATCGCGTCCGTCTCACGGGCGAGCGCGAGTATCACCCGCCGTCCGGCGAACACGTCGACGGTGGCCTCAAGCGAGCCGATGAGGTCCAGCCACGGGTCGTCGGTCTCCACTGCGGTGACCGGCTCGATCTCAGAGGTGAGGATGTGCTCGAAGACAGCCCGCACAAGCTGATCACGGTTGCGGAAGCGCCGGTAGACCGTTGCGACGCCGATGCCGGCACGCCGCGCGACCTCTTCGAGGGTCACGGCCGGCCCGACTTCCTCAAAGGCCCGGCCGGCCGCGACCACGATCCGTTCGTAATTCCGCGCGGCGTCGACCCGCAGGCCCTGGCCGCGCGTTATCGCCATCCCCGCACGTTAACAGCTGCGTCGTCCAGTTCGCGCTCTCGATCATCCATCCTGCGCGGCGCCGCGGACGGGCACTGCGCGACGGCCCCGGCGCGGGTATCGCGCTCAGCTGCGTCCTTCACGCGAACTCCTCCCGTCTCACCAGGTGACGGGAAGGGACTGCAGTCCGTAGACGGCGTGGAAGGCACGGAACTTGACCTCCTCGTACGGCACGGCCAGGGCGAGGCCGGGGAAGCGTCGCAGCAGCGCCGGGAAGGCGATCCGCATCTCCATCCGGGCCAAGGGCGCGCCCAGGCAATGGTGCACGCCGTGGCCGAACGCGACGTGGCCGGGCGCACCACGGGTGATGTCGAGCCGTTCGGGGTTGTCGACGAGTGCCGGGTCGCGGTTGGCGCCGGGCAGCGCCAGTACCACCTGCTCGCCCGCGGGAATGGTGTGGCCGGCGATCTTCACCTCGGTCGTGGTGGTCCGGGGCACCCCGGCGGGCACGATCGACAGCCATCGCAGCAGCTCTTCGACGGCCGGTTCCACCTGTGCCGGATCGTCGCGCATCATGGCCAGCTGCTCCGGATGGCGCAGCAGCGCCAGGGTGCCGAGGCCGAGCATGTTCGAGGTCGTCTCGTGGCCGGCGACCAGCAGCAGCCCGGCGATGCCGACAAGCTCGGCGGTGCTCAGGTCGTCGCCGTGCTCGCGTACCAGCATGCCCAGCATGTCCTCGCCGGGCGCCGACTGGGCCTGTGCGACCAGGCCGCCCATGTATGCGCGGCTCTCACGTGACAACGCCATCCGCTGCTCCATCGGCAACGACATGTCAAGCAGCCGAGCGGTGCGGTGCTGGAACTCCGCGCGGTCGGCATAGGGCACGCCCAGCAGCTCACAGATCACCAGTGACGGCACCGGTAGGGCGAAGGTCGACACCAGATCGGCGGGCTTGCCAGACCGCTCGAGATCGTCGAGAGCCGCGTCGACGATCTCGACGATCCGGGGCTCCAGCCGGCGCATCCGGCGCATGGTGAACTCGGGGGTGAGCATCCGGCGCAGCCGCGTGTGGTCGGGCGGGTCGAACGCGAGCATCTGCCCGGCCCGCAGCTCGGCGAGCTCCTCCTCGCTCAGGGACGGGGCCACCCGGCCGCGCGAACGGTTGCGCCAGAGCGTTGCTGAATCGGGCCGCGTCCGAAAGCACCTCGCGGACGTCCTCGTACCGGCTCACCATGTAGGCGGGCATGCCGAAGGGCGTCATCACGCGCCTGACGCCCTCGGTGTCCCGGGTTCGGTTGAGCTCCTCAACGGGATCGAACTGCTCCCGCCGCATGTACAGGGGGATTTCCGGTGCTTCGGTCATCGTCTGTTTCCCTTCCCCGGCCGGGTTGGACGGCATCCACGCTACCAGGAAATCGATAGATTACTATCACTTGACAGCTGACTATCGATTCGGTCGCGAACAGGCGCCGTCGGCCACGCCACGACCGGTCCCCGAGATCGCCGCCGAGCGGGCCCGGCTCCAACCTGAACAGAAGACGGCGGCGGGGCGCGCTGGGCAATGGGCACAGCCGCATATCGTCTACAACGAAACTATCTGCTATGGTCCATCTTGCGGAAACGCGGAACAGAAGACATCGACCGTCTCAATTACCGTGCAAAAGCAAACGATTGAGTTGATCACCATGACTGACCACGCATACGGCCCAGGGCAGGGACCCGGCGCACGCCCCCTCACCGAAGAGGAAGCGGCCCAGATCCTGGACGAGCAGTCCTTCGGCGTCCTCGCGACCCTGAAGCGCGACGGCCGACCACACCTTGGGTCGATGGCCGTCAACTGGAACGCCGGGGAGCGTATGATCCGGATCGCGTCGACCCAGGGCCGCATCAAAGTACGTCACCTGCGCAACGACCCGAGAGCGACCGTCCATGTTCAGGGCGACAACGTCCTCACGTACGCCGTAGCCGAGGGTGATGCGGAAGTGTCCGAGGTGTCGACGACTCCCGGGGACGCGACCGGCCGAGAGCTGCTGAAGATGAACGGGGGCTTCGCCGACCCGGTGGACGAGGCCGCGTTCCTCGATCGGATGGTCAAGGACCAGCGCCTGGTGATCAGACTGCGCGTGACACGGCTGTACGGCATCGCCCTGGACGTTCCTCCGGAAAACTGAAAGGCCATCGGCAGTCGGTGAAGACGGCCTCTTAGTGGTCTCGCCCGTAAGTTCTTCGGGGGTTCACGTAGCTGCTGGTAGTGCGGCAGG
>NZ_JBHSPA010000065.1:0-100388 GCF_042656245.1 Nonomuraea insulae
CCGCCTGGCTGGCGGGCCAGCCGGGACGCGCGCACGAACTGCTGGACGAGGCCGCCGGGTACGCCGCCGAACCCCTGCTCCTGGCCAGGGGCGTCCATGTGCGAGGGGCGATCGAGGGATTGTGCGGCCGTCCGGACACCGCGTACGCGATGCTCGTCGCCGGGGCCGAGCCGATCGCCGCGCGACACCCCGGCCAGGCCGCCCGCATGCTGGCCGAGGCGGGCCGCCTCGCCTGGACCGCCGCCGACCTGCCGAGACTGGCCGAGGCGGGGCGCCGGCTGGCGGCCCTGCCCTCGACGGAGGGCGCCGCCGCCCCCGGGGCCACGCTGCTGGTCGGGCTGGCCGCGCTCCTGGAGGGGGACGCCGAGCAGGCCGCCCGCTTTCTGCGTGCGGGCCGCGCGCTCGCCCAGGCAGATCCGGACAGCCTGGGCCTGGTGGCCGGGGCGGCGATGTTCGTCGGTGACGACGCGGCGGCGCTCGACCTGTTCACCACCGCCGCCGTCCGCGCCCGCGCCGCCGGCGCGGTCAGCGTGCTCCCCCTGATGCTCGCGCCGCTCGGCGCCCTCCAGATGTGGACCGGCCGCTTCGCCGCCGCCCGTGCCACCGCGACGGAAGGGCTGCGGCTGTCGCTGGACACCGGCCAGGACAACACCGCCGCACACCATCGCGCGGTGCTCGCCTGGATCGCCGCCGCCCAGGGCCGGGCGGAGGAATGCCGTACGGAGGCCGCCGCCGCCCTGTCCCGCGCCATCGGCCAGCGACTCGGACCGCCGGCCGGGATCGCGGCGTGGGCGCTGGCCCTGCTCGATCTGGGCGAGGGCCGGACGGAGGAGGCGTTCGACCGGCTGACCGCCCTGGCCGACGCCGGCCCGGGGGAGGGCCACCCCGTGGTCAAGATCTTCGCCGCCGCCGATCTGGTCGAGGTCGCCGTACGCACGGACCGCCCAGAACGCGCCACGGCCGCCCTGGACCTCCTCCAGTCCTGGGCCGACCCCGCCCGGTCCCCATGGGCGCACGCGCTGGTGGCCCGCTGCCGCGGCCTGGTCGAGTCCGCCGACGCCCACTTCACGCAGGCGCTGTCGCTGCACGCCATGGCCGGCCGCCCCTTCGACACCGCCAGGACCGCCCTGCTCTTCGGCGAGACGCTGCGCCGCCGCCGGCGGCGGGCCGAGGCGCGGCGTCACCTGCGCCTGGCGTGCGAGACCTTCGAACGGCTCGACGCGACACCCTGGGCCGAGCTCGCGCGGGCGGAGCTGCTGGCCACCGGGGAGACCGCCCGCAAGCGCGATCCCAGCACGGTCGCCGATCTGACTCCGCAGGAACTGCAGATCTCGCGGCTGGTGGGGGAGGGCGGGACCAATCGGGAGATCGCGGCGCACCTGTTCCTGAGCCCGCGCACCGTGGACTACCACCTGCACAAGGTGTTCGTGAAGCTGGGGATCTCGTCGCGGGGGGAGCTGGTGCGGCTCTCCCTGGAGGACCCCGGGCTCCTCGACGACGGCCGTTGACCCCTGCCTCAGCCGGGGCGGGTGGCGGCCGAGGACAGGAACGCCACCAGCTCCGCCACGACCCCGCCGCCGGGGGTCAGCCGGTTCGCCTGGCCGGAGAGCAGCAACACCGGGCAGGCGAGGCCGCCAGGTTCGCCGCGGGAGCCGCCACGCGGCACGGTCACGCCGCGGAGAGCCAGCCGGGTGACCCGCTCCGGCATGGCCAGAGCCGTTCGCAGGGCGATTCTGCCGCCTAAGGACAGCCCCGCGAGCGTGACCGGGCCGAGAGCGCAGGCGTCGAGGAACGCGCCCAGCCACGACGCGTACCCGGCCACGGTGGGCACGGTCGTCCCCAGCGGCGTGCCCCCGTACCCGGGCAGGTCGGGCGCCGTCACCCGCGCGTGCCCGGTGAGGGCCGTCCAGACCGGCTCCCACGCCCGCCGCGCGTCGTCCGCCCCACCGCCGTGCAGGAGCACCAGCTCCGGGCCCGTACCCGCGCGATAGGCCCGGACGAGGGAGCCGGCCACCGTGAGCACCGTCTCGTCATGCCGCATCGGACGACTCTGCGCCCGGCCAGGAGCGGCTCGCATCCGTGGTTTCACCGGTCCCGCCACTCCTGATCCGCCGGAGCCGGCCGACGGCGTCGCGGGGCCACCGGTTGTTCCTGGCGGCCCCACCGTGGGTAGCACTGTGTACTTCACCGATTCGAGTGACCTCGTGCCGGGCGCACGGTGGTGGGACCGAACCGGAGGGAAGATCCGTGATGAACCCGACCGACGTGATCGTCGTAGGCGCAGGACCGACCGGCCTCATGCTGGCGTGCGAGCTCGCCCAGGCCGGTGTCCGCTGCCGGTTGCTGGAACGGCGTGCCGAGCAGCCCAACATCACCCGGGCGTTCGCCGTGCACGCCCGTACGCTCGAACTCCTCGACGCCAGAGGCCTGGCGGACGACCTGATGCCGCACGGCGTGCCCATTCGCGGGCTCCAGCCCGTCCCAGGCGCCACGCTGGATCTGCGGAAGCTGGAGACCCGCTACCCGATGCTCCTGATCGTGCCGCAGAGCGGCACCGAGCGGGTGCTGGAGGCGCGTGCCCATGAGCTGGGCGTGGAGATCGTCCGGGGAGCCGAGGTCACCGGGCTGCGGCAGGACGCTCGCGGCGTGGTGGTGGAGCTCGCCGACGGCCGTACGGAGACGGCCGAGTACGTCGTCGGCTGCGACGGGGCGCACAGCAAGATACGGGAGCTGGCCGGCATCGACTTCGCCGGCAAGCAGTACGAGACGCACATCCTGCTGGCCGACGTACGGCTGACAGAACCGCCGGGGGACACGCTGTTCGCGGCGACCGGCCCCGAGGGCGTGGTGCTCATGATCCCGTTCGGGGACGGCTGGTTCCGCGCCATCGCCTGGGATCGGCTGCGGGAGCAGGTGCCGCTGGAGGTGCCGTTGCCGATGGCCGAGATGCGCGACGCCTTCCGCCGGATCGCCGGGACCGACTTCGGGATGCTGGAGCAGCGGTGGAGCTCGCGGTTCCTGAGTGAGCGCAGGCAGGCCAGACGGTACCGGGCCGGCCGGTTGTTCCTGGCCGGTGACGCCGCTCACGTGCACTCGCCGCTGGGCGGGCAGGGGATGAACACCGGGATCCAGGACGCGATGAACCTCGGCTGGAAGCTGGCGGCGGCCGTCCGGGGACAGGCGCCCGCCGGGCTGCTGGACAGCTACGAGAGCGAGCGGCACCGGGTGGGCGCGCAGGTGCTCGCCCTGACCGACGCCTTCAACCGGCTCGTGCTCGGCCGGTCGGCGATCCGCCGCGCGGTGCGGGGCGTGACGATCCGGCTGCTCCTGCGGTTCGGCCCGTCCCGCCGCCTGCTGGCCGGGCGGCTGACCGGCCTCGGCATCCACTACCCCGCCACCAGCCGGCACGCCCACCCGTGGACGGGCCGCCGCATGCCGGATCTGGCGTGCGAGGGAGGGCGAGTGTACGAACTGCTGCGCGACGGACGCCACCTGCTGGTCGACACGACCGGGGCCGCCGGGCGGAGCGTGGGGAACGCGGTCAAGGCCGTGCGGTACACGGGACCGGCTGTGCCCGGCCTGCCGGGGGCGATCCTGGTCCGGCCGGACGGTTATGTGGCCTGGGCCGGCGCCGCCGCCAGGGACCTGCCCGCCCATCATGAACAGGCGCTGACCAGAGCCGAGAGGTGAGGCTATACCGGAAAGAACGCCTCCGCACCTTGTTAGATACCAGGTGTCCGATCAGCGCGGGTTCTTCTATGTTTACGGTGACCATACCTCCCGAAGGAGCTGTGCACCGTGAAGAGACTTGTCGAAGGAACCCCGCTGCGCGCCGGCCTCGTGGCGGCCGTGGCACTGGCGGGCGGGCTCCTGACCTCCGCCCCCGCCGGTGCCACCGCCGCCACGAGCCAGAGCGCCGTCACCACGGTGACCGTGTCGGCCGAGTCGGCCGCGGCGGCCCGGCCGAGTAACGGCAGGATCCTCTACGACCGCATCAGCGGTGGCCGCGGCCACCTGAAGGTCAAGAACGGCACCTCCAGGGACGCGGTCGTCGCCCTGGTCAGGGGGAAGAGCAAGGCGATCAGCGTCTACGTCCGCGCCCGGTCCACCGCGACCGTCAGGGACGTCAGGGACGGCACCTACCGGATCTACTTCACCACCGGCACCCGCTACAGCGTGTCGAAGGGCAGGTTCACCCGGAGCCCCGCCTACGCGCGCTTCAACGACCGCCTGAGGTACGTCACCACGTCCAGGTCCGCGACCATCTGGACCCTGACCCTCAACAAGGTCAGGAACGGCAACGCGAAGACCACGTACGTCAACCCGAAGGACTTCCCGGCCTGATCCGCCGGAACGCCGCGTGCGGGCCGACCTGCCATGACCGGCCCGTACACGGCCATGGGACGATCAGCTGGAAATGTGTGCACACTGGGTTGTGCTCGATCGTCTTACCGAAGAACTCGCCACCGTCCCCGACTACACCCGTTTCGCCACCGTCGACGAGGTCCACGACGGCCTCGCCCGGCTCGCGGACGACCATCCCGGCGTGGCCACGCTGCGTCGTGTCGGCACCTCCCGCCTCGGCGACCCCCTGCTCTGCCTGACCGTGGGCGACGGCCCCCGCCACGCCATCGTCGCCGCGGGCCCGCACCCCAACGAGCCCATCGGCGGCCTGACCGTCATCCACCTCGCCGCCCGCCTGTGCGCCGACGCGGAGCTGCGCCGCTCCGCCGGCTACACCTGGCACATCGTGGGCTGCCTCGACCCGGACGGCACCAGGCTCAACGAGAGCTGGTTCGCCGGGCCGTTCACCAGGGCGCACTACGGCAGGCACTTCTACCGGCCGGCCGGTGACGAGCAGGTCGAGTGGACGTTCCCGTTCGCGTACAAGAGGGCGTACTTCGACCGCGTGCTCCCCGAGACGCTCGCCCTGATGCGGCTGATCGACGAGACCCGCCCGGCGTTCATGACCACCCTGCACAACGGCGAGTCCGGCGGCGTCTTCTACTACCTGACCCGGCCCGAGCCCGAGCTCCAAGAGCTGCTCACCTCCCTGCCCGCCCTGTACGGCGTGCCGCTGCACGCGGGGGAGGCCGAGCACCCGTCCGTCAAGCAGCTCGAACAGGCCGTCTACCTGACCCCCGCCATGGAGGACGCCTACGACTACCTGGAGGCGCTCGGCCAGGACCCCCTGGAGCACATCGGCGGCGCCGCCAGCGACTCCTACATCAAGAAGTACGGCACGCTGGGCCTGACCGCCGAGGTCCCCTACTGGACCGACGCCTCCGCGGGCGACACCGGCCCGGCTGGAAAGGTCTACCGCGACGTGGTGCAAGCGCACGCGGCGGACCTGCGCACCACCTCGGAGCTCCTGGAAGGGGTGCTGGCCGCGGTCTCACCCGACCTGGTCACCAGCTCGCCGTTCCTGCGCGCGAGCAAGTGCTTCATCCCCATGGTGGCCGGGATGGCGGACACGCACGCGCACCGGGCCGGGGCCGCCGAGAACGACCGGCCCGCCACGGTCGCCGAGGTGGCCTCGTGCGCGGACACGGTGCACAGCGTGCGGCTCAGGTTCGGCGGGATGTTGCTGCGGGCGCTGGAGGGCGAGCTCGCCGTGGGCAACGGCACGTCGGCCATCAGGGCGGGGACACGCGAGCTGGCCCGCACGTACGAGGCGTGGTGCGCCGAGGCCGAGGCGACCGCGTCCGGCGAGACGATCCCGATCCGGCACCTGGTGTCCCTCCAGTACGGGGCCATCCTGGCCGGCGCGGGCCGGGCGGCCGTCTCGGCCTGACAGGCGGAAATCGCGGGCCAGGCGCGGGGTCCCGGTCAGGCGTAGTGGCGGTAGATGGCACGGGCGGCGATGGCGGGTTTGGGCGAGCCGTCGATCTCCAGGGTGAAGTCCATGAGCATCTGCACCCCGTCCCCGGGCACGTCCTCCACGGAGGCGACCTGGGCGGCCAGCCGTACCCGCGCGCCGACCTTGACGGGGCTGGGGAAGCGCACCTTGTCCAGGCCGTAGTTGATGCTCATCGACACGCCCTGGATGTCGAGCAGTTCGGTGAAGAGCGGGATGAGCAGCGCCAGGGTGAGGTAGCCGTGCGCGATCGTGCCGCCGAACGGGCCTTTCGCGGCGCGTTCGACGTCGGTGTGGATCCACTGGTGGTCGCCGGTGGCGTCGGCGAAGGTGTTGACCCGGTCCTGGCCGATCTCCAGCCAGCCGCTGTGCCCGAGATCCCGGCCCGCCAGGGCCTTGAGCTCGGTGAGCCCGTTCGCGGTGGTGGTCACTTGGCGCTCTCCTTGAGTCCGAGCAGGCGTACGGCGTTGTCCTTGAGGATCTTGGGGCGGACCTCGGGCTTGATGTCGAGCTTGTCGAAGTCGGCCAGCCAGCGGTCCGGGCTGATCACGGGGTAGTCGGAGCCGAACAGGACCTTGTCCTTGAGCAGGCTGTTGGCGTAGCGGACGAGCTGCGGCGGGAAATACTTCGGGGACCAGCCGGACAGGTCGATGTACACCGACGGCTTGTGCGTGGCGACCGCCAGGGCCTCGTCCTGCCAGGGGAACGACGGGTGCGCCAGGATGATCTTCAGGTGCGGGAAGTCCACGGCCACGTCGTCGACCAGCATCGGGTTGGAGTGCTTCAGCCGGATGCCGGCCCCGCCGGGCACGCCCGCGCCGATGCCGGTCTGCCCGGTGTGGAACAGGGCGACCGAGCCGAGCTCCTCGATCACCTCGTACAGGGGGTAGGCCATCGGGTCGTTCGGGTCGAAGCCCTGGATGCTGGGGTGGAACTTGAAGCCGCGTACACCGTGCTCCTCGACCAGGCGGCGGGCCTCCCGCGCGCCCGCCCGGCCCTTCCACGGGTCCACGCCGGCGAACGGGATCAGCACGTCAGGGTGCGCCGCGCAGCCCTCGGCGACCTCCTCGTTGGAGATGCGGGGGTGGCCGGTGGCGTGCTCGGCGTCCACGGTGAACACCACCGCGGCGATCCTGCGCTCGCGGTAGTACGCGGCCATCTGGTCGATCGTCGGCCGCTCGTGCGAGCCGAAGTAGTCGGCCGACGCGCCGAACAGCTCAGGACTGAGCGAGCTGTGGCCGTCCTTGGAGATCTCGGCGTGGGTGTGGACGTCGATCGCGATCAGTTCGTCGAGGTTCATGCGATGGGGGCCTTCGGGGCGGGGATGCCGTAGGTCTCCGGCTCGAAGGTGCTCCAGGCGGCGGCGATCGCCTCGGCGCTCCAGCCGCCGCCGGCGAACACGGCGCTCTTCTCCGCGGGGTGCGACCACAGGGCGAGCTTGTCGCCGCCGACGCCGATGGCCTGCCCGGTCACCCCGGCGGAGGCGTCCGAGGCGAGGTAGACGATCAGCCCGGCCACGTCCTCGACCGTGCCCATGCCCTCGTCCCTGCGCAACCAGCCGGGCAGCGGCCCGCCGGTGCGCTCGGCCTCCTCCAGGACCGGGGCGAAGGCGGGGATCGTCCTGGTCATGTCGGTGACGGCCACCGGCACGACCGCGTTGACCGTGACGCCGGCCCTGGCCAGCTCCATCGCCCACGTACGGGCCATCGCCACGATGCCGGCCTTGGCGGCGGCGTAGTTCGTCTGGCCGAAGTTGCCGCGCTGCCCGGCCGGTGACGAGATGAGGATCAGCCGCCCGCCCGAGCCCTGCTCGCGCATCCGCACCGCCGCCGCCCTGGCGCAGGTGAACGTGCCGCGCAGGTGCACCCCGACCACCGTGTCGAAGTCGTCGTCCGACATCTTCCACAACACCCGGTCGCGCAGCACGCCCGCGTTGGTCACCATCACATCCAGCCGCCCGAACTCCGCCACGGCCGTGTCCACCAGCCGCTCGGCGACCTCGCTGCCGCCCACCGCCCCGGCCGCCACGACCGCCCGGCCGCCGCGGCCCGTGATGGCGCCGGCCGTGCCGGCCGCCGCCTCGCCGTCCACGTCGTTGACGACGACGGCCGCGCCGGCCGCGGCCAGCGCCTCGGCGTATGCGCGGCCGAGACCGCGGCCGGCCCCGGTGACCACGGTCACCTTCCCTGACAGATCCATGAACGTCACCTCGATGCAGAACGTAGGGCAGTCTTTCGACTTGCGTCACAGTTTTGCCCAGTAACTCGAATCCGTCTACCCTCGGTTCGTGACTTTCCGCGAGGGAGACGACCCGCCGCAGTCCCCGTCCACGAGGCCTCAGTCGTTGATGTTCAGCTTCCTCGGCGTCTACGTGCTGGGCCGTGACGTCGCCGTCTACTCCGGCAGCGTCATCGACGTCTTCGCCCGCCTCGGCGTGACGGAGGAGGCGGTGCGCTCCACGCTCACCCGCATGGCCAAACGGGGGCTGCTGGCCAGGCACCGGCAGGGGCGCAGGACGTACGTCGGGCTCACCTCGCACGCCGAGGACGTCCTGGAGGACGGCCGGCGGCGCGTCTGGGAGACCGGCGCGGTCAACCGCGACTGGGACGGCGCCTGGACGCTGGTCGGCTTCTCCCTGCCCGACAGCCTCCGCAGCACCCGCCACGACCTGCGCTCCCGGCTCATCTGGGCCGGCTTCGGCCACCTGCAGAGCGGCATGTGGATCGCGCCGGGCACCAAGGACGTGAGCGCCGTGGTCGCCGAGCTGGGCCTGCGCGACCACGTCACCGTGCTGGCCGCCCGCGCCGCCGAGCCGACCGAGACGGCCGACCTCGTCAGCAGGGCGTTCGACACCGAGCAGATCGCCGCCCGCTACCACGCCTTCCTCGAACGCTGGGACACCACGGGCCCGCAACTCGGGCTGCCCGACGACCTGGCCCGCCAGCTCCTGCTGCACACCGACTGGCTGCAGCTCGTCCGGCAGGACCCGCACCTGCCCGCCGAGCACCTGCCACCGGACTGGCCCGCGATCCGGGCAGAACAGGTCTTCCGCACGCTGGCCCGCGCATACGAGCGGCCCGCGCGCGAGCTGGCCGCCACGATCCTGGACGAACTGCCCCTCCAGCCGTGATCAGTGGCGTGATCAGTGGCGTGAGCTGGGCGAACGTGGGCAGGAGGCTCGTGACCACGCTTTCGAGCCCACAGGACGCCGACATGACATCAACGCCCGATCCCGACCCGCTGGAAGCCGTCGAAGCAGAGATCGGACGCGTGAAGGAGCCCGCGAGGCTGCTGCGCGTGAGCACCATGGCACGCTCGCTGCTGGACGAGGCCCGCGGGCTCCCGCTCGACGAGCACGCCCGCGACCAGTTGCGGCACATTCACACGCGGGTGGTCGAGGAGATCGGCAACGCGGTGGCGCCCGAGCTGCGTGACGAGCTGAACCGCCTGCTGCCCCAGCAGTCCGAGACCACGCTCAGCCAGGCGGAGATCAGGATCGCGCAGAGTCAGCTCGTGGGCTGGCTGGAAGGCGTCTTCCAGGGCATCAGGATCGGGATCAGCCTCCAGCGGGCGGGTCACCAGGACCAGCCGCCGGCGGGGCCCGGCGCGGACGGCGCCTACCTCTGACGGGCCTACTTCTGGTGGGCCCACCGTCAGAGGTAGGCCCACCTCTGACGGGCCCGCTGCTGACCGTGCCTACTTCTGGCGGGCCCAGTGCTGATCGCGCCTACCCCTGGCGGGCCGCGCAGCGGTGGGTGGCCTCGATGAGGCGCCTGACCCGGTCGTCGCCGCCCTCGATGAGCTCGGTCATGCGGTTGGGCACGTAGGCGAAGCCCAGGTCGTGGTCGGGGTCGGCGTAGGCGAAGACGCCGGTGACGCCGGCGTGGCCGAAGGCGGTGGGGGAGCAGTCGCCGGGCCACATGGGGCCGCCGGGAAGCATGAAGCCGCGGCCGTAGGCGGTGTGGCAGCGCAGGACGAGGTCCATCCCGGCGGCCTCGACGGTCCTGGCCCGGTCCGCCGTCTCCGGGCGCAGCAGCCGTACGCCGTCCACCTCGCCGATGAGCGCGGCGTAGAGCCGGGCGAGCCCGGCGGCGTTGCCCGCGCCGCCGCAGGAGGGGATCTCGGCCTGGGGCATGCCCGCGAGGGGGTTGCCGGTCAGGGCGAGGCTGCCGAACGTCGAGCGGTGGAAGAGCGACGCGGGATCGCAGATCGCCCTGTTCAGCCCGGCCAGCTCGGGATTGGCCCGGCCCTGGAGGAGCTGCGCCTCGGTCGGCGGCACGAGGTCGGCCAGGTCCTTGCCGCCGGGCGGCCCGATGTACAGGTCGAGGCCCAGCGGAGCGGCGATCTCCTTGGCGAAGTACCGCCCGACCGAGAGCCCGGTGACGCGCTGGACGACCTCGCCGACCAGCCACCCCATGGTCAGGCAGTGGTACCCGTGCGCCCGCCCAGGCCGCCACGCGGGCCTCGCCGCCGCCAGCGCCTCGCTCACCGCGCCGCCCTGCTCGAGATCGGCCAGGGTCAGCGGCGGATTCACGGTCACCACTCCCGACCGGTGCCCCAGCACCCACCGCAGCGGAATCCGCTCCTTGCCCCCGGCCGCGAACTCGGGCCAGTACTCCGCCACCGGGGCGTCGAGGTCGAGCACCCCGCGATCGACCAGCAACATCGCGGCGGCGGCGACCAGTCCTTTGGTGGCGGAGGCCAGCAGCGCGATCGTGTCCTGCCGCCACTCGTCCGCCTGGCTCGCCCGCCCGCCCCACAGGTCCACGACCGCCCGCCCGCGCTGGTAGACGGCCACCGAGGCGCCCAGCTCACGGCCTTCACCGAAGTTGCGCTCGAACGCCTCGCGCACGGCGCCGAAGCGGGGCTCGCACACTCCGTGGATCTCGCTCACGCCCCCTCCTCACGCGAAGGGGGATTGCCGTGATGACCTGGGTGAACCTCCTACCCGGGGCACTCCAGGCGAAACGGCGCACCGGCGCCGCGCAGGTGGTCGGGAAGGCGGCGCCGGTGGCCATGAGACTCTTAGGTGCCCGGCGAGGGCCGCCCAAACATGCCGTATCGCTAGACGCCCTTGACCGCGTACGTGACCAGCGCGGTCAGCACCTCCTTCACCGACCCGCGACTGCGTACGTCGCACATGACGATCGGGATGCCCTCGGTCAGCCCGAGCGCCCGCCGCACCTTGGCCGGGTCGTACCTGCGGGCGCCGTCGAAGCAGTTGACCGCCACCACGAACGGGATCCCGCGCTGCTCGAAGTAGTCCACCGCGGGGAAGGAGTCCTGCAGGCGGCGCGTGTCGGCGAGCACGACGGCCCCGAGCGCGCCCAGGGCCAGCTCGTCCCACATGAACCAGAAGCGGTCCTGCCCGGGTGTGCCGAACAGGTACAGCCACAACCCCTCGCGGATGGTGATGCGGCCGAAGTCCAGCGCCACCGTGGTCGTGACCTTGGACTCCACGCCCGAGATGTCGTCCACCCCGATGCCGCGATCGCTCAGCAACTCCTCGGTGTGCAGCGGCCGGATCTCGCTGATCGTGCCGACCATGGTCGTCTTGCCGACGCCGAAGCCCCCGGCGATGAGGATCTTGATGGCCAGGGCCGAGGTGACCGTGGTCGTGCCCGGCTCAGAGACTGCGTAGCCCATGCAGCACTTCCCTGTAGATGCGTTCGTCGACCGTCTGCGCGACAGGGCGCGGGCGGTCGATGGTGACGAGGCCCTCTCGCCGCAGGTCGCCCAGGATCACCCGGGTGATGTTGAGCGGCAGCCTGAGGTGCGCGGCGACGTCCGCCACCGGCGTGGGCTTGCGGCACAGCGACAACACGGTGCGGTGCTCCGGGATCAGGTCCCCGGGGTCGCCGGCGTCGCCGGCCGTCGTGACGATGGCCACCAGGTCGAACGCCTCGCCCTGGATGTGCGCCCGGCCGCCGGTCAGACCGTACAGCCGGATGAGTGGCCCTGGATCCTCTCCGGTCACGGCCTCACGCCGTTCCAGGCCGGTGCCGGTGCCGCTCCCCTCGGATGCGAGGAGAGGTGCTCGCCGACGCGCTTGACCATCAGCGCCATCTCGTACGTGACCATCCCCAGCTCGGCGTCGGCCGTCGCGAGCACGGCCAGCCTGGCCCCCTGGCCGGCGGCGGTGACGAACAGGAAGCCCTCGTCCATCTCGATGATCGTCTGCCGTACGCCGCCCAGGGCGAAGTGCCGCCCCGCCCCCATGGCGAGGCTGTGGCTGCCGGCGGAGATGGCGGACAGGTGCTCGGCGTCCTCCCTGGTCAGCTCCCGCGAACTGCCCATGGAGAGTCCGTCCGAGGACAGCACGATGGCGTGCCGGATGCCCGGCACACGCTGGATGAGGTCGTCGAGCAGCCAGCTCAGTTCACTTCTGGGGTCAGGCATCGGCTTGGTCGTCCTTTCGATTCCACATGTCTCGCTCCTGCTTCGACTGCTGACGACCCTGCTGCCAGCCGCGTTGCATGGACGACATGAGCTGTGCGAGCTCCTCAGGAGAACGTTCCGGGGTCGCGCGCCGTTCCGAGCGCCCGTCGGTACGCAGCTGGGGAGCCAGGCTGGCCTGCGGTATCCGCATGGGCAGCCCGTCCAGGTCCTCGTCGGCCTCCTGGGCGGGAACGGTGACGCTCCAGCCGGCGGGTGGCCCCGAGGGAATGGCGGGCCCGGGAACCTGTGCCGGCACCGGGTTCGGCATCGGGTTCGGCATCGGGTTCGGCATCGGGTTCGGCATCGGGCCGCTCGGTTGCGGGGGGAAGGGGTCGGTCACGGGACTCGGCTCCGGCATCGATGTCAGTGCGGGGTCGGCGTCGAACCAGGTTCCGCGTACCGGCCGGGTCGAGCTGAGGCTCAGGCGCTGCGCCGGCGCCCCCACGGCCGCGGGCTCGGGGCCGGCGAGCAGGGTGGAGGGCAGGAGCACGATCGCGGTGGTCCCGTCGTACGGGGAGCGCCGCAGCAGGATCTTGATCCCGTGGCGGATGGCGAGCCGGGCCACCACGAACAGCCCGAGCCGGTCGGTGTCGGCCAGGTCGAACTCCGGCAGGTCCGCCAGCCGGGTGTTGAGCTCGGCGAGCGTGGCGTCGTTCAGCCCCAGGCCCCGGTCCTCCACTTCGAGGGCCAGCCCGTTGGCCGCGACCACGCCGCGCACGTGCACGGTCGTGTTCGGCGGGGAGAAGACGGCCGCGTTCTCCACCAGCTCGGCCACCAGGTGGATCACGTCGGTCACGGCGGCGCCGATCAGCAGCGGGGCGTCCGGCATCGGCGCGACGGTGACGCGGGTGTAGTCCTCGACCTCCAGCACGGCCGCGCGAACCACGTCGAACAGCGGCACCGGGTCGCGCCAGCGGCGCGCGGGGGAGGAGTCGGACAGGATGATCAGGTTCTCCGCGTGCCGCCGCATGCGGGTGGTCAGGTGGTCGAGCTTGAACAGGTCCTCCAGGACCTCCGGCTCCTCCACCCGGCGCTCCATGGTGTCGAGCAGGGTGAGCTGGCGGTGCAGCAGCGTCTGGTTGCGCCGGGCCAGGTTGAGGAAGACCTGGCCGACGCCCTTGCGCAGGGCCGCCTGGCCGACGGCCGCCTCGACCGCCGTACGTTGCACGGCCGCGAAGGCGTTCACCACGCGATCGACCTCGGCGGTGTCGGCCGGGTCGAGCGCGGGGGCCTCGGTGGCGGGGTCCACGTCCTCGCCGCGGCGCAGCCGCTCGACCAGGCGGGGCAGCCGCTGCTCTGCCAGCTCCACCGCCGTGCCCTGCAGCCGCCTGAGCTCGGCGACCAGGGACCGGCCGAACCGGTACGACAGCGCCAGCGACCCGATCACCACGACCAGGCCGAGGACCAGGACCAGCCCGATCCGCCAGTACGCCCCGGTCTTCTGCCCCTCGGCCGCCGCCGAGACCCGGGCCAGCTCCGTCTGCGTGTCCCGGTTGATCCCGCCGATGATCGCCTCGGCGTCGCGGTGCCACTCGGTCGCGCTCACCGGCGGCTCACCGTCGGTGTCCCAGCTGAACAGCTCGTCCTCCACCGCGACCAGCCGCTTGTACGGGTCGCTGGCCACCAGCCGGTCGTAGTCGGGGCGCAACTCCGGCCCGACGTCGCGCTCGGCGTTGGCGAAGACGAGCCGGCGGCTGGCCATCGCGGCCACGAACGCGGCGCGGTCGGTGGCGGTCATGTTGCGGTGCACGATCGTGGTGGTGAGCACGGCGTGCTCCCGGCCGAGGTACTCCGCCGTGGCGCTGAAGGACGCCATGCCGCGCACCCCGCGGAAGGACGAGACGTCGCTCAGCACGTCGCGGTCGCCGAACTGCCGGTTGGCCACGGCGATCAGGTTGTCGTACGCCTGGATGATGGTCAGCGGCGGCGCCAGCACGCCGCCGTCGGCGGAGGCGCGCAGCGCCTGCAACCCGTCGAGCGCCGCCACCATGGCCTTGACCTGGTCCGGGGTCTCGCCGCCCGCGGCCTCGACGTCGATGGTGCCGATGATCTGGCGCAGGCGCGCGGTCTGGGCGTCGGTGACCCGCCGCTGCTCAGCGAGCGGAGCGTAGTTCGCGGTGTTGCCCGGCGCCTCGGCCGAGAGCTGCCGTTCCTGCTGCAGCTCGACGATCAGTTGCAGCACCGGCGCCCCGATGGCCTCCCACCGGTCCTGCGTCTGGGAGACCGTGACGATCTCATCCACGCTGGAATAGGCGATGAACCCCCATAACGCCACCATGGAGACCAGCGGAAGCAGGAGGATCCTGAGCAGCTTGGTGCGAATCGGTGGGGGCGAGCTCATCCATCAAGTCCAATTCCGCGCGTGGTGATGCGCCGCTTGGCCGTCGTGAAGCCGCTCCCGCCCCCGAGGTTGCCCCCCGCTACGACCGAGTGCGCCTATCGGTCTGTTCACTATGCCGATGGGGCAGATGTACTTCAAGGTACGGATGCGAAGAATCATCGCGAATGGCGGGTTGACTCTTTGTCAACACACGGTTCGTGACCGTAATCGTGATCGTGTCACGCAAGGTGACCAAATCACAAACAAACGTTCGACCGGCCGGCCCGCCGGAGCCGGCGGGGTCAGGGGAGGATCAACGTCACGATCTGGACAACGAGCACGAGGGACAGCAGCGCGGCGAGGATCAGCCATCGGCGGTCGAGCCAGCCGCCCCCGTCCTTGCCGCCCGACGGGGCGTCCGGGTCCAGCAGGTCGCGCAGGATCGGGTTGATCTGGTTGTCGGGCAGCAGCCGCTCCAGGTCGGGGATCAGGGCCGGCAGCCGGGAACGGGTGTCGGACGGCTGGCGCGTGGCCACCCAGGCGCGGACGTCCTTGAGGATGTCCCTGGCCTCCTTGGCGGTGCCCGCCTCGGCCAGGTCGGCACGGAAGTCCTCGAAGACGTCCCGCGCCGCGAACGCCGGCGCGGGGGCCGCCTGACCCGTGGCGGACTGCGGCTGGGCCGCCGCCGGCCGCTGGGCCTGCGGTTCGGGCGCCGGTGATCGCGGCGGTTGGGATCGGGAGGCCGCCGGTCGCGATGGCTGGGGCTGCGGTTCCGGCGCCTCGGGCTGGGCCTGGAAGGAAGGCGCGCCACCAGGCGCGTGCCCGCCCGAGGCGGGGGCGCGGCCCGCGTTGGATGTGGATGTGCGGTCCGAGCTGGCGGCGCGGTCCGAGGCAGGGGTGCGGTCCGAGGTGGCGGCGCGGCCTGCCGGGGAACGCGCCGGCGGACGGGGCGCCCAAGGGTCCTCGGTCCGCGTGGCGGGGCGGGGCGCCGGAGGGTCGTACGTGGCGCTCTCCAGCCGCCGGACCCGCTCCTCCACCGGCTCGTCCCCGAGCCGCAGCCGCTTGACCAGCCCAGGCAACTGCCCCCGTACGTACGCCTCCACGACCATGGCCGCGATGTCGTCGTAGGCGTCGCCCACCTCGGGCGCCCGCAGATCGACCCGCGCCCGATGCGAGCCCTGCGACGACGGCCCCGGCCACCCCTGCAGGAAGATGACGTCGGCCCCCTGCTTGAGGTCGTCGCTCTCGTAGGTGGAGAACGTCTCCGGATAGACCCCCAGTACCAGGTCCAGGACGTCCACCAGCCCCCAGAGCTGCACGACCGCATCCCCGGGGGAGGCCACCGACAAAGGCTTGGGATATTCGCGCAGGGCCCCCGAGACGATCGGCACGAGGCCCGCCGCCCCCGCCCGCGCCTGCCGGTCGAGCGCCGGGCCTGCCTGGGCGAAGGGGTCGATCAGGCGGGCCAGGTCGAGCGGCTCCTCGTCGGCGGGCAACTGGGAGGCCCAGCCGGGGGCCAGCGCGAGCGCCTGGCGCACGTTCGGCATCGCCGAGGGGTGGGCGGCGGCGCCGCCCAGGTACGCCTGCACGTGAATGGTCCGCCTGCTGTCCGCCCCGCCCGTACGCGTGCGCGCGAGCACCACCACGCGCCCCTCCAGCAGGAGCCGGCACACGCTGACCCCCGCCGCGGGACCGGGATCGAGCCAGGGGCCGAGCTGGTGGTACCAGCCACGGGTGTCGGTGTCCTCCAGGGAGGAACGCACGGGGCCGAGCCGGGTGCGCCGCTCGTCCCACTCGAACTGGATCCAGTCAACGCGGGAGTAAAGTCCCATCAGATCCCCACCTCAGGAAAGCCGCGCAGGACGCCGGTCATGGCGAAGAGCGAGATCAGCGGCGCCAGGACGCGCCGCTGCCGGACGCCACGGGGGAAGCGCCCCTCCGCCGGGGCGGCGCCGGTCGCCGAGACGAAGTGCAGGGTGCACTTGCGGCACTTGTCGTAGGGGCTCAGCCACGCCTGGGCGCCCCGCCGGTAGAGGTAGGCGTAGGCGTCGCGGCTCTCGTCCAGGACGGCCGCCGGGTCGAGGCCGTCGGGGTCGGCGTACAACCAGGTGTCGACCGGGGCCTGGAAGCGGACGGAGTCGCTCTTGGTGATGGCGATCGCGGCGGGGATGTCCAGCCGGCCGCCGGTCTTGGGCAGCCGGTCGAGCACGGCGCGGAAGGAGTCGTCGCCCATCCTGGCCGACTTGGCAGCGGCGTCGATCACGAAGAGCAGCCCGCCGACGGCCGGCACGAACCTGGTCGCCTCGTGCGTGCTGCTGCGCAGCAGCTCGCCGGCGATGTCGAAGAAGGCCACCGCGGTGGTGTGGGTGCCGTCGTTGACCAGGAACGCGTCGGCCGGCTCGGCGGTGGCCCGATGGGCGGTGCGCGACAGGGTCTCCCGCTCGACGATCAGCCGGTTGACGTAGGTGTCCACGTACTCGGCGTGCCGCTCGATGTCCACCGCGTCGGTGGTCAGCCCGTACGGCCGCAGCCCGCCCTGCTCGATGGCGCCGACCATGGAGGCCAGCAGGTGCGTCTTGCCCGTCTCAGGCCCCCCGACCAGGCCGATCACCAGGGGACGGCCATGCCGTACGTAGGTGTAGGGCAGGTGGTGCTCCAGGCT
This sequence comes from Nonomuraea insulae, assembly GCF_042656245.1. Classification (NCBI taxonomy): domain Bacteria; kingdom Bacillati; phylum Actinomycetota; class Actinomycetes; order Streptosporangiales; family Streptosporangiaceae; genus Nonomuraea; species Nonomuraea insulae. The sequence continues at coordinate 17,278 of NZ_JBHSPA010000065.1, forward strand.
CGGGTTGGCCACGGGGGCGGGGCAGCGCACATGGGCGGCGCGCAGCAGGTCCTCGCGGCGGGCCCCGGTCACGTGCTCCAGGGACAACCGCTGGTACTGGCCGGCAGGGGTGCGTTCGTAGAGCTCGTCCTCGCTCCAGTCGAACTCGTGCAGGCAGATCGGGCAGAGCATCACCGGGTCACCAACCAGAGGACGACGAGCAGGACGACCAGCACGGCCAGCGGAAGCCAGCGCGCCCACCAGGGCCGCCGGGGCTCCGTCGGCGGCACGGGCTGCACGACGGTCTCCCCTTCAGCGGTGGCGGCGACGCCCTCGCGCCTGGCCTCGCGCGCCCGGTCGAAGGCGGCGCGGCCCTCTTCCAGCCCGAGGTCCTGTTCGAGCGGGATGGACTGCATCGGGTCCGGCACCCGCAGCCGGGTCAGCACCTCCGGCGCCGACGGCGGCGCGCCGGAGAAGACGTCATGGATGGGCTGCAGCGCCGGGGCGGCGGCGAGGTCGGGCAGGTCGGCGATCTCGCGGCCGGTGATCGTGCGGTAGAGCACCATGCCCGCGCTCCAGAGGTCGTCGGAGGTGGAGGCCACGCCGGTGCCGGAACGCTGCGCGGGGGAGGCGTACGGCGGCTCGCCCAGCCGCAGCCGGCGATCGCCGGCCAGGGTGGCGTGGCTGAGGTCGGTGAGCTGCACGACGGCGCCGTCCCAGCGAACGGTGGCCGGCTCGATGCGCCGGTGCACGATGCCGCAGGCCGACAGGATGCGCACGGCGCGGAAGAGGCTCGCCTGCAGGGCCCGCTGCTCGGCGATCAGCAGCGACCCGAAGTGGCGGGTGACCGGCTCGCCCCGGTGATCGGACAGCAGCACGAACGGCTCGTCCGCGTCCAGGCTGTAGCCCAGCAGCCGGGGCAGCTCGGCGGGGTAGGCGCGGCGCAACCGGGTGAGCAGCCTGGCGCCCATGCGGGCCTCGTTCTCCAGCAGGTCGTAGAGGTATTCGCGCTCACGCCCCTCCGCGCGGGGCACCCGCCGCTGGATGAGCTTGGTGCCCTGGACGACGAGGGTCAGCCGGCGCTCGAAGGGGTCGTGCCACGGCTCCGCCTCCACTTCCCAGGTGACCGGGTCGCCGTCGGGAGTGTTGAAGCTCAGCGGCTCAGGTTCCATCCCCACTCCAGTTCTCCTCCACCGTGCCCGGCCGCAGCGGCACCAGGCGCAGGGTGCCGGCGTACTGGCCCGACCGGGTCCACACGACGCCGGGCGGGTTGCCCTGGCCGCGTACCGCCCTGGGGGCGAAGCGCACCGCGTACGCCTGGTGCAGCAACGCCGCCAGGTCGCGGTCGCCGCAGAGCTGCAACATCTGCCCGCCCGGCTGAGCGCTGAGCGCGCGCACGACCTGCTGGGACTGCCGCCACACCGCGTCCACGAGCTGCTGGCGGCCCGCGTCGCCGGTGCCGAAGTCGGGCCGCTCCTGCACGCCCCGGTGGACCAGGTGGTAGCGGTACTGCCGGAGCGTCTCGTCCACCCGGAGTTCCAGCCCGGACTGCGCGTCCCGGTAGTCGCCGTGCTCCAGGGAGGTCCAGCCGGGCTCCAGCCAGCCGCTCACCGCGTCCAGCAGGTCGCCGGTGATCACCTCGCGGAGCTGGCCGCCGCGGTCGCGCAGCCGCACGGTGACCTCCTCGTCCAGCGCCGGGCCGGCGGCTGCCTGGCCCGCCTCGGCCCTGCTCCAGTCCATCAGCGTGCCGGACACCTGCCCGCAGACCTCGTTCAGCACCGCGGCCAGCATGCGGGCCGCGTCGGAGGTGTGCGTACGCGCCCGCCCGAGCGTCCACTCGCTGGCCGCGACCCGTTCGAGCCGCGAGCGCAGCTCGTCGAGGGCGGTCCTGGCCGCGCCGAGGGAGAGCTGCTCACGCCACCACGCCCGCGAGCGCCGCCAGAACACGAACCGGTCGACCAGCCTGGCGGGGAAGTCGGCGGGTGCGTGCAGCGCGTTGAGCAGCTCGTCCGGGCAGATCCGCCGCAGGTCGCCGACGAAGGCCGCGCTGCCGATGGGCGCGCTGTGGTCGGCCAGCTGCCGCAGCCGCGAGACCAGCCGCGTCAGGCTCTTGCGCTCGGCCAGGGCCGCGTCCACGTCGGCGCGCAGCTCGCCGACGATCTCGGCCGAGCCCATGCCGGCCGGGGTGGCGAACCTGATGCCGTGGAAGGCCAGCGTCTCGGCGGCGGCCTCGTCGGCGTGGTCGATGTCGGAGAAGAGCCGCGCGACGGTGTCGCGGAACTCGGCCAGCGCCCGGCCCGCCGCGATCACCTCGTCGGTGATCGCGGCCCGCGCGGGGGCGGGGCTGAAGTAGCTCAGGTCGTCGAGGGCGCGGGCGGCCCGGTCCACCTGCGCGGCGGCCTGGCGGTAGAGCCGGTCCATCGGGCCCTCGGGGATGAGCGCGTCGAGGAGGTCGGCGGGCAGGTCCACGGTGCCGCTGAGCACCGGCAGCGCGGTGGCCAGCGGCGAGTTGAACGAGGCCGTGTCCTGCGGGACGGGCCCGTGGAACCGCTCGGCCACCTCGCGGAAGGCCTGGGCGAGCACCTCGGGGTCGATCCGGCCGGCCACGATGCGCCAGCCGGGCGAGGCGGTGCCGTACGGGATGTCGCCCAGGCTGTTGACCACCTCGTCGAACACCTCGGGCTGGGTGAGCAGGTCGATCAGGATGGCCTCCGAGCTCACCCCCGGCCCGTGCGCGGCCTCGCCGGTGTCGGCGTCCCAGAGGATGCCGCACGGGTCGCCCACCCACAACACCCTGCGGCTCTCCCCGTCCAGCGCCGGAGGCAGGCGCACGTCGGGCCCCACCGCCACGACGAGCACCGCCCTGACCAGCCGCGAGCTGAACACCTCCTGGAGCACCCGCTGCCCGGCGGCCAGGCGCTCGGTGTCGGCCACCACCAGGACCCGCGAGCCGAGCCGCTCCAGCTCGCCCTTGCGCAGGTCGAGCACGACGACCATGCTCACTCCCCGACGAGCGCGTCCAGGTCGCGCAGGTTGTAGGTGATCGCCTCGGAGACCCGCTCGAAGGGCAGGTCGAGGGCGGCGGGCAGGGTGTGCGCCCAGAAGGCGACGAGCTGGTCGGCCCGGTTGCGGGCGCCGGAGGGCAACTTGGGCACCATGATCTCCAGCAGCCCGAGCTGGTCCGCGGCCATGCCGGTGACCTGGTGGTAGAGCGGGTCCGGCACGCTCAGGCCGCCTGCCAGGCCGTTCGGGGTGGCGTTCATGAGCTGCTCGCTGACCAGGCTGCGGAACTCCTCGTCGCCGGCGATCACCCACTGCTCGTACGCCCGCAACATGCTCGGCCACGAGGACGCCTTGCCGTACCCGGTCAGGGGGAGCGTCATCGAGCCGCCCGCCACGTCGATCCTGATCCGCGACGGCGAGGCCGGATCGCCCTCCACCACACTGACCCTGCCGTTCCAGAGCAGGCAGAGCAGCCGGTGCAGGATGCGTACGCGGTGCTCCTCCGTCGTGGCCAGGTAGCCGAAGTCGTAGCCGAGCCGCTGCCGCCATTTCAGGTGGTCCTGCGGTCGTTCGTCGTGCAGCGCGTCGGCCCAGCTGTGCAGCACCTCGCGCAGCTCCCTGACCTGCGTGACGCTCATCGAGGTGCGGAGCTGCACGACCGTCACCGAGTCTGCGTCGATGTTGCGGAAGTCGGGCGCCCCGGGCAGGTCGATCCGGTCCTTCAGGAAGCGCTCCAGGTCCGGGTCCTTGGCCGGCGCAGGATAGGAGACCAGCACCTTCAGGTCGCCCGTGCCGTCGGGGGTGAAGCCGCCCGGCACCAGGTCGGCCAGCTTGAGCTGGAACTGCCGCACCTGCGGGTCGTCGGCGCCGCCCGACGCGGCCTGGGCGAGGATGTCGGCCAGTGCCGGCAGCAGCGGCTGCTCGCCCAGCGCGGCGGCCTCGTCCTGGTCCTTGAAGAGCTTCTTGACCTCCAGCTTGAGCCGCTCGCGCACCCAGTTGAGCGCCTCGGCGGGCTTGCCGGTCCGCCAGGCCAGGTCGTAGGCGTGCCGCCAGCCTTCAGGCCCGATCAGCACGTTGACCACGCCGGCCTCCCCGTCGGTCGGGCGCAGGAGCTGCCGGGAGACGTGGACGTCCACGAAGCGGCGCACGACCTCGTCGTAGAAGGCGTCCGCGCCCGTGGGCGGCAGCAGGTGGTAGACGCCCACGCGGGTCTCGTACAGTTCGCCCGCCCGGCGCGCGAACCGCTCGGGGTCGGAATCGGCGTGCTCGACGAACGCCTGCGTGAACTCGCGCACCTCGCGCAGGAGCTGCTTGCGGCGCGGCTCCCAGCGGGGCATCTGGTCGGCCCACGCCCTGTGCCAGAGCCCCTGGCTGCGCCACAGGTACCAGGCATCCTGGTCGGCCAGCGAACCCTGCACCGCGGGATCGGACCACTGCACCTTGCGGAACACCCGGTCGCGCATCGGCCGTGGTTGCGGGGGAGCCTCGGTCATGTTCTCGTACGGCTTGCGCGGCTGCGCCCTGCGGTTGTCCAGCAGCCCCGCGAACCCCAGCCGGTCGACCTCGTGCACGTCGCCCGGCAGGCCGACGACCACCCGCCGCAGCCGGAACGGATCGACGTGGCCGAGCTCTTCGAGCGCCCCGCGACGCACGTCCATCTCCTGGGCCATGACCGGCACGCTGCGGGTGAGCCGCCGCTCCAGCGAGGCCAGGTTGTCCTCCATCTCCCGCAACCGGTTGGCCAGCGACTTCTGGATCTCGGCCGCGCCGGTGGCGGTGCGGGCCTCCGGCAGCGGCAGCGGCTCGCGGGTGTTCAGCGGTTCGAGGTTGGTGGTGGTGAACATGCGCCGGATCTCTTCCACGTTGCTCTCGGCGGCGCCCGGCGGGGCGGCGTCGAGGCGCGTCACCGCGCGGGCCAGCAGCCGTGAGCTGATCAGGTCGGCCAGCTCCTCCACGGGCACGGTCATGGAGGACACGAACGCCGTCGAGACGCCCCGGTTGCCGATGCCGGAGGAGGCCGGCACCTCCCGCTCCACGGCCCGGTTGATGAAGTCGTCGGCGAAGGAGGACTCGCCGCGGTCCTCCATGCCGCCGACGGCCTCGCCCGCCGTGCTCGGCTGGGTCCCGGCCAGGGAGACGATCAGGGAGGCGATCGAGCGGTGCAGGTCGTCGCGCTCGACGCCGGGCGGCATGGTGAACAGGAACGCGGTCTGCACGGTGCCGGTGGCCAGCCGTACCTCGCCCTTGGCCGGGTAACGCACGCCCAGCTCGCCGACGATGCCCAGCTCGTCCACCTGCGTGCCCGCGTGCGGCGCGTTCTGGTCGTCCACCAGCCGGAACAGGTCGAGCAGGCTGGAGCCGGCGTTCAGCCGGGCCCGCCGGCCGCCGCCCCTGCCCTCGGAGAAGGCGGAGGGCATGACGACCAGCGGATAGATGCGCGCCCTGATGCCGTTGCGGGCGAAGGCCTCGCCGATCAGGTGCAGGTAGTCGTAGAAGATGCCGCTGCCGGTGCCGCCCGCCACCGAGAAGGCCACGAACACGTCGCAGCTGCGCCGCAACCGGCCGCCCAGCGCGGCCAGCTCGCTGCCCGAGTTGCTGATCGCCCCGATGGCGTCGTCGATGCCCTGCACGACCGGCCCGGTGCCGTGCCGCATCCGCTCGAACAACGCCGCCCTGGCCACCGTGGGCAACTGGCCCGCGCCCCGCATCAGCGGCGCGACCAGCGGCTCCTGCTCGCGCGGCGGCAGCCAGTGCTTGACGTGGTCGTCCAGCGTGGCCCGCAGGCTGCGGGCCACCTCCGGGTAGGAGTCGAACTTCGGCACCACGTCGTGGATCAGGTGAGCCGTCCTGCTCGCCGCCGGGAACTCCCGCTCCGTCGGCACCACCCGGCGGCGCGTGCGGGTCAGCTCGGCCTCGTTGAGGTCCACGTAGACGAACTGCAGGCAGGAGGGCAGCTCATAGGGCTGGTAGTTCTGCCAGCTGAAGTTCCTGATCAGGTCCATGCCGTCCGGACCGCAGAGCTCGTCACGCAGCCAGCGTTCCAGCTCCACCCCCACCCGGCAGCCGGTGCCGCCGAGCCCAACGAACATCATCGGGTCGAAGATCCTCATGCGCCCCTCACAACAGGTCGTCGCCTGGCATCGGTCTGTGGGAAGTCGTCCTGCTCTGGTACGGATCCGCCGGGCCGTACACGGGTTGCGCCGAGCCCCTGGCCCTGCCGTCGTCCACGCCGAGGAACATGCCGCCCGGCAGGGCGATCGGCTGGCCGGGGAAGAGCGGGTCGAGCTGCCGCCCGGACGGATCACGGATGAGGACGCCCCCGCCCTGGCCACCCCGTCGCACCGCGTAGCCGGTGCCGGACGTGCGCACCAGACGGCCGCCGGAGATCTCGAAGGTGAACTCGGGCCCCTCGCCGAGCGGCGCCTGCAGCCGGCTGATGTACGGCTCGCCCGGCTGCTCGAACAGGTGCAGCGTCAGCTCGCTCGGGTCGGCCGCCCGCCGCCGCGCGCGCCTCTTGAGCAGCAGGAACGGAAGCGCCACCGCGATGATGAGCAGGAGGATCAGCAGAGCCTGGAGCCCGCGCTGCCACAGCGGCGTCGGCAGCGCCACCTCCACGTCCACGAACTGCTCGGCCACCACCTGCCCCGCCGGATCGACCACCTGCACGGTGCCGCCGACCCGGCCCTCGGCCGTGTCGGCGCCCACGCGGAGCTTGAAGGGGTGCTCGGAGGCCCCCGCGGGCGCCTGGAGCTGCTGGGCCGACAGGCTCACGGTGCCGGGCACGTCGACCAGCCGCAGGCCGAGCTGCGCGGGCTCGCCGTCGTTGGTCACCCTGACGGTGCCGGAGATCTCCTCGCCCGGCCCGCTGGTGGCCGCTTCGAGCTGCACCTGGGCGCGGAGCCGGTCGGCCGGCCCGGCGATGCGGGTCTCGTACGGGCGCTCGTCGCCGGCCACACCCGGCCCGGTCACCCTGCCCAGGAAGGACAGGCCGCCGGTGGCTGTGGGCGGGATGGCGATCTGGCCGGAGTATTCGCCGTCGCCTTCCGCGCGGTCCGGGCCGTCGCCCGTGTCGCGCAGGTCGATCGGGATCTCCTGGAAGCCGTCGCCGGACATCCGGGCGGTGAAGCTCAGCCCCTCCAGCGCCGCCGGGTCGGAGATCACGCCCGTCCTGGTCTGCAGCCGCAGTCGCACGTTCACCTGCTCGCCGGGACGCGGCCGGGGGTTGCTCAGGGAGATCGAGGCCCGCAGGGCGCCCTGCCAGACGACGGTCGCGCTGACGTCCTGGCGGTCCACGCCGGGCGGCGACTTGAGCTGGATGCGCCATTCGCCGGGCACCGGGTTGCGGATGCGCAGCGACTCCACGGGCCCGGCCTCGCCCGCGACCTGGAACGTCGAGTCGTTCTGCTCGCCCTGCTTGGGCACCTGGGCGCCCGAGGGGTCGAAGTAGGTGGCCTGGATGCGCTTGTCGCGCTTGACCACCACGATCGAGCCGTCGGTCGCGATGATCGGGATGGTGACGTTCAGATCGACGGTCGCGCCCCCTTCGAGGGAGTCGGTCACCGACGGCTGGATGCCAGCGCACCTGGCGTAGGCGAACGCTTCGAGCAGCGAGCGCTCCACGTCGGCGGAGGTGGCGACCACCCTGGCGCGCGGCGTGGCCGACTTCTGGCCGCCGCAGGGCTCCCGCCAGCCGCCCGCGGCGAAGGCGTCGAGGCTGGTCTTGTCGGCCGAGCCGAACCCCAGCGGCCAGATCTGCACCCGCGCCTGCTCGGCGTCCTTGAGACCGCTGCCGATCTGGGCCTGCGCGTTGCGGTTGCGCGACTGGGCGTCCGCGCCGTACTGCGGGCTGTTCGCGACGTCGAGCACGCCGTCGGTCAGCAGGAACACGATCTTCGTGCGCTGCTGGTCGTCGGGCGCGTTCATGATGTCCAGCGCCTGCTCAAGCGCGGCGGCGTGGTCGGTGTCGTTGCCGTCGCCGGCCTCGCGCCGGCGCAACCGGTCGACGCAGCGGCTCAGCGACTCGCGGTCCTGCGCCGTCTCCACCCCGGTCAGCGGGCACACGATGTCCACGGCGGACTGGCCGCGCGCGTTGGAGCTGCCGAAGCCCACCACGGCCACCTGCGACTGCGGCGACAACTCGCTGAGCGCGATGAGCTGGGCGGCGGCCCGCTCACGCGCGACGTCCTGCCCTGACAGGCTGCCTGACTCGTCGACCAGGATGACCACGCGGACCGGCTTGACGTCGGAGTCCGGCGCGGCCTGCGCGGCCGTCGGGATAAGCGCCGTGGCAGCGGTCACGGTCAGGACGAGTAGCGGAGACCGGAGGGATGAAAAGACGCGCACATTGCCTCACAGATGCCGTTTTTTCTTATCCGCTGAACGGAGAGAGGCCCGGAGAAGTTTCTGTCGGCGTTATGGACGTGACGGCCGTCAAAATTAGCTTGTCCGAAATTCAAGTTCGATGCAAGACATATTGCGATCCTAAGGGGATCAGGCGCCGAAGTGACGGAGAGCCACCGTCCGCGAGTGCGGGGGCGGAAGGCCCGGGGGCCCCGTCGTCGGCTCGGCCGGGGTGCCGTTCGGCGCGCGCGCCCGCGGCACCGATGTCGTGGCAGGCGCTGGCACGTTCCAGTCGGGCGCGGAAATTCCGGCTCGGCTCGAAGGCGGCCGGCCTGAGAATGATCGGCGTGTGAACCGGCCGCGTGTGTTCCCGGCGGCGTTCACGAAACGCCCAAGCCTGACAGATGGGACGTATCACCATTTTCTGCCAGGGTATTGTCCACCCACGCGCATATGCCCCTCCATGCCCCCGCTCACCTGGTAATAAGGGTATTTCCTGGGGTCCGGTGATGCGCGGGTCTCCGGGCAATTTGCTGAGGATGTATCACGAACTGTAATGAAACTCAGAAACAGTCGTCCGTAAGTCCTGTCTCCGGTCGCTCAAAAACTCCACGCGCCTTTCTCGTCGATTCCCGGGGGACGCCCGCCCCCTTTGACGGGGCGGGCGTGAGCAACCCGGTCAGCCGAGGCGGTCCGGCTGGAAGTCGGCCGCCGACAGCCGGCCGTTCATGATCATGAGGACGGCCACGAGCGCGGTCCATCCCGTCTGGTGCGCGGCGCCCAGACCGGCGCCGTTGTCGCCGTGGAAGTACTCGTGGAACTGGATCAGGTCCCGCCAGTGCGGATCCTGCTGGAAGCGGCCCTGCCCTCCGTACACCGGCCGCCGGCCGTCGGGGCCGCGCAGGAAGAGGCGGACGAGGCGGTCGGAGATCTCCTTGCTGACCTCGTACAGGGTCAGCTGGTTGCCCGAGCCGGTCGGGCACTCGACGGTGAAGTCGTCGCCGTAGAAGGCGTACAGGTGCAGCAGCGCCCGGACGATCAGCGCGTTGATCGGGAACCACACCGGCCCCCGCCAGTTCGAGTTGCCGCCGAACATGCCGCTGTCGGACTCGGCGGGCAGGTACGACACGCGATACTCGCGCCCTCCCACCCAGAACGCGTACGGATGCGCCGCGTGGTAGCGCGACAACGACCGGATCCCGTACGGGCTGAGGAACTCCTCCTCGTCCAGCATGCGGGCCAGCAGCCGCCGCAGTTTCCGCTCATCCAGCAGGGACAACATCCGCTGCCCGCCCACCCCGGGCCGGTCGGCGGCGGACATGCCCTGGGCCAGGTCCGGATGCCGGCGCGCGAACTCCCTGACCCGGTTGTACAGGTGGGCGTCGCCCTCGTCAGGGCGCGGTGTGAAGACGGTGGTGGCGCAGAGCGGCAGCAGCCCGACCATGGAGCGCACCTTGAGCCGGACGGCCTCGCCGTCGGGCAGCCGCAGCACGTCGTAGAAGAACCCGTCCGCCTCGTCCCACATCTCCTCCTTCAGTTCGCCGATCCGGTCGGTCGAGGCGGAGATGCGCAGGAACTGCTGGGCGAAGCGCACCGCGAGATCCTCGTACGCGGGCGCCCGGTCCGACAGCTCGGCCGCCATCTGGAGCATCGTCTGCGTGTAGAACGCCATCCACGCGGTGCCGTCGGCCTGGTCCAGCGTCCCGCCGGTCGGGAGCGTGGCGCTGCGGTCGAACACGCCGATGTTGTCCAGGCCGAGGAAGCCGCCCTGGAAGACGTTGCGGCCGTCGGGGTCCTTGCGGTTGACCCACCAGGTGAAGTTCACCAGCAGCTTCTGGAAGACCCGCTCGATGAAGTCCAGGTCGCTCTGCCCGTCGAGGCGGCGGTCCATGCTGTTGATGAAGCGGGCCGCCCACGCCTGCACGGGCGGGTTGACGTCGCCGAAGGCCCACTCGTACGCCGGCACCTGGCCGTTGGCGTGCAGGAACCGGTCGCCGAGCAGCACCTCCACCTGGTGCTTGGCCAGGTCGAGGTCCACCATGGCGAGCGCGACCGCGTGGAAGGCCAGGTCCCAGGCGGCGAACCACGGATACTCCCATTTATCCGGCATGACCAATATGTCGTCGGCGGTCAGGTCGTACCAGGAGTGGTTGCGCTGCCCCGAGCGCACCCACGGGTCGGCGCCGTGCTCGGCCAGCCACGACTCGACGTCGAAGGAGTAGTACTGCTTGCTCCACAGCAGCCCGGACAGCGCCTGCCGGAGCACGAGCGCCTCGTCCCGCCCCGCCCCCTGCGGGGTGAGCCCGGCGTAGAAGGTGTCCGCCTCGGCCCGCCGCGCGCCGAACACCTCGTCGAAGCCGGGCCCCAGCGGGTCCCGCACGTCGGAGGCGGTGAGCCGGACCCGTACGGTCGCCTGCCCGCCCGCGGGAACGGTCAGCGTGTGGTGGGCGGCGGCCTTGGTCCCGGTACGGTCCGGGTTCACCGCGCCGCCCTCGCCGTGCACGACGTGGCGGTCGATGCCGTCCTTCACGAAGGGGGAGGCGTTCCTGCCGCCGAACACGCGCTCGTTGTCGGTCTCGTTCTCGGTGAACAGCAGCGGGACGTCCGCCGCGCAGTACATCCGGTACGTGCCCAGCCCGGCGTGGTCGGCCTGGATCACCCCGGGTTCCGTGGCCCGCATCGCGGGTTTGGCCGCGCCCTGGCCCCACGACCAGGTGTTGCGGAACCACAACGTCGGCAGGACGTGGATCGTGGCCGCCTCCGGGCCCCGGTTGGCGACGGTGACGAGCATGAGCAGGTCGTCGGGGGCGGCCTTGGCGTACTCGGCGAACACGTCGAAGTAGCGGTCGTCCTCGAAGACGCCGGTGTCGAGCAGCTCGTACTCGAAGGAGCGCTCGTCCCTGGCCGCGTTCGTGGCGATCAGGTCGTCGTAGGGGAAGGGGGCTTGAGGGTACTTGTAGAGATATTTCAGGTAGGAGTGGGTGGGGGTGCTGTCGAGGTAGAAGTAGTACTCCTTCACGTCCTCGCCGTGGTTGCCCTCGCCGTTCGTGAGCCCGAACGGCCGCTCCTTCAGAATGGGGTCGCGGCCGTTCCACAGTGCCATCGACAGACAGAGCCGCTGCTTGTCGTCGCTGACGCCGCCGAGGCCGTCCTCACCCCAGTGGTAGGCGCGGGAGCGGGCGTGATCGTGCGGGAAGTAGTTCCAGGCATCGCCGTTGCCGCTGTAGTCCTCGCGGACCGTGCCCCACTGCCGTTCGCTGAGGTACGGACCCCACCGGCGCCATGGCGCGTCCGGAGCGGCCGACCGCGCTAGTCGTTCTCGTTCGGCATCCATGTGCGCAGCATCCTCTCCATCGTGGTTCCTGCCTCCTCACTGGAGGGTGACGTCCGGATGCGGACGCCGGCGGCTCAGGGCTCGTCGGCTCAGGGCTCGTCGGTGAAGGCGCTGGAGAGCAGGGCGAGTGCCACGGCGAGCAGCGCGACCATGGGGGCCACCGCGGGGAGCAGGCGCACGCACAACGCCGAGGCGGCCGCGCCGAACGCCAGGGCCAGCAGCACGGCGGCCAGGCCGGAGATGTGCGCCTGCCCGGTGCCGGGGGTGAGCACACGGAAGATGGAGCTGGTCAGCGCGCCGGTGATGAACGTCGTCGAACCGACGAACGTGCGCAACCGGTGGGTCACCGCGCTCTGGAGGCCCATGGCGAGCGCGGCGGTCGCGATCAGCACGTGCCGCGGCCCCGACAGACCCCACCCGACGGCCAGGCCCGCCAGCAGGACCAGCTCCACACCCACGGTCAGCCGCGTACGGGCGCTCCAGCCCGTCACGGAGCCGATGAACTGGAAGGCGGCGGTCAGGCCGCAGGTGAAGGCGATCAGCGCCACCAGCGAGTCCAGCGCGTCGGCCAGGCGTCCGTGCCCCGCCGACACCCCGAGCAGCACCAGGTTGCCGGTCATGTTGGAGGTGAAGACCTGGCCCAGGGCGAGGAAGGTGAAGGCGTCCACGGCGCCCGAGGCCAGCGCCAGGCTCAGGACGGGCAGGCGGTTCCCGGACAACATCCTTCCATGGTCGGCCGCCCGCAGGACCTTGGGCGGAAGGCGCGCTGATCCGCCATGGGACCCTTTTCCCGCGGCCCCTGAGGTCCTCAGGTTCAGCACTACCTGAGGACCTCAGGCCCAGCACCCTCTGAGGACCTCGGTCCCGCACCGCCGTAGCGGGCTGAGGTCCTCAGAGGGAGAAGTAGGACGGCCCCGAGTCCGTCAGGTGGGGGGTTTGCGGCCCAGGGCGCGTTTCATGCGGCCGGCCAGGATGGCGCGCATGCCGCGTTGCGCGTGCTGGGCGCGCTGGGCGCTGTGGAGTTCGCGGCGGAGCGTGCCGACGTCGCGGCGCAGCTCCACGGTGCTCTTGCGCCACTTCGCCGCCTCATCCCGCCACTTGGCGACCTGCTCGCGCAGCCGCTCGGCCTCCTTGGCGAGCCGGGCCGCCTCCTCCTGGGCCTCCAGCCTGGCCTTGTACGCGCTCCGCCGCCCCACCAGCTCACCCGGCTCCGCGCCGAAGTCGTAAGTCTCCCCGACGACCCACCGCACCCCCGACACGTCCTCCACGGCGTCGTCGAGCGGCTCGCCGGGCCGGGCGACGATCCGGGCGCGGGCGAAGGACGACACGCGTTCGAGCCGGGCCGAGACGACCTCGCCCGGCGACTCGTCGAGCAGCACCCCGATCAGCCCGAGCCCTTCGGAACGTGCCAGATTCAGCAGTTTGGCCAGACTGTCCTCGCCGGGCACCCACCCGGCGGGCAGCCGCAGCACGAAGGGGACGGACGGGTGCACCTCCTCCGCGGTCGCCAGGCGTACCCGGCCCTCGTGCTCGTAGTGCCCGTGCACCAGCACCAGATCGAGGTTCGGGTCCTTGAGCGGCGCGCGGCGGTCGCGCTCCAGGGTGTCCCACGGGCCGACCAGGACGACGGACAGGTCCACGACGGTCGAGGCGAGCAGCGCGTCCACGCTGGCCCGGACGGCCTCGTACCCGGCGGTGCCGTCCACGACGGCGGTCACGTTGGGCACCTTCCACTGCCGGTCAGGATGCGTGCGCAACCACTGGTAGGCGGGGATGCGGTCGGCGACGAAGGCGTGGCTGACCCGGTCGATGCGCTTCTGGTGGCGCATGCGCATGGTCGGCCCGAGATGGTAGGCGCGCGCCTTAGGCTCCGGTACGAACACCGCCCCCGCCTGCGCCAGCCGGTAGCCCATCTCGGTGTCCTGCCCGACGATCAGCTCCTCGTCCATGGGCCCCGCGGCCTCGACGAGACGGGCGCTGACCGAGGTGGCCCCGCCGACGTGCAGGCTGAACGGGCGTACCGGATTGTTGGTGAGACCGTCGGTCCGCTCGACCAGCCCGACCAGCCAGGCGTGCGGGTCGGCCGGCTCGAACGCCGCCTCCAGGTCCTCCGGCAGGACCTCGGGCAGCTCGGCCGAGGTGAAGCGGATGTAGCCGGTCACGGACAGGTAGGGCGCGGCGTGGTGCCAGCGCATGTGCGCCTCGACCGAGCCAGGCGTGAGCACCACGTCCGAGTCGAGCCAGTGGATGACGTCGCCGCTCGCCTCGGCCAGCCCGGCGTTGCGGGCGCTGGCCCGGCCCGGCTGTTCGCACAGGACCAGCCGGGCGGCCGTGCCCTCGGGCAGCCGCAGCGGGGGCGAGCTGCCGTTGTCGACGACGATGATCTCCGTCAGCTCCGCCGGGTACGTCTGCCGCGCCAGCCCCTGCAACACCAGGTCCAGCTTGTCCTGCGCGCCATAGGCCGGAACGATCACGCTCACCCGCAACTCGGGCGTGAACGTCTCCGGCGGCTCGAGTACTCGGTAGTCGTTGCCGCGAACCCGCCGCGCACCGGCGTCACCGGCGGTCTTACCGGCAGCAGCTTCGACAGGAGTGACGGACATGCGCGCAGAATCTCCTCGCTGGTCGGCCGGGATCAGATGGCGTCCTACTTTAGGACAGTTATCTGGGAAACAAGGTGACCCGTAAGCCTTTCAGCAGGCATTTCCGCACGTCAGTCCTGTCAGCATTTACACAGGAAACGGCCTGGAGTTGATCAGTCCCGCAAAGCCCCGCCGCCGTCGATCGACCACGTCTGGCCGTTGATCCACTCGGCGTCGTCGGACAGCAGGAACGCCGCCGCGGAGGCCAGGTCGGACGGTCTGCCCAGGCGGGCGCTGCGGATCCCGGCCAGCACCGTGGCCTTGAACTCCTCGCTCATCGTGGCCAGCCCGGTCTCGCTGAGCACCATGCCGGGGGACAGGCCGTTGCAGCGAATGCCCTCCTTGCCCCAGCGGGAGGCGACATGCCTGGTCAGCGTGTTGATTCCGGCCTTGGACGCGGCGTAGGCCGGGCGCAGCGGCTCGCCCACGAACGCGGCGAGCGAGGAGGTGTTGACGATCGCGCCACCGCCGCCCTCCAGCAGCAAGGGGATCGCGGCGCGGCAGGTGTGGGCGTACCCGATGAGGTTGACCTCGAACGTGCGCCGCCAGATCGCCGCGTCCATCTCCAGCAGGTCGCCGTCGCGGCCGATCGTGCCAGGCGACAGGTCGGCGCCCACGTTGAACAGCCCGTCCACGCCGCCGAACTCGCCCACCGCCCGCTCGAACAGGGCCCGCACCGACCCCTCGTCGGCCAGGTCGAACGCGGTCGGCACGGCGGTGCCGCCGGCGGCGGCGATCCGCGCGGTGGTGGCCTCGGCGCCGCCCAGGTTCAGGTCGCCGACCAGGACGCGGGCACCCTCCTCTGCCAGCCGTTCCGCGGTGGCGGCGCCGATTCCGGTGGCGCCGCCGGCCACGACGATGGTCTTGTCCTTCAGTCCACGCATGCTGGGGGGTCCGTTCTCGTGGTGACCGTGCTCGTGGTGACAGGGGCCAGCCAGAGGCCGGCGAGGGCGTCGATGAGGCCGAGTGCGGTGGCCTCCCAGGTCGTACGGGGCGTGGGGCCGCCTTCGTGCAGGGCGCGCTCACGTTCGGCCAGGGTGTGCACCACCAGCAGGCGGCTCATGTCGCCGCGCCCGGCGTGCACCTCCGGCGGCAGGCCGGGCAGCAGCCGGAACATGCCGTCCAGCGTGCGCCGCATCGAGGGCGTCGCCACGGACTCGTCGACGATGATCTGGCGCAGGGCGGGCACGGTGTTGAACTGCGCCAGGCAGCGGGCCCGCCAGCTCGGCACGCCCAGCGCGTCGAGGTGGCCGGTGGCCGGGCGTACCAGGCAGGAGACCCAGGCTCGCAGGTCGCCGGAGTCGGTCATCTCGTCCAGCATCCGCAGGCGGCGGCCCTCCGTCTCCGTCGTGTAGCGGCGGACGATCGCGCGGACGAGATCGGCCTTGGCGCCGAAGTGGTAGCCGACGGCGAAGTTGTTCGCCTGCCCGGCCGCCTGGCCGATCTGCCGGTTGGAGACGTCACCGACCCCGTGCTCGGCGAACAGGCGCTCGGCGGCGTCGACGATCGCCTCCCGCGTCTCATGCGCCCGGGAGGAGCCCCGTGGGGACCTGCCCGCCACGTTCACCACCGGACCGGAACCTGCTCCAGCCCGCCGACCAGCAGTCCCTCGCGGCGCTTCAGCTCGGCGGCGGGGACGGCCAGCTCCAGCGTGGGCAGCAGGTCGAGCAGCACCTTGAGCACGGTCTGCAACTCGGTACGGGCCAGCGCCTGGCCGATGCAGGAGTGCGGCCCGACACCGAAGGCCACGTGCGGGTTCGGCGAGCGGTCCAGCCGCATCTCCCCGGCACCCTCGAACTGCCGCTCGTCCCGATTGGCCGAGGCCATGCTGCAGATCACCGTGGTGCCCTTGGGCAGCTTCTCGCCGGCCACCTCGACCTCCTCGGTGAGGTAACGCGGCATGCCGAAGCCGGGGTTGGCGTCGAAGCGCAGCACCTCCTCCACCGCCGGGCGGATCAGTGCGCGGTCGGCCAGCAGGGACTCCCAGCGGGCCCGGTCGGCCAGCACCATCGACATCATCTTGCCGATCATGTTGGCGGTGGTCTCGTGCCCGGCCACCAGCAGCCCCTTGGCCGTGCCCAGCATGAGCTGCTCGGTCAGCCGCCCGTCCAGCCCCTCGACGATCGACAGCAGCTCGCTGACCAGGTCGTCGCCCGGCTCCGCGCGCTTGGCCCCGACGAGCGCGACCAGGTAGGCGTCGAACTCGGCCTGCGCGGCGTCGATCTCCTCCTGGCCGAACTTCGTCATGCTGAGCATGGTGTCCGACCAGTACGCGAACCGGCCCCGGTCCGAGTCGGGCACCCCGAGCAGATCGCAGATCGCCCACACCGGCAACGGGAACCCGACCGACCCGACCAGGTCGGCCGGCGCCCCCCGCGAGACCATCTCCCGCACGAGGTGCTCGGCCATGGCCTGGATCCTGGGCTGCATCGCCGTGACCCGCCTGGCGGTGAACGCCTTGCCCAAGAGCTGCCGCCAGGCCCGGTGCTCATCGCCGCTCATGCTGGTGCCGCTGCCGAACACGCCGCCCGATTCGTTGGCCGTGACCCGGGCGGCGTCCTCGGCGTCGAGCTGGCGGGTGAAACGCGGGTCGGACAGGACCTGCTTGACGTCGTCGTAGCGGGTCAGCAGCAGCGCCTGATCGCCGCTCGCCAGCCGGATCGGCGCCACCGGGCAGCCCTGCCGGAACTCGGCCCACTCCTGGGGCGGCTCCAGCGCGCTGGGGTTGCGGAAAGGATATTCGGGCGCCTCGGTCACGATCGTTCTCCCTGGGGACGGCGGCTTGCTCGATGCCATCTAAGTCACGTCACTTATTTAAGTCAAGCGACTCAGATTCGGCCCGGCCGTAACCAGGAGATCTCATGTGGGGCCGTGAACGCGGGAGGCCGGCCGCGCTCACGGCCGCGGGCCGCCTCAGATGGAGATGCGGCCCGCTCCGGCGCCCGCCGTCACGACGGACTTGACGCTGGAGGCGCCGTCGAGCGAGTACGAGTACGGGATCGACTTCACGCTGCCGCCGCTCTGGCCGCTGCCGGAGCCGACGAAGTGGTTGTTGCGGGCCACCAGGGTGCCCGCCGGGGAACTGGCCTCGCCGAGGTGGAACGGGTCGTCGGTGTTCTCGAAGTAGTTGCCCTCGACGAGCACCCCGGCCTCCTGGGTGGAGGCCACGCCGTAGCTGCCGACGTTGCCGTAGAAGTTGTTGTAGACGTGCACGGGGTTGCCGAAGCGGACGCGCGGGTGGCGCTGGTTGGTGCCGTCGAACCAGTTGTGGTGGTACGTCACGCGCAGGTGGCCCCGGTCCTCCGCGCCGTTGTCGTCGCTGTGGCCCAGGAGCATGGTCTTGTCGTGGCCGAAGAACTTGTTCCAGGAGACGGTGACGTAGTCGCTGGCCCGCTTGATGTCGAGAGCCCCGTCGTAGCCGTTGGTGAAGGAGTTGTGGTCGATCCAGACCCGGGTGGAGTACTGGACGTTGATCCCGTCGTCGTTCCAGTTGCGGAAGGTCAGGTTGCGGATGATGACGTTCGACGCCTTGGTGACGTTGAAGCCGCAGCCGGAGATGGTGGCGCCCGAGTTGCCGATGACGGTCTTGTTCGAGGCGACCTTCAGCATGCCCGAGCAGGAGATCGTACCGGAGACCCTGATCACGGCGGTGGAGCCGGAGGACAGGGCGCTCGTGAGGGCCGAGGCCGAGGACACGGTCGTCGGCGGCGTGCCGCCGCCACCGGTGGTGCCGCCGCCCTGGGTGGCCCAGCCGACGAGCGGGGTGTCGGCCGAGGCGGGCGGGACGGTCGCGGTCAGTCCGGCGAGCGCCGCGGCCAGGCCGGTGGCCAGCGCGAGGACGCGTCGTAAGGTGCGCATGATGTGCTCCCTATCGGTAGGTGATGTCCGAGCTGGAGTAGACGCAGTTGACGCCGTCGGCGCCCGAGCCGATCTTGGTGGGTTCGCCGCTGGTCACGCCCCGGTACTTCTCGCAGATGACGATCTTCTTGCTGGAGTCGCCGACGATCGTGATGCCGGAGAACCGCGCGGTGTCGCCGTAGTTGGTGTTGATCCCGGCGAGCGTCTTGCCCGGAGAGGTGGCCGTCACGTTGGAGATGACGACGTTCCGCTTGTACTGCGTGGAGCAGTTGCCACAGGAGCGGTAGAGCTTGCCGAAGTTGTCCACCTGGAAGTTCCTGATGTTCATCGTGCCGGGGCCGTTGTGCTGGAAGACCTTGTCGCTGGCCGACCTGGCGCCGCCGCCGTCGATCGTCATCGTCTGCGACGACGACGTGCCCTTGAACGTGGCCGCGTCCTCGCCGACGTCCTCCCACCAGACGTTCTGCAGCGTGCAGGTGCCGGTGCAGTGGATGCCGTCGGCGGCCGGTGAGCCGAGGATGACGTTCTTCAGCACGGCGCCGTTGGCGAGCTTGAAGATCGGGTCCTGGCCCTCGTCCTGGCCGCCGCTGCCCAGGTCGCCGGTGCCGTAGTGGCGGACCATCTTGCCGTCGAGCGTGCCCGACACGTTGATCGTCGCGCCGACCGCCTTCTGGCCGCTCGGCGACGGCCAGGCGGCAGCGGCGGAGGCAGTGGCGGAGGCGGCGGAGGCAACGGGGCCGCTGCCCACGCCGCCCGCGATGGTCAGTGCGGCGACGATCGCCGCCGTCACCCTGGCCAGGGTCGTCCTTCTCACAATCGACTCCTTGGATCTTGCCAGCCGTCCACATATGTGAACAGCTGGCACGGTGGTGAACGACTGTGAATGTAGGAAAGCGCTTTCCTGTCGTCAATGGGAGGCCTGTGGCCGATTCCGGGCAGGCCGGTGTCGTCGCCGGTCAGGGGCTAACACGTCGGATTCCTGAAAGTGAAACTTTCATGTCGGACGAGTGGCGACCACGCCGAGGGCGTGCGGGCGTTCCTGGACAAGAGGCCGCCCTCGTTCTCGTGACACCGGCGGAGCGCGGGACGCGGGAACGAGGGCGGCGGTGACCTCAGGCCTGCTCGCTCACCTCGATGGCGGCGCCCGGGCAGACGGCGGCGGCCTCGCGGACCAGGGCGTGCTGGTCCGCCGCGGGCTCGGCGTCGAGCAGGATCACGATGCCGTCGTCCTCACGCTGGTCGAAGACCTCGGGCGCGAGCAGCACGCACGAGCCGGCGCCGCAGCACTTCTCCTCGTCGACGATGACTTTCATCTCGGGTTCCCTCCTTGTCGTTCAGTGGTCACCAGCGGACCGGGACCGTGCTCAGGCCGCCGACGGCCAGCCCTTCCACGCGCCGCAGCTCCTCCGCCGGCACGGCCAGCTCCAGTGTCGGGAGCCTGCGCAGCAGCACCTCCAGGACGACCTGCAGCTCGGTACGGGCCAGCGACTGCCCCAGGCAGGAGTGCGCGCCGGAGCCGAAGGACAGGTGCGCGTTCGGGCTGCGGGTCAGGTCCATCTCGTCGGCGGCCTCGAAGGCGCTCTCGTCGCGGTTGGCGGCGGCCATGCTGCAGATCACGGTGGTGCCCTTGGGCAGGACCGTGCCGTCGACCTCGGTCTCGACGGGCAGGTAGCGCGGCAGGCCGAAGCCGGAGTTGGCGTCGAAGCGCAGCGACTCCTCCACGGTCGTGCGGATCAGCGACGGGTCGGCCAGCAACCGCTCCCAGCGGGTGCGGTCGGCCAGCAACATGCCCATCATCTTGCCGATCATGTTCGCGGTGGTCTCGTGCCCCGCGACCAGCAGCGCCATACCGGTGACCAGGATCTGGAGGTCGCTCAGCCCGCCCTCGTCAGGACCGCCGACCGCGAGCAGTTCGCTGAGCAGGTCATCGCCGAGCTGCTCCCGCCTGGCGTTGACGTGGTCGGACATGTACTGGAAGAACTCGGCCTGGGCGGCGTCGATCTCTTCCTTGGTGTAGCGGGTGAGGTTGAGGAACGTGTCGGACCAGTACGAGAACCGGTCCCGGTCCTCGGCCGGCACGCCGAGCATGTCGCAGATGACGTACACCGGCAGCGGGAAGCCCAGGCCGGCCTTGAGGTCGCCGGGCGCGCCGCCCGCCACCATCTCGTCGATGAGGTCATCGGCGATCTTGGCCATCGCCGGACGCAGGGCGGCCATGCGCTTGGCGGTGAACCACTTGCCGACCAGGCGCCGCCAGTGCAGGTGCTCGTCGCCGCTGTCGGGGATGATGTTCGCGACGTCGCTGTTGAACACGCCGCCGCCCTCCGCCGTCAGCCGGGCCGCGTCGGGGGCGGAGAGCTGGCGGGTGAAGCGTGGGTCGGCGAGGACCTGCTTGACGTCGTCGTACTTGGTCAGCAGCGTCGCCTGGTCGCCGCTGGGCAGCTTCACGTGGGCCACCGGGCACTTGCCGCGCAGCTCGGCCCACTCGGGCGGCGGCTCCAGCGCCGTGTCGTTCGGGATCGGGTAGTTCAGTACCTGCTCGTCGAGGCTCATGGTGGGTCTCCTTGGTCACGCGGTGGAGAGGGGCTGGGTGCGCTGCCAGCCGCCGAGGGACTGCTGTCTGAGGATGCGAGCCTGCTTGGCCATGTTCCAGCCCAGCACGCCGGTGATCTCGCCGCCCTCGCGGTAGACGGCGGCGAAGCGATGTTGTTCCGGGTCGCCCTCGGTGATGCTCACCTCGGCCGTGGGCGACGGGAGGCCGTGGGCCTGGATCTTGACGTCGTACTGGTCGGTCCAGAAGTACGGGATCGGCAGGTACGGGCGATCGGCGCCGAGCACGTTGGCCGCCACCGCCTGGGCCTGCTCCGTGGCATTGGTCCGGTTCTCCAGCCGGAGCCGGCGGTCGTACCCCTCGTGGTGCCAGGAGGCCACGTCACCCACGGCGTAGATCCCGTCGGCGGCGCGGCAGCGCGAGTCGCACTCCACCCCGTCCTGGACGGTCAGGCCGCTGCCCGCCAGCCAGGCGGTCGCCGGGCGGGAGCCGATGGCCACCACCACGGCGTCGGCGTCCAGGAGTTCGCCCGTTTCCAGGCGTACGCCCGTGACCCTTCCCTCCGCGCTCGTCAGCCCTTCGACCGTGGCGCCGAGGCGCAGGCGCACCCCGCGATCGGCGTGCGTGCGGCCGAGCAGCCCGCCGATGACGGCGCCGAGCTGGTCGCCCAGCAGGACGTCACCCATGCCGGCGAGGGTGACGTCCAGGTCCATGGCGCGGGCCGTGGCGGCGATCTCCGCGCCGAGCACGCCCTCGCCGACGACCACGAGCCGCCTGGCGCCGGACAGGTGGGCGCGCAGGGTGAGCGCGTCGTCCAGGCCGCGCAGCGTGTGCACGCCCGCCAGCCCGTCCTGTCCCGGCAATCGGCAGGAGCTCAGTCCCGTGGCGATGACCAGCGCGTCGGCCCTGAACACGCGGCCCGAGGCGGTGGTGACCGCCCGCTCCGCCGGGTCCAGCGCGACGGCCGCCTCGCCCCGTACGAACTCGGCGCCCAGGGCTTCGAGGTGCTCCTGGCTACGGAGCTGGGCGCGGCCCGGCTCCCAGGTCCCGGCGAGGACCTGCTTCGACAGCGGCGGCCGGTCGTAAGGCAGGTGAGGCTCGGCGTCGAGCAGCGTCAACCGGCCCTGGTGCCCCTGCCGGCGCAGCGCCTCTGCCGTGCTCAGGCCGGCGGCCGACGCGCCGACGATCAGAATGCTCCCGGGCGGGGTCACGCCGCGTCGCTCCAGCGGCGGACCACTCGGCAAGGCCCGCGCCCTACCGCATCCCGACCTGCACTTATACGCATATGTCGTGATCCTTTCCGTCGTCCCGTGTCATCACATTACCCTACATGTGTCGGAAAACCTGCACGTGTAGTAAGGAGGTACTGTGAAGGGTGTGGGCTCCACCAAAGACGGCAATTCCCCCTCGGGTGACCGGCGCGTACGCCGCACCCAGGCGGCCCTGGCACGCGCGCTGATCCAACTCGTCGAGGAGCAGGACCTGCCCCGCATCAGCGTCGCCGACGTCGCCGAACGCGCCGGCGTGAGCCGCTCGACCTTCTACGACCACTACCGCGACGTCCACGAGCTGGCCGAGGCCGCCTGCACCGCGATGATCGACCGGCTGATGGCGTCCCTGCCGAGCCCCGGCCCCCGCTCGCAGGCCCTGGCGCCCGAGGTGACCCAGTCGCTGACCGCGTTCTTCGCCAGCCTCGCCGAGCACGCCGGGCTCTACCGTGCGCTGCTGGGGCCGCAGGGCAGCGCACGCGTCGTCGACCACATCAGGCGCCGTGCCGCGGCCGAGGTCCACGACCGGCTACGGGCGGCCGTCACCAGCGGCGAGCTGCCGGAGCACGCCGGGACGCCGCTGGACATGCCGCACGACGTGCCGGCCGCGTTCACGGCCGGGGCGCTGATCGGGGTGGCCTCCGACTGGCTCCAGCGCGGCTGCCCCCGCCCTCCGGCCGAGATGGCCGCCCTGACGTGGCCGCTCCTGAGCGCCCTCTACCGTCTCGACGCCGGCACCCTCATCTGAGGTCCGAGGTCGCCGTGCCCGTGACACGCGGGAGCAGGCGGCGGTTGCGGACCAGCCAGATGGCCCGCTCCAGGTCAGGCGTCATATAGCGGTCGTCGGCCAGGACCGGGACATACCTTCTGAGCTCCTCGCGCAGGGCCGTGGCGGCGGGGCCGAGCGCGAGGCCCGACATCCTCCCGGAGATGAGGTCGATGCCCTGGGCCGCCATCAGGAACTGGACCGCGAGGACGATCTCCAGCCGGTCGAGGTTCTCGTGCAGGTGCCGTACCGAGGCCATCGCCATCGTGTTGTGGTCCTCCTGGCCGTCCTTGACCGGCCGGGACAGAGTGCCCGCCGGGGTGGCCCTGACCTGCATCTCCGGGACCAGCGCGGCGGCCACCGTCTGCACCTGCACCATCCCCGAGTTCAGCCCGACCGACCCGCCGGCCAGGTTGGCGGGCAGGCCGTAGCTCCAGCGGGGGGACAGCAGCCGGCCCGACAACTCCTGCGACAGCACGCCGACGTCGGTGAGCTCCGCGTTCAGGCTGTCGGCGAGGTGGCCCATGACGGAGCCGTCCCAGTTGCCGCCCATCACGAACTCGTACCCGGGGCCTGCGTCGCGCCTGAAGATCAGCGGGTTGGAGGTGGAGGAGTTGGCCTCCCGCACCAGGGCCGTACGGGCGTCGGCCAGCACCTGCCGCAGGCCGGCCAGGATGTGGGGCGCCGCCCGTACCGACACCGCGTCCTGGATCCGCGGCTCGTAGTTCGCCGGGTCGAGGCGCCTGCGGCCCGCCTCCGTCATCCAGCCCGAGCCCGCCACCATCGCGCGCAGCCGCGCGGCGACCGCCTCCTCCTCGGGGATGCGGCGCTCCCTGTGGGTACGCGCGTCCAGCGACCCCCGCTCGGCCCTGGTCGCCTCCAGGAACAGCGCGAAGGCGCCCTCCGCCTGGTGGGCGAGCGCGGTCGCCCGGTGCACGGCGCTCATGAGCGAGGCGGCCACCACGGTGCTGCCGCTGACGATCGGCAGCGCCTCCCCGGCCTGGAACACGAACTCCCTGGGCAGCCCCGCCCTCGGCAACATCTCGGAGGCCGGCCCCTCCACGCCCCGGTACCGCACCGGGGCCTCCCCGCCGAGCGCCGCCAGGCCCGCCGCGGCCTGCGGTTGCAGGTCCCCGGTGCCCAGCGAGCCGATCTGCGGCATCCGGGGCAGCACCCCGGCGTTCACCATGGACAGCAACCGCAGCGGCACCTCGGGCCGTACGCCGACCTTGCCCCTGGCGAGCTGGTTCGCCTTGAGGACCAGGGCGAGCCTGACCACGTCGTCAGGGAACGGCTCCCCGACGCCCGCCGCGTGCGAGCGCAGGACGTTCTGCTGGAACTGCGCGGCCTGCTCCAGCGAGAGCGGACGGTCCTTCAGCGGCCCGAGCGCCTGGTTCCACCCGTACACCCGCTGATCGTTCAGGGCCGCCAGCGCGCCCGCCCGCGTCCTGTTCAGGTTCGCGGGGACGCCGGGCGCGAGCCGCGCGGAGAGGGGACGGCCCTCCAGGATCGCGAAGGCGTCGCGGAGCGAGAACGAATCGCCGTCCAGCACCAGGTTCAGCGGCGCCGCCGCGGGCACCGGGTTCAGCGGCGCCGCCGCGGGCGGCAGGTCGGGCTCGGCGACCGCCTGCCCCGGCACGCACAGGGCGACGAGCAGGCACACGCAGGTGGCCGTTCTGATCATTTCCTTTGTCCCTCTCCGCGAAGATCGCTCCCGTTATAACCGGGGCGCGATGAATCGCCTGGAGCGGCTCGACCGTCCTGACCTGGTCTCGACCGGTTCAGGGGCGGGTGCTTACCGCTACGGGACGTCCAGAGGCTCCACCGTGTCCGCCGCGCCGAGCCGGGTGAGTCAGCCGCGTACGCGCACCGCGACCCCCACCAGCAGGGTGGCGGCGGCCACGCCCACGCCCAGGTGGAGGTCGCCCAGAGCGCTGAGCACGGGGACGCCGACCGGGGCTGGGGCAGGTCGTGCGGGGAGCTCAGGTGAAGGGCTGGGCGACCTGGTCGAGCGCTTGGTCGGTGAGCTGGCGCAGCGTCCGGGTCTCGTGCTCGCCGCACCACCACTGCGTGGCGACGCGCATCGCGACCAGGAAGGCGGCGGCGATCATCTCGGGGGCGGCGTCGTCCTGCCCCTCCCGCTCGGCCACCGCCCGGCTCAGCTCCTGCTCCAGCCGCACCCTGTTGGCGAGCTGCCTGGCCAGCAGCGACGGATGGCGCATGGCCAGCCGGGCGCGAAGGTGCCACTCCCGGTCGGGGCCGCCGCTCTCGTCGTAGAGGCTGTCCAGCGCGCCGCGCAGCGCCTGCCAGGGGGACTGGTCCCGTGGTTGTTCGCGTACGCGCCGTACGAGGGTGCCCAGTCGCTGCTCGTCACCGAACAGCAGCGCGTCCTCTTTCCCGTCGAAGTAGTTGGAGAACGTCCGGCGCGAGATGTTGGCGGCGTCGGCGATGGCCTCGACGGTGACGTTGTCCAGGCCGTGCTCGACGGCCAGCCGCAGCGCGGCCTCGTGCACGGCCTGCCTGGTCTCGGCCTTCTTACGTTCGCGCAACCCTGCTGTACTGCCCATGATGTGAGCAACCTTACCCGATGGGAATAAATGCTCAGTGCGCAAAGTTGCCCCTTGAGCATGTAAGGTGTCCAAGTTGCATCCATTTCTCCTAGATCGGAGGTTGCGTGTGAGTGCCCAGCCGGCAGCGCCGTCCGCGGCGGAGCCGATGACCCACCGCCAAATCCTCGAAGCCCTCAGCGGCCTGTTGCTCGTCCTGTTCGTCGCCATGATCAGCGCCACCATCGTCTCGGTGGCGCTGCCGCAGATCATCGGCGCGCTCAAGGGCAGTCAGTCGCAGTACACCTGGGTCGTCACCGCATCCCTGCTGGCCTCGACCGCCTCGACGCCCATCTGGGGCAAGCTCGCGGACCTGTTCGACAAGAAGCTGCTGCTCCAGATCGCCATCGTGATCTTCATGGTCGCCTCGCTGGCCTGCGGGTTCGCGCAGAACACCGGCCAGCTCATCGCCTTCCGCGCCATCCAGGGCCTGGGCATGGGCGCACTGCAGATCCTCACCCAGGTCGTCATCGCCGCAATGATCTCGCCCAAGGAGCGCGGCCGCTACAACGGTTACCTCGGTGCCGTCATGGCCGTGGCCACGGTCGCCGGCCCGCTCATCGGCGGCCTCATCGCCGAGACCTCCTGGCTCGGCTGGCGCTGGTGCTTCTTCATCGCCGTGCCGTTCACCATCACCGCCTTCGTGCTGCTGGCCAAGACCCTGAACATCCGGACCGCGCGCCGCTCGGACGTGAGCATCGACTACTGGGGCGCCACCCTCATCGCGGCCGGCGTGAGCATCCTGCTCATCTGGGTCACTTTCGTCGGCAACTCCTTCGAATGGTCGTCCTGGCAGACCCTGGCCATGGCCGGCGGCGGCGTGGTGCTGCTCGCCCTGGCCACCTGGGTCGAGTCCCGGGTCAGGGAGCCGATCGTGCCGCTGCACGTCATCAAGCGGCGTACGCCCGCGCTGGCCATCCTGGCCAGCCTCGCGGTCGGCATGGCCATGTTCGGCGGCTCGGTCTTCCTCGGCCAGTACTTCCAGATCGGCCGCGGGTACGGTCCCACCGCCGCGGGCCTGCTGACCATCCCGATGATGATCGGTGTGCTGTTCTCCTCCACCATCAGCGGCAGGATGGTCTCCAAGAGCGGCCAGACCAAGCCGTACATCCTCGCCGGCCTGATCGTCCTGCTGGCGGGCTTCGCCGGCCTGGCCACCATCGACCACGAGACCCCGATCGTGCTGATCTCGGTCTACATGCTGGCCGTCGGCATCGGCGTCGGCATGTCCATGCAGAACCTCGTCCTGGTCATCCAGAACACCGTCCCGCTGCGTGAGATCGGCGCGGCCAGCGGCGCGGTCACGTTCTTCCGCTCGCTCGGCGGCACCGTCGGTGTGTCGGTGCTCGGCGCCGTCCTGGCCAACCGGGTCGCGACCAGCATCGCCGAGGGTCTGACCAAGGCCGGCATCCCCCTCACCGGGGACGCGGCGAAGGCCGGCGGCAGCCTGAACATCGCCGCGCTGCCGGAGCCCATCAAGGAGATCGTCCGGGCCGCGTACGGCGACGCCACCGGCCACATCTTCCTCATCTCGGCCGCGATCGCCGTCGTCGGCCTCATCGCCGCGGTCTTCCTCAAGCCGGCGAAGCTGCGCGACAGCCTCGACCTGCCCGAGCAGCCCGCCAAGCAGGAGGCCCCCACCCCGGCGTGACCCATGACCAGGAAGGCCGCGTCCCCGCATCGCCCGCGGGGCCGCGGCCTTCCTCCTGTCCGGTACGACGGTGACGGCGACCTCAGCCGGCCTCAACCAGCGGTGACAGCGGTCTCAGGCCCCCTGACCAGCGGTGACGGCGACCTCAGCCGCCCTTGACCAGCGGTGACGGCGGTCTCAGCCGGCCTTGACCAGCAGCCGGTGCGGCCGGTACACGAACCCGTCGTCGCTCCACCGCACGTCCGCCAGCTCCTCCCGCGGGCACAGGCCGGGCAGGCGGGACACCAGGGCGCGGAAGGCCTCCTGCAACTCCATCCTGGCCAGGTTCGCGCCCAGGCAGTAGTGGGGGCCGTGGCCGAAGCCCAGGTGCGGAGTGGCCGTGCCGGCGGCGAACCGGTGGATGTCGAAACGCATCGGGTCCTCGTACACCGCCGGGTCGTGGTTGGCGGCGGCGAGGTTGGGCAGCACGACGGCCCCGGCCGCGACGGTCCCGCCGGACACCGTGACGTCGTCGGTCATCCGCCGGAGCATGCCGTTCCCGCCGGGGCCCTCGTGCCGCAGGATCTCCTCCACCGCCGGGCCCAACAGCTCCGGGCGGGCCGTGAGCTCGGCGTACTGCCCCGGATGGCACAACAGCCGGAACGTGCCCCTGGTGATCATCGAGGCGGTGGTCTCATGCCCCGCCAGGATGAGCGTGAACACGATGGTGGTCAGCTCGTCCTCGCTCAGCCCGTCGCCCTCGTCGCGCGCCTCGATGAGCACGTCGATCAGGTCCTCGCCCGGTTCGGCCCGGTGCCGTGCGATCAGGTCGCGGGCGTAGGCCATGAACGCCGTCAGCCCCTCCGCTCTGGCCGCCTCCGTCGCCCGCGAGGTGGACAGGAACATCTCCGTCCAGCCGCGGAACTGCTCGAAGCGGTCCATCGGCACGCCGAGCAGCTCGCAGATCACCCGTGCGGGCAGCGGCAGCGCGAAGTCCGCGACCACGTCGAACTCCTCGCCCGCCGCGTCGAGCAACCCGCCGGCGATGGCCGCCGCGCGGGGCCGCCAGTGTTCGATCCGCCTGGGGGTGAACGTGCCGTGCAGGATGCGGCGGAAACGGGTGTGCTCCGGCGGGTCCTGGTTGACATCGACGCCCCTCTCGGCCGGCTCAACGAGGAGGAGCAGGTCGTTCTGCGCGATCTGTTGCTGCGCGCGGTCACATAACGCCGTCATGGGACAAATAATGATTTGAACGAGTGAGTACTCGCTCATTACACTTGTCCCATGACCAGAAGGCGACGGGTGCCGGCCATGGCGCCAGAAGACCGCCGGGCCGCGCTCATCGCCGCCACGCTTCCTCTGCTGCGCGAGCACGGCACCGCCGTGAGCACCCGCCAGATCGCCGAGGCGGCGGGCGTGGCCGAGGGCACGATCTTCGGCGCGTTCCCCGACAAGGCCTCGCTGCTGCGGGCGGCGCTGATGAGCGCGTTCGACCCGAGGCCGGCGGTGGAGGCGCTGGCGGCCATCGGCCCGCAGGTCGAGCTGCGCGAGCGGCTGCGCCAGGCGGTGGCGATGATACGCGGCGGGATGAAGGCCAACGCCAACCTCATCGCCGGGCCCAAAGGGCTGATGGCCGACGACCCCGAGTTCCACGAGCGGATGATGGACAACCGGCGCCAGGTCCAGGGCGGAGTCGCCGCCCTGATCGAGCCTGACCGCGACCGGTTGCGCCGCTCGCCGGAGGCCGCGGCACAACTGCTGCTCATGCTGATCGCGGCCAGCGTTTACCGCGGCTTCGGCCTGGGCGGCGAGTTCGGAGACATGGACGACGAGGAGATCGTCTCCGTTCTGCTCGACGGGCTGCTCATCCGGCCCACCCCCACCCCTACGACAGAAAGCGCCTCGTGATGCTGCTCCGTCTCCTGCGGGACCAGCTCAGGCCGTACGGGAAAGAGATCACGCTCGTCGTCCTCTTCCAGTTCGTGCAGACACTGGCCACGCTCTATCTCCCCACACTCAACGCCGACATCATCGACGACGGTGTCGTCAAAGGCGACACCGGTTACATCATGCGCATCGGGCTGGTGATGCTCGGTGTGACGCTCGTCCAGATCGTCTGCTCCACCGTGGCCGTCTACTACGGCGCACTGATCTCGATGGCCATGGGCAGGGACCTGCGGGCCGCGATCTTCCACCGGGTGCAGGACTTCTCGGCCCAGGAGGTCAACAAGTTCGGCCCGCCGTCGCTGATCACCCGGACCACCAACGACGTGCAGCAGATCCAGATCCTGGTGCTGATGACGTTCACGATGATGGTGGCGGCGCCGATCATGTGCGTCGGCGGCATCGTGCTGGCGCTGCGCCAGGACGTGGCGCTGTCGTCGCTGCTGCTCGTCGTGTTGCCCGTGATGATCCTCATCGTGGGCGTGATCGTGCGGATGATGCACCCGCTCTTCCGCACGATGCAGGAGCGCATCGACCGCATCAACCAGGTGCTGCGCGAGCAGATCACCGGCATGCGGGTCATCAGGGCCTTCGTCCGCGACCAGCACGAGAGCGAGCGCTTCGGCGTGGCCAACGACCAGCTGACCGATGTGTCGCTGAAGGTCGGGCGGCTGATGGCGCTGATGTTCCCCTCGGTCATGCTGGTGGTGAACCTGTCCAGCGTCGGCGTGGTCTGGTTCGGCGCCGATCGCATCGCCGACGGCAGCATGCAGGTGGGCGCGCTGACCGCGGTCATCTCCTACCTGATGCAGATCCTCATGTCGGTGATGATGGCGATGTTCATGTTCATGATGATCCCCAGGGCCTCGGTCTGCGCCGAGCGCATCGACGAGGTGCTCTCCACCGAGCCGACCGTCCACCTGCCCGCCAATCCCGTCATTCCGGAACGCCGCATCGGCGAGCTGGAGCTGAGCTCCGTGGGCTTCCGCTACCCGGGCGCCGAGGAGCCGGTGTTGTCCGACGTGAGCTTCGTGGCGCGGCCCGGCCGTACCACCGCGATCATCGGCAGCACGGGCAGCGGCAAGACGACGCTGCTCAACCTCATCCCGCGCCTGTTCGACGCGAGCGCGGGCGACGTGCTGGTGGACGGCGTCAACGTACGCGACCTCGACCAGACCGTGCTCGCCCATACGGTCGGCCTGGTCCCGCAGGCGCCCTACCTCTTCACCGGCACCATCGCCTCCAACTTGAGGTACGGCCGCCCCGACGCCACCGACGAGGAGTTGTGGCGGGCCCTGGAGATCGCCCAGGCCCGCGAGTTCGTCGAGGCGATGCCCGGCGGCCTGGAGGAGCCGATCGCCCAGGGCGGCACGAACGTCTCCGGCGGCCAGCGTCAGCGCCTGGCCATCGCCAGGACCCTGGTGCACCGGCCCGAGATCTACCTGTTCGACGACTCCTTCTCCGCCCTCGACTACGCCACCGACGGCCGGCTGCGCGCCGCGCTGGCCGAGGAGATCGCCGAGGCCACGATCGTCATCGTGGCCCAGCGCGTGAACACGATCCGCGACGCCGACCGCATCCTCGTGCTCGACGAGGGCCGCGTGGTCGGCAGCGGTGACCACGCCGACCTCATGACCACCTGCCCCACGTACCGGGAGATCGTCCTGTCCCAGCTCACCGAACAGGAGGCGGCGGCATGACCACACAGGCGCCCGCGCGCCGTCCGCAACCCGCTTTCGGCCCAGGCAGAATGATGAGCGGGCCCGCCGAGAAGGCGCTCGACTTCGGCGGCACCCTGCGTCACCTGATGCGCCTGCTCAGCCCCGAGCGCCCGCTGCTGATCGTCATCCTGGCCCTGGGCGCGGCCAGCGTCGCGCTGACCGTCACGGGCCCCAAGATCCTCGGCCACGCCACCGACCTGATCTTCTCCGGCATCATCGGCGCCCAGCTCCCCGCCGGCGCGACCAAGGAACAGGCCGTGGCGGGGCTGCGCGCCCAGGGCCAGGACACCTTCGCCGACATGGTGTCGGCGATGAGCGTGGTGCCCGGTCAGAGCATCGACTTCACCGCTCTGTCCCAGGTGCTGGGGTGGGTGCTGGTGATCTACCTGCTGGCCGCCGCGCTCGGGATCGTCCAGTTCCGGATGACCACGACCGTCGTGCAACGGGCGGCCTACCGGCTGCGCCGGCAGATCGAGGCCAAGCTGGCACGGCTGCCGCTGAGCTACTTCGACGGCCAGCCGCGCGGCGAGATCCTCAGCCGCGCCACCAACGACACCGACAACATCGCGCAGTCGCTGCAGCAGACGATGAGCCAGCTCATCTCGTCGTTGCTGACGGTCATCGGGGTGCTGGCGATGATGTTCGTGATCTCGCCGATCCTGGCGCTCATCGCGCTGGTCACGGTGCCGGTGTCGGTGTGGGTCACCACGGTCATCGGCAAGCGCTCCCAGCCGCAGTTCATCAAGCAGTGGGCCACGACGGGCAAGCTCAACGGCCACATCGAGGAGATGTACGGCGGCCACACGCTGGTCAAGGTGTTCGGCCGGCAGAAGGAGGCCGCGGAGACCTTCGCCGAGCACAACCAGGCGTTGTTCGCCTCCAGTTTCCGCGCCCAGTTCATCTCCGGGGTCATCCAGCCGGCGATGAT
This sequence comes from Nonomuraea insulae, assembly GCF_042656245.1. Lineage (NCBI taxonomy): Bacteria > Bacillati > Actinomycetota > Actinomycetes > Streptosporangiales > Streptosporangiaceae > Nonomuraea > Nonomuraea insulae. The sequence continues at coordinate 48,848 of NZ_JBHSPA010000065.1, forward strand.
GTTCATCGGCAACCTCAACTATGTGCTCGTCGCCGTGGTGGGCGGGCTCAAGGTGGCCTCGGGCTCGATCTCGCTGGGCGACGTGCAGGCGTTCATCCAGTATTCGCGGCAGTTCAGCCAGCCGCTGACCCAGGTGGCCGGCATGGCGAACCTCGTGCAGTCGGGCGTCGCCTCGGCCGAGCGGGTCTTCGAGCTGCTGGAGGCCCCGGAGCAGTCGGCCGAGCCCGCCAAGCCCGCGCGGCCTGACCAGGTCAGGGGCCGGGTGGCGTTCGAGAACGTGTCCTTCCGCTACGCCGAGGACCGGCCGCTGATCGAGAACCTGTCGCTGACCGTCGAACCGGGCCAGACCGTGGCCATCGTCGGCCCCACGGGAGCGGGCAAGACGACCCTGGTCAACCTCATCATGCGCTTCTACGAGGTGACCGGCGGCCGCATCACGCTCGACGGGGTCGACGTCGCCGAGATGTCCAGGGAGGAGCTGCGCGCCAACATCGGCATGGTGCTCCAGGACACCTGGCTGTTCGGCGGCACGATCGCGGAGAACATCGGCTACGGCGCGGAAGGCGCGACGCGCGAACGCATCGAGGCCGCCGCCGAGGCCGCGCACGTGGACCGCATCGCCCACACGCTGCCCGACGGCTACGACACGGTGATCGACGAGGAGGGCGCGACGGTCAGCGCGGGCGAGAAGCAGCTCATCACGATCGCCCGCGCCTTCCTGTCGGAGCCGGCGATCCTGATCCTGGACGAGGCGACGAGCTCGGTCGACACCCGTACCGAGGTGCTCATCCAGCGGGCGATGAACTCGCTGCGCGAGGGGCGTACGAGCTTCGTGATCGCCCACCGGCTGTCCACGATCCGCGACGCCAGCCTGATCCTGGTCATGGAGAACGGGCGGATCGTCGAGCAGGGCACGCACGAGTCGCTGCTGGAGGCGGACGGCGCCTACGCCCGGCTGTACTCGGCCCAGTTCAGCCAGGCCGTCGTGGAGATGGACTGATCGAAGTGGCGGCGGTGTCCATCGCCGCCGCCACTTTCCCGATGTTCTTTCCTGATGTTCGCCCGAGGGCCATGGACGGCGGCGGTTCGCCGTCGTCTCATGGAGGCGTGATCACACGTCCCCGCACCGCCGTGTGCGTACTGGTGAGCGCCGCCGCGATCGTCTTAGCCACCCCCGGCGCCGCCCTCGCCGCCCCGCCGACCGCCCTCGACGGGGCCGCGCCGTCGAGTGACCGCACCTACCAGCCCGCCTTCGACTACGACGGGGACGGCTGCTATCCGACGCCCGCCATCGGGCGCGACGGCGTCATCGCACCGGGACTGGCGCTGGGGGGCGCGGTCAACGGGCAGTGCCATGACCTGTCCGACCTGGACAACACCAACTCCTATTCGCGCTCCAAGTGCAACAACGGGTGGTGCGCGTACGTGTACGGGCTCTACTTCGAGAAGGACCAGACGCTGCCCGGATGTTGCGGGCACCGGCACGACTGGGAGCACGTCGTGGTCTGGGTCCAGAACGGCACGGCGCAGTACGTGGCCGCCTCCGCGCACGGCCAGTACAGCGTGCGCCCGCGTGCGCAGCTGTACTGGGAGGGGACCCACGCGAAGATCATTTACCACAAGGACGGGCTCTCCACCCACGCCTTCCGCTTCGCCAGTGCCACCGAGCCGCCGGAGAACCACAAGGGCACCTGGCAGTTCCCGCCGCTGGTCGGCTGGGAGAACTACCCGGCCGGCCTGCGCGACCGCCTGGTGGCGCACGACTTCGGCTCGGCCGTGTTCGGGCTGAAGGACGCCTCCTTCAACGGGGAGCTGACGAAGGCCAAGCCGGCGGGCATCCCGTTCGACCCCCAGGGCTGACCCCAAACCGGGATGTGTATAGTCCCGGTTATGCGTATGGGGGAGAGCGTCGAGTGGGGGCTGCACTGCTGCGTCACGCTGGGCTGGTTGCGCGACCAGGGCCCAGTGTCGATCCGGCGGCTGGCGGCCTGGTTCGACCTGCCGCAGGAATACCTGAAGAAGCGGCTCCAGGCGCTCGTCAGGGCCGGGATCCTGACGTCGAGCCCGGGCGTGCGGGGCGGGTGGTCGCTGGCCAGGCCGCCCGAGCAGATCACGGTGATGGACGTGGTCACCGCTCTGGAGGGTGCCGAGGAGGCGTTCCGCTGCGCCGAGATCCGGCTGCGCGGGGAGAGCGGGCGCGGCGGCGGGGCGGAGTTCGCGCGGCCCTGCGGCATCGCGGGCCTGATGCGCCGCGCGGAGCTGGCCTGGCGGCGGGAGCTCGCCGCGCACACCATCGCCGACCTGATGGAGGGCAGCCCCGCAGGCGCCGAGCGCACCCGGCGCAACTATCAGGACATGACCGGCTGATCACTGTCAGGACATGACCGGCTGATCACTGTCAGGACATGACCGGCTGATCGCGCTGCCGGACTCGGCGGTCGCGGGAAAGGAATGGGGATGCCGAACATCCCGATAGATCGACGAACGGAGAACGAGAGCGCCACGGCGCACGGGCTCGGCTCCACCACCATCCTCGCGCTCGGCACGTTCGCCGTCGGGACCGACGCCTACGTGGTCGCCGGGTTCCTGCCCGCGATGGCGCAGTCGTTGCAGGTCACGGTCGCCGCCGCCGGGCAGTCGGCGACGGTGTTCGCGATCGCCTACGCCGTACTGTCGCCGATCCTGGCCACCGTGCTGGCCTGGATGCCGCGCCGCAGGCTGCTCGTGGGCGCGCTCGTCGTCCTCACGCTGGCCAACCTCGGCTCGGCGCTGGCGCCGAACTTCCCCGTCCTCATGGTCACGCGCGTCCTGGCCGCGTTCGGCGCGGCGGCGTTCACGCCGAACGCGGGCGCCGCCGCCTCCTCGCTGGTCGCGCCCGCGCAGCGGGCCAAGGCGCTGGCCGTGGTGGTCGGCGGGCTGACGGCCGCCACCGCGCTCGGTGTGCCGCTGGGCAACCTCGCGGGGAAGGCGCTGGACTGGCGGGCGGCGCTCGGCCTGGTCGCCGCGCTGTGCGCGATCGCCGCCGTGGGCGTGCTCGCGATCATGCCCGCCCTGCCCGGCGCACCCCGCATCCCCCTGCGCACGCGGCTCGCCACCCTGCGCCACCCCGGCGTGCTCGCGGTGCTGCCGCTGACGGTGGCCGGCATGGCAGCGGGCTACGGGCTGTACGCCTTCGCCGTCCCCGTCCTGCGCGCGCTCGGCGCGGGGGCGGGGGAGGAGACCTGGCTGCTGTTCCTGTACGGCGTCGGCGCGGTCCTGGGCAACCTGCTGTCGGGCACGCGGGTGGACCGGTACGGCCCCATCCGCGTCCAGACCGCCGGCTACGCCGGCCTCACCCTCACCCTGGCCGCCTTCGCCTGGGCGACGGGGGCGGGCGTGCACTGGCTGCCCCTGACGGCGCTGCTCATGGTCGCCTGGGGCGCCACCACCTGGTTCCAGACCCCGGCGCAGCAGGTCCGGCTGATCAACGCGGCGCCCCATGAGACCGCCGTGGTCATCGGACTGAACGCCTCCGCGCTGTACGCCGGGATCGCCCTCGGCACCGCGCTCGGCGGCCTCCTCCTGCCCGCCGGCGCCTCCGCCGCACTCGCCGCCTGCGCGGGCCTGGCCCTGCTCAGCCTGCTCTACCTGCGGCTCACCCGCCGCCACGGATGAGCCGCTTGTCTCCTGCACCGGGGCCGGGCACGCTGAGAGAGGCGACGAAGAGGTGGGATCATGGACATCGATCCGTTCGGAGCGGATTTTCAGCGTGATCCCGAGCCCTTCTACGAACGGCTCCGCGAGGCCGGCCCGGTGTTCTTCCTCGAGCGGCACCAGGTGTGGGCCACCGCCAGGCACGCCGAGTCCCAGCAGGTCATCCGCGACTACGAGACCTTCTGCTCCTCGGCGGGCATCGGGCTGGCGAACTTCATGAAGGAGAAGCCGTGGCGGCCCCTGAGCCTGCTGCTGGAGGCCGACCCGCCGGCGCACGGCCGCGTCCGCAGGGTCGTCTCCCGGGTGATGTCGCGACGGGCGATCGAGGACCTCCGGCCCGAGTTCGAGCGCCGCGCCGACGAACTCGCCGCCGAGGTCGTACGCAAGGGCACGTTCGACGCGGTGACCGACCTGGCCCAGGTCTACCCGCTGCGGGTCTTCCCCGACGCCGTCGGCGTCACCGGGCGAGAAGGTCCTGTGCTTCCTCGGAGCCGCCAACCGACCCCCGAGCCTGGCAGGACCCCGACGACTTCCGCCTGACCCGTCCCGGCACGGGACATCTCGCCTTCGGCTCGGGCGTCCACGTCTGCGCCGGCGCGGCCATCGCCCGGCTCGAAGCCGAGACGCTCCTCAAGGCTCTGGCCAGCCGGATCCGTACGCTCACACCAGCGGGTCCTCCCGTCCACCGGCCCCACAACGTCCTCAGAGCGATGGCGCACCTTCCCCTCCGCGCGACCCCATCGGGGACAGGGCCTTCGCTCTAGTACGTGCCGGCGGTGAGGTCCGGTTCAGTCCCATGCCGTTTGGCGGTGTACGCAGGGTAAGGCCGCCGAACGATCCCACAATGGGGCCATGAGTTACCCCCAACAGCCTCACCCGCAGGATCCGTGGGGCCGACAGACGCAGGGAGCGCCGCAGGGACAGGGCCGGCCCGGGTACGGGCAGCCACCGTCCGGCCCGGCGGCCCCGTGGCCCGGCCATGGGCCGCAGGACACCGTCCAGAGGCCGGGCCGCCCGGCGCACGGACCACAACCTCGGCAGGGCGGCCCGCCATCCGGGTTACCCAACCCGCCGCAGAGCCCGTACGGCTCGCGACCTCCGTACGGGCAGGATCCGTACGCCAGAGGCGGCCCCTACGGCGAAGGCGGTCCCTACGGACCATCCCAGCTTCAGTACGACTACGACTACGAGCTCGGCTCGCCGCCTCCCAAGCGCAACAGCACCCTGATCATCGGGTTGTCCGTCGGCCTGGGGTTGCTGGTGCTGGGTGGTGGCGCGGTCGGCGCGGTCTCCTACCTCAACTCCTCCGGTTCCGGGACCACCACCGCGCTGCCGGACACCTCGTCGTCGCCCACGGCGGCGCCCTGGGAGTCCAGCCCACCGTCGGGGGGCCTCGGAGGTGAGCCGTCGGGCATGCCGTCCTGGGACCCGTTCGACGATCCGACCACCGAGCCGACGGGCCCGGCCGCCGATCCGACCACGGATCCGACTACTGGGCCCACCGGCAGCCCTTCGGGGCAGGCCGCGCCGGGTTCGCCGATCGCCGAGACGGAGTTCGACGACTGGAGGCTCGAACTGCCCTCCGCCACCTACTCGGCCAACAAGGTCGCGGGGTGGACGTACGAGACGTGCGACCCGGTGGACGGGGAGGGCGTGCTGGCCAAGAACAAGTGCGAGCGCGCCATCCAGGTCGCCTACACCTCCTACCGGGGGCATCTGAAGGCGGTGCAGGTCACGATGGCGTTCCCGACGGAGAAGGCCGCCGAGGCCGCCGTCGCGAAGCTGGCGAAGCGTACCTCGAACGCGGTGAGCACCCGCAGGGACATGACGTTCACGACGTACGCCTACGGGAAGATCCGGGCGAACGCCATCAAGAAGTACGTGATCGCCACCATCGTCACCGCTGACACCACGGCCAAGTCCAAGGCCAACAAGTTCCACCTCTTCTTGCAGGCCGACGCGGTCAGATATTTCATGCTGCGCGACGTGACCGTCACCAGCTGAGGATCACGGGGCTCGTACGCGGCGCGGAACCTAGCCGTCCGCTGCGCCGCGTCGGGCAGACAGTCAGCTCCGGGGGAGCCGGTGTATCATATCGAGGTTCCGCGAATTGTAGTGATTCGACCCGTACCTTCCCGGCGGCCATGACCACACACGCACAATCCTCACCTGATGCCACAGAGCTGGTCGAGGTGTTCAAGGCGCTCGCCAATCCCGTACGCCTCCAGCTGCTGCAGTGGTTGCGCGACCCCGAGCGTAACTTTCCGGCGGCGGAGAGGATCGCCGACCCGTACGAGGTCGGCGTGTGCGTCACCCATATCCACGCCAAGACTGGGCTCGCGCAGTCGACCGTCTCCGCCTACATGTCGGCTCTGGAGCGTGCCGGGCTGGTCCGCTCCACGCGTGTGGGGAAGTGGACGCACTACCGGCGCGACGAGGAACGCATCGCCCAGCTCGTCGACGTGCTCGGACGTTCTCTCTAGCGACACCCGCCCCGTGGAACGCCGGTTTTGCTTCATATCGACTTTCTGCGATACTTCGATTCGTTGGAACGCGATGAGAGGCGGTCTGGAGAGACATGGGCGCGATCGAGGGGATGGAGCTGGGGCGCTTCGGGGTCTGGACGTTCGACTTCGAGGGGCAGCCGGCGAGTGTGATGCGGGAGTCGGTCCAGGAGCTCGAGGAGCTCGGCTGGCCGGCGATCTGGGTGCCGGAGCTGGAGGGGCGCGAGGCGCTGACGCAGGCCGGGTTCCTGCTGTCCTGCACCCGGCGGATCGCCGTGGTCAACGGCATCGCGCAGATCTGGTCCCGTGGGCCGCGGTGGGCGCGGGGCGCGGCCTTGTTGCTGGCCGACGCCTACCCCGACCGGCACCTGCTCGGCCTGGGTTTTGGAGGGGAGCCGCGACCGGGGACCAAGCCGCTGCGGGCGATGGCCGACTACCTGGACGCCATGGACGCGACGACGGGCCCCAACCCGGAGCCGCGGGCGCCGATGCGGCGGGTGCTGGCGGCGTACGGGCCCAAGATGCTCGAACTGGCCCGCGACCGGGCCGAGGGCGCGCACACCTACCACGTCACCGTCCGGCACACCGCGCAGGCGCGGGAGGTGCTGGGCGAGCGGCCGTTCCTGGGCGTCGAGCAGGCGGTGCTCTTCGAGAGCGACCCCGAACGGGCACGTGAGGTCGCTCGCGAGCACCTGCACGTCTACTTCACGACCCCGTACAACGTCGCCAAATTCCTTCGCCTCGGTTATACGGAAGCGGACATCGATGGTGGCCGGGGCAGCGACCGGCTCGTGGATGACTTGGTGTTCTGGGGTGATATAGAGGCCATTGTCGGTAAACTGCAGGACCACCTCGACGCAGGTGCTGACCACGTCGGCATCCAGGTGATCGGCACAGATCTGGGCAAAACGGCCATGCCGCGCTGGCGCGAGCTGGCCGGGGCGCTGCTGCCCGCGCGGCCTTGAACTCTCGCCGCCGGCTCGGCATGGTCATCCGCGGGCAAACCTCGTCGTGGGCAGGGGTAAATGGTGGGCACGCGCATCCATGGCCTGCCGGTCGCGTGTGCTAACCTGTGGGGCGTTGCAGTTGTCGTACCCATAAAGACTTTTTGTGCGCCTGACAAGAATGTAGCCTTTTCGGGCGCGTTTTGTTTGCCGGTCATTTCCGGATGGGCTCATGCGCGGCGACACGAGATTCGCGCGGTGTGGATCTCGTAATTTATGCACATATCTGTAGGAGATCGACATGGCTACCGGCACCGTTAAGTGGTTCAACTCTGAAAAGGGCTTCGGCTTCATCGCGCAGGACGGCGGCGGCGCCGACGTCTTCGCGCACTACTCCAACATCGTCTCCAACGGCGGCTACCGTGAGCTGACCGAAGGCCAGAAGGTGTCCTTCGACGTCGTTCAGGGCCAGAAGGGCCCGCAGGCGGAGAACATCGTCGCCGCCTGACCTCCGGGTCTGAAATCCGGGTCCGCACCTCACTGGAGGTGCGGGCCCGGATTTGCGTTGTCACAGCGGTGCCGCCGTCGCACCCGCCCCCAGCGCGGTGAGGCGCGGCGACCAGGACGGCGCCCGGCCGGCGTCGCCACCGACATCGGCATCCCGCCAGTGATTAGCTGACTCTGGAAACATTCTCACATCGGTGAACGGGAAGACGATGATCCAGATTTCTGCCCCCGACGGCACCGCCGAGGCCTACGTGGCCCGGCCCGATTCCGGCGAGCACCCTGGCGTGCTGCTGTTCATCGACGCGATCGGGCTGCGGCCGCGAATCAACGAGATGGCCGACCGGATCGCGAGCTGGGGCTACGTCGTGCTCGCGCCCAACCTCTTCTATCGCGACGGCCGCGCCGAGGACCTCGCCCCGAAGGGCGACCTGCGTCAGCCGGGGGAACGCGAGAAGTTCTTCGCCGTGGCCGGGCCGCGGATCGGCGGGCTGACCACGGAGCGCGTGCTGGCCGACATCGACACCTACCTGCCCGCCCTGCGCGACCTGGACGGGGTGTCCGGCGGGCCGGTGGGCGCGGTCGGCTACTGCATGGGCGCGCGGCTCGCCATTCGCGCGGCCGGGGCGCATCCCGAGGCGGTCGGCGCGGTCGGCGGTTTCCACGGCGGCGGCCTGGCCACCGACGAGCCGGACAGCCCGCACCTGAGCCTGCCCACGGCGCGTGCGGAGTTCGTCTTCGGGCACGCCGACAACGACCGGGGTATGGGGCCCGAGGCCGTCGAGACGCTCGGCAGGGCGCTGAAGGACGCCGGGCTGACGGCTGTCAACGAGGTGTACGCGGGCGCGCCGCACGGCTACTCGATGTCGGACACCTCGGCGTACGACGAGGCCGCGTGCGAGCGGCACTTCGCCGCGCTACGGGCGCTCTTCACCCGCGCGCTCTGAGATGAGTCTCGCCGGTCAGCCTCGCTGCCCGGCGAGCCGTCCTCGCGACCGTCCTGCGCACTCCTCCGCGTACGTCTCCCGGCCCGATGCGACGGTTCAGGCGCTGCCGGAGGCCGAGACGAGCAGCAGCGCCTGGCGGGCGGAGGCGACGTGGTGGCGCATCGCGGCCACGGCCGCGTCGGGGTTGCGGGTGACGATGGCCAGGAGAATGGCCTGGTGCTCCTCCAGCGACCCGGCGCGCGGGTGGTGCGCGGACAGGTTGCGGTACTGCCGCATCACCAGGGGATAGAGCAGCGTGTCGTACGCCCGCGCCAGGGTCCGCTGGTGGGCGGCCTCCTTGATCTGCTGGTGGAACCTGCGGTTCCCCTGCGAGTAACCGGACTGGTCGCCGAGCCGCTCGCACTCCCGCATCGCCTCCAGCGTGCCGCGCAGGCCGTGGATCTCCTCCTCGGTGGCCCGCTCCGCGGCCTTGCCGGCCAGGGCCGACTCCAGCACTTCGCGCGCCTCCAGGATGTCCAGAGCCTCCTCGACCGAGAAGCTGCGGGTGCGCACCCCGCGGTTGACCTCGCTGGTGACGTAGCCCTCCTGGGCGAGCTGGACCAGCACGGCCCGCATGGTGCTGCGGGAGACGGTGAACATCTTGGTCAGCTCGGCCTCGGTGAGCCGGGCGCCCGGCTCGATGCCGCCCGACAGCAGCAGCGAGCGCAGCCCCTCGTACGCCTGGTCGTGCCGGGTCCGCGCGGTCCTGCTCGGCTCCGGCGCCCGCGTCAGGCCCGGATACAGCCGCCGCGCGGTGCCCGCGAAGATCTCCTCCTGGGCGCTCGCCGGCAGGTCCGCGAGGACGTCCTGGGCCAGCCGGAGCAGCTCCGGCAACCGCTGCCCGTCGGCCGGGCCGCTCGATCCCCAGGCGATCCGCTCCGCGCCGAACGCCTCCACCACGGGCTCCAGGAAGGCGGCCGCCTCCTTGCCGGCGTCACGCGGCGGCTCCAGGTCGCGGTGGGTGAGCTTGAGATGCAGGCCCGGGTACCGGGCGAGGCCGGCCACCTCGCGGCCGGCCTCCGCCGGTGAGCCGTCGATGCCGAGGAGCACCCGGACACCGGGGAAGCGCTCCAGGATCGCGCGCAACCGCTCCGTCGCGGGCCCGAGGCGCAGCTCCAGGCAGACGGTAAGGTCCAGCTCCTCCGCCTCGCGCCAGAACGGGAACGTCTCCGGGGCGGCGAACCACTCGCTGGGCGCGGTGCCGTCGCTGGTGAACAGCAGCACCCCGGCCAGGCCGCCGTCACCCGCCAGGGCCGCCAGGCGTCCGGGGGCGTCCGGTGGCAGCGGGTCGAAGGCGCCGACCGCCACGAATCGGCCGGGGTGACGGCGGGCGGCGTCCACGACGTAGGAGTTGTCGCCGCCGTACACCGTGGTGGCCTGGACCAGGACGGCCTGCTCGATGCCCGCCCCGTCCATGCGCGCCGCCATCTCCTCCGCGGTCACCGGCCGGGGCTGCTCGCCGCCGATCGGGGACCTGGGGTATCTCGTCAGGTCCTCCGAGATGACCTGGCAGTGCGCGTCGATCACGTACACGTTTCTCCATTCCTTCCTACGCCTCAGGGGAGGAGTTTGTCCCTTCGCGGCGAGTTCAAGGAGCACCGCCGCGCGCAATGTATGCGATATGACGACAAAATCCTCGAAGAACTGCTCCTGCGGACACGGCTCGTCCTGCTCATGCGCCAGCACCTGCGCCTGCGGCTGCAACTCCTGACCCGCGCCGTCACCGCGGCAAGGTAGCGTCCGGTGGTCCGTGCGCGGGAACGCTCCACGTAGGCACGTGACTGTCCGCGGGCAACCCGCCGCGTCGACAGACGGAAGATCACCCTATGGATCGGATCCATAGGGTGATCTTCCCCGATGCGGTGCCGGGTGTCAGGCGCAGGTGTAGCCGGACGGGACCGCCGTGTTGCCGTTCGGGCGGGTCGCCTGGAAGCCGACGCTGGTGGTGGCGGCGCCAGGGGCGAGGGCGCCGTTGTGGCCGACGTTCCTGATGGTGACGGTCTGCCCGCTGACCGTGGTGGTGCCGTTCCAGGAGCCGGTCAGGGTGTGGCCGGCCGGCAGGGTGAACGTGACCGTCCATCCGGTGATCGCCGAGGTGCCGGTGTTGGTGATGGTCAGGGGCTGGATGACGTACCCGGTGCTCCACTGCGTCTGTACGGTCGCGACGGCCGTGCAGCCTCCGGTGGACGTGCCGGGCTGGGTGGTGACCTCGGCGGTGTTCGAGACCGGCGAGGTGTTGCCCGCGGCGTCCCGCGCCCTGACCTGGTAGCGGTAGGTGGTGCTCGGGGTCAGGCCCGTGTCGCCGTACGAGGTCGTGGCCGTGGTGCCGACCTGGGTGAACGTGCTGCCGGTCGCGCGCAGGACGTCGTAGCCGGCGACGCCGGTGTCGTCCGTGGCGGCCGTCCAGCTCAGGGTGGTGCCGGTGGACGTCGTTCCCGAGGCCGCCAGGCCGGCCGGGGCCGTCGGCGGTGAGGTGTCGCCGCCGCCGGTGGTGGTCGTGGTGAACGTGACGAGCTGGGAGTTGCCGGACAGGTTGCCCGCGACGTCCCGCGCCCGTACGTACACCTGGTATTGGGTGCCGGCGGTCAGCCCGGTGAGGGTGATCGAGTTGGTGGTGGACTGGCCGAGTTGCGGGTCGGTGGCGCCCTGCTCGCGGTAGACGTTGTAGCCGGCCAGGCCGGAGCCGCCCTGGTCGGTGGAGGCGGTCCAGGTCAGCGTGGCGCCGGTGGCGGTCACGCCGGTCGCGGCGGGCGTGCCGGGTGTGCTCGGTGCGGTGGTGTCGCCGGAGTCGCCGAGGGCCGGCGTCTGCCAGTCCCGCCATTCGGCCAGGTTGCCCTGCGCCCTGGAGGAGATCCTGATCGTGCCGGGGGAGTTGCCGGTCTTCAGGAGGAACTTCTGGATGCTCTGCTGGAGCGGGGTCCGCCATTCCGCCCGGTTGGCGCAGTGGTTGCCGTCCTGGATGTCGGACCAGTACGTGATGTTGTCGCCCGCGCCGAGTGCCTTGTAGACCTCCGCCCCGCCGAGGGCCGCCACGCTCGCGGACCTGGGACCCAGGTTGGCGATGTGGGGGTTGTCCATGATGAACAGCCCGCGCGGCGCGAACATGGCGACCATCTCGTGCGTGTCCACGGGAAGCCTGGCCGGGCTGCCGGTGAAGGTGCCGAAGGCGTCGCCCAGCCACGGCTGCTCGCCGTACGCGCTGCTCAGGCTCTGGGCGCCCTCCCCGGGGATCCCGCGGAAGATGGGCACGCCCGCGCTGCCGGACTCGATCGGCATGGTCAGCGCGATGCGCTGGTCGAACGCGCCGGTCACGAAGGCGCCCTTGCCGAACCGGGAGCAGCCCGTGACGCCGGTCGCGTCCGCCTTGAGGATGCTGCCGTCCGACTGCTCGATGACGTCGATGATCCGGCTCACGCCCCAGCCCCAGGCGAGGAGCAGTCCCGTGCTGCTGGTGGCGCCGTAGACGGTGTAGAAGGCGCCCTGTTTGTTGTTGCGGGGTGTGCCCTCACGGCCGACCGCGTACGGGTCGTAGTTGATGACGGCGGCGCCGGCCGCGGTGATGGCGGCCGTGTCGGCGCCGAAGCCGCCCAGGACGACGACGGCGGGGAAGGGGCCAGAGCCGCTCGGCAGGGAGACGCTCGCCGAGAAGCCGGCGCTTCTGCCGTTGTGGTTCACGTTCACGGTGATGCCGGTGCGCGAGACCGTGCCGGTGACGCTCGACGGCTTCGGGGGCTTCTCGCCGTAGACGAACTTCTCCGCCAGCCTCTTGATCTCCTCCCGCCGGCATCGCCACTCGGATCTGGCGGAGATGCGGGTGCCGTCCAGTTTCCTGAACGGGTCGGGGAGTCTGGCGTTGGTGGGCAGGGATCCCGCGTCGGGCAGGCCGGGCACGGCGCAGTCGGCGCCCTCGTTCTCGACTCCGGGGGCCGCGACGGCCGCAGGGGAGGCTACCGTCACCGCTCCGGCGAACGCGAGCGTCGTCGCCACCGCCAGCGCGACGGCCCTCGTGCGGATCTTGGAGCGGGCCAGGCTGCTGCTCACAGGCTCTCCCTTCCGAGTGGGGCGTTGGCGATCAGTCTGGGAATCCCACCGAAACATGTCAACGCATGTTCCGAAATGTTTCGGTGTGCGATCTGATGCCGAGCTCCTGAACAGGAGGTATGCCGGAAGGGTTTCCGAAAGTATCGGAAACTAACTGAAAACGGGGGTTCGCGCTCCAGGATCCGAGAGTTGTCGCCGGATCGGCGCGGATGCCGCTGACCTGCACTATCGTAAGGCTGAGTCCGGCACACTGATCCTGTGCCGGACTCAGCCCACGAGAGGTCCTAGCCCTTGCGGAAGACGGCCGCGATGACGCCGCCCTCGGAGCTGAGGATCTGCGGCTCGTAGCCCAGAGCCTTCAGCTGCGCCGCCTTGAGCGTGTAGGTCACCTGCGACAGGTTGAGATACTCCTTCACGCCGGTGGTGCCGACCTTGCCCCACACCGTGGAGTAGAGGCCGCCGGGCTCGATCGCCATGAGGACCGGGCTCAGGCCCTGCCGGGTCTTCGTCAGGAGCTCCTTGCCGCGCTGCTCGACAGTCTGGCCGAGGGTCACCTGGAGGGTGCCCCCGACGGCGCCCGCGACCCAGACGGCCGCGTACAGGGGCCGCTCCACGGTCCCGTACACGTCCAGCGAGGCGAGGCTGAGGCCGGCGGCGGACATCTCCGCGTTGACCTTGACCAGGGTCTCCTTGGTCAAGGTCAGCTCGGACTTGACCAGGCTCGTGGTCTTCTCGAAGACCGCGCCGAAGACCGCGCCGGGGCCCGCGCCGGTGCCGCTGATCAGCTTGGGCAGGTAGCCGAGCTTCGCCTGCTCCGCGATGCGCTTGGGCAGGTCGGTGGCCGAAAGGCCCTGCAGCACGTTCACCTTGCTGACGGTGTCCTTGACCCACAGGGTCGTGTACTGCGGGTTGGCCGCGTTGGTCACATTCAGCGCCGAGGGGACGTAGCCCTTGCCCACCAGGTCCTTGACGCGCTGCAGCAGCTTCGACCCGCTGAGCGCGTCGAGGGAGAGCCAGTCCTGCAGCGGCTGGTTCTGGACGGCCTGGGCGGTCGCGGCAGGTGCGGCCATCGCCGGGGTCGAGAGACCCAGTGCGGCGGCGGTCGCCACGGCCACGGTCAGGGCGGCCGCCCTCTTCGTGCTCCTCATGATCCTCCTAGGAAGGTAAAGGTTTGCCCCAATTAGGGACAAGACGGGACCATAACAGAGCATGAGGGAAAGGCAACCAATTGTTACCGCGATCGTGACAAGGCTGTGTCAAAACCCCGCACTTGGATCGTGTCAAAGGCCGATCGGGTGCCAGACCGTCTTCGTCTCCAGGAAGGGCCTGACCCGGGACAGGCCGGGGTCGGGGTCGCTCCAGTCGTCCGGGCCGGGCCGCAGGACCCGCTTGAGCGTCGTCGCCGCCAGCTCCTCCAGCTCGGTCGCGAGATCGCCCGCGCCGGCCAGGTCGAGAGCGTTCACGTCGGCGTGCCCGGCCAGCGGCGGGGCCAGCTCTGCCACGCGGCCGGTCAGGAGGTTGGCCACGCCCGCGGGCAGGTCGGAGGTGGCCAGCGCCTCGGCCAGCGTGACCGCCGGCAGCGGGGCGCGCTCCGGGGCCACCAGCACCGCCGTGTTGCCCGACGTGATCACCGGCGCGAGCACCGAGACCAGCCCGAGCAGCGAGGAGCCGGTGGGCGCGAGGACGCCCACGACGCCGGTCGGCTCGGGCTGGGAGAGGTTGAAGAAGGGGCCCGACACCGGGTTGGCGCCGCCGAGCACCTGGCCGAGCTTGTCGGCCCACCCGGCGTAGTAGACCCAGCGGTCGATCGCGGCCGAGACCAGCGCCTGCGCCTTCGCCTTGCCCACGCCCTCGGCCGCGCCGACCTCCGCGGCGAACTGCTCGCGCCGCCCCTCCATCATCTCGGCGACCCGGTAGAGGATCTGCCCCCGGTTGTACGCCGTCCGTCCCGACCAGCCGGGGAACGCCTTCCGCGCCGCCACCACGGCGTCGCGCACGTCCTTGCGGGAGGCCAGGGCGGCGTTGGCGAGGTGGACTCCGGCCGCGGACGTCACGGGATAGGACCTGCCTGATTCCGAGCGCGGGAACGCGCCACCGACATAGAGCTTGTACGTCCTGCGCACCGCGATGCGCGGAGGGATGTCAGCCAAGGTACGCCTCCAGCCCGTGACGCCCGCCTTCGCGGCCGTACCCGGACTCTTTGTAGCCGCCGAAAGGACTGGCGGGATCGAACACATTGAAGGTGTTGGACCACACCACGCCGGCACGCAGCCGGCTGGCGGTCCAGAGCATCAGGGAGCCCTTCTCCGTCCACACCCCGGCCGAGAGCCCGTACGGCGTGTTGTTAGCCTTGGCCACGGCCTCCTCAGGCGTGCGGAAGGTGAGCACCGACAACACCGGCCCGAAGATCTCCTCGCGGGCGATCCGATGCGCCTGCGTGACCCCCGTGAACACGGTCGGCGGGAACCAGTACCCGCGATCGGGCAGCGGGCAGGCCGGCGACCAGCCCGTGGCCCCCTCCGACTCCCCGGCGGCGGCCAGCTCGCGGATCCTGGCGAGCTGCGCGGCCGAGTTGATCGCCCCGATGTCGGTGTTCTTGTCCAGCGGGTCGCCGAGCCGCAGCAGCGAGATCCGGGCGCGCAGCCGTGCCAGCAGCTCCTCCGCGATCGACTCCTGCGCCAGCAGGCGCGAGCCCGCGCAGCACACGTGCCCCTGGTTGAAGAAGATCCCGGTCACGATCCCCTCGACGGCCTGGTCGATCGCCGCGTCGTCGTAGACGATGTTGGCGCCCTTGCCGCCCAGCTCCAGCGTGACCCGCTTGCCCGTGCCCGCCACGGAGCGGGCGATCTGCCTGCCCACCTCGGTCGAGCCGGTGAAGGCGATCTTGTCGGCGTCCGGGTGCGCGACCACGGCTCGGCCGGTGTCACCGGCGCCGGTCACGATGTTCACCACGCCGGGCGGCAGCTCCGCCTCCTGGCAGATCTCGGCGAAGGCCAGCGCCGTCAGCGGCGTGGTCTCTGCGGGCTTGAGCACGACCGTGTTCCCGGCGGCCAGCGCGGGCGCGACCTTCCACGCCAGCATCAGCAGCGGGAAGTTCCACGGGATGACCTGCGCCGCCACGCCCAGCGGCCGGGTGCTGCCGAACCCGGCGTGCGCCAGCTTGTCGGCCCACCCGGCGTAGTAGAAGAAGTGGGCCGCGACCAGGGGCAGGTCGACGTCCCTGGTCTCCTTGATCGGTTTGCCGTTGTCCAGTGACTCCAGCACCGCGAGTTCCCTGGCGCGCTCCTGGATGATGCGCGCGATCCTGAACAGGTATTTGCCGCGCTCGGCGCCCGGCAGGGTGGACCACACGCGCTCGTACGCCCGCCGCGCCGCCGCGAAGGCCCGCTCCACGTCGGCGGCTCCGGGGGCGGCCACCTCGGAGAGCGGTTCCTCGTCGGCCGGGTTGACGGTGACGATGCGCTCGTCGCTCTTGGCCTCGACGAACTCCCCGTCGATGAACAGGTCGTACGACGGCCGGATGGACACGATGGAACGTGACTCCGGCGCGGGCGCGTACTCGAAGATCTCCACGCCTCTCCCTAGTCGATGGTGTAGTAGTCGGGTCCGGAGTAGTGCCCGGTGGTGAGCTTGGCCCGCTGCATGAGCAGGTCGTTCAGCAGCGTGGAGGCGCCGAGCCGGAACCACGCGGGGTCCAGCCAGTCGTCCCCGGCGATCTCCTTGACCAGCACGAGGTAGCGGATGGCGTCCTTGGTGGTGCGGATGCCGCCGGCCGGCTTCACCCCCGCCTGCCGCCCGGTCGCCGCCCGGTAGTCCCTGACGGCCTCCAGCATCACCAGAGTGACCGGCAGGGTGGCCGCGGGCGCGACCTTGCCCGTCGAGGTCTTGATGAAGTCGGCCCCCGCGTGCAGCGCGAGCCAGGACGCCCGGCGCACGTTGTCGTAGGTGACCAGCTCGCCGGTCTCCAGGATGACCTTCAGATGCGCCTGGCCGCAGCTCTCCTTGACGGCGACGATCTCGTCGAAGACCTTGCGGTGGTCGCCCGAAAGGAAGGCCCCTCGGTCGATGACCATGTCGATCTCCGTGGCGCCCGCGGCCACCGCCACACGGGTGTCGGTCAGCTTGACCTCCAGCGAGGTCCGCCCGGAGGGGAAGCCGGTGGCGACCGAGGCGAGCCCGACCCCGCTGCCCGCCAGCGCCTGCGCGGCCGTGGCGACCATGTCGGGGTACACGCAGAGCGCGGCCACGGAGGGAACCGCCGGGTCGGCCGGGTCGGGTCGTACGGCCTTGGCCGCCAGCGCCCGCACCTTGCCGGGCGTGTCCGCCCCTTCCAGGGTGGTCAGGTCGACCATCCGGATGGCCAGGTCGATCGCCTGCCGCTTGGCCGTGGTCTTGACGGACCTGGTGGCCAGGTCGGCGGCCCTGCGGCGGACGCCGACCTCGTCCACGCCGGGCAGTCCGTGCAGGTAGGCCCGCAGCGAGCCAGGGACGGTGTCAGGCACGAGCACCACGCCTCTCGATGAGCAGGTTGAGTACGAGGGCGACCAGCAGGATGAGACCGGTCACCACCATCTGGAAGAAGGAGCCGAGCCCGAGCAGGTTGCACAGGTTGCGCAGCACCGACAGCAGCAGCACCGCCACGAACGTGCCGAACACGCCGCCCCGGCCGCCGAACAGGTTGGTGCCGCCGAGCACCACGGCCGCGATCGCGTCCAGCTCCATCCCGTCGAACGCCGTGGGCTGGCCCACGGTCAGGCGGGAGGTGAGCAGCACCCCGGCCAGCGCGGCCAGCGCGCCGGACACGGCGAACACGGTCGTGATCACGCCGCGCACGGGCAGGCCCGACAGCCGCGCGGCCTCCTTGTTGCTGCCGACCGCGTAGACGTACTCGCCGAACGTGGTGCCGCGCAGCACCACGGCGGCCAGGATCGTGATCACCACGAAGATGATCCCGACGATCGGCACGTAGCCGACGAACCCGCCGCCGAGCAGCTGGAACGCCTCCGACCCGCCGCTCTCGGCCGGCTTGCCGTCGGTCAGCAGGTACGTGAGCCCGCGCACGGCGGTCAGCCCCGCCAGCGTGGTCATGAACGAGGGCAGCGACAGGTACGCCGACAGCCCGCCCAGGAACGCGCCGAACACGGCCCCGGCCGCGATGCTGAGCACGATCGCCCAGACGAGCGGCACGCCGGCGGCCATGAGCAGGGCGACCGACATCCCGCCGAAGGCCGCCACGCTGCCCACGGACAGGTCGATGCCCGCCGTCAGCACCACCATGGTCATGCCGATGGCCACGATTCCGGTCAGGGAGGACTGCTGGAGCAGGTTGGCGATGTTGCGGCCGGTGAGGAACTGCGGGGCCAGCAGCGAGGCGACCACGCACAACGCGAGGAAGACCAGCAGCAGGTTGGACTTGACGATCAGGTCGGCGCCGCGGCGCGAGCGGGCGGCGCCTTCCTGGGCGGTGGCGGCGGTGCCGACGGATGAGCCGGCGGATGCGGTCATGGTGTCGCTCCTGTGATGACGGTGTGCGCGATCACGCTCTCCGGGCTGACCCGGGGGTCGAAGCGCGCGACGTTGCGGCCCTCGTACAGGACCTGGATCCGGTCGGCGTTGGCCGTCAGCTCGTTGAGCTCGCTGCTGGCGAGCAGCACGGCCACGCCCTGGTCGGCCAGGTGGCGCACCTGGCGGTAGAGGTCGGCCTTGGCGCCGACGTCCAGGCCGCGCGTGGGCTCGTCCAGCAGCAGGACCCTGATCCCGCCGCGGGTGATCCACTTGGCCAGCACGACCTTCTGCTGGTTGCCGCCGGAGAGCTGGCCCACGAGCTGGCCTGGCCCGGAGGACCTGACGCCCAGGCTGTCCAGCGCGGGCCTGGTCAGGCGTCGCCCGAGCTTGCCCGGCAACAACCACGGGGGTCTGCCGAGCGCGCCGATGGCGGCGTTGCGGCTCACGGACAGACCCAGCATCAGCCCCTGCTCCTTGCGGCTCTCCGGGACGAGGGCCAGCCCCGCCCGCACGGCGGCGCCCGGGTTGCTCACCTTGAGCGGGCGGCCGTCGAGCCGGGCGGAGACGTCCGCCTTGAGGTCGCCGAACAACGCGCGCAGCAGCGTCGTGCGCCCCGCGCCGCCGAGCCCGGCGAGCCCCACGACCTCTCCTGGCCGCACGTCGAGGTCGCGCACGTCGAGCAGCCCCGGCACGTGCACCCGTTCGAGGCTCAGCAGCGGCTCGCCCTCGGGCTCGGGCCGGTCCGTGGCGCCCACGAGCTCCCCGGCCTCGCCGATCATCGCCGCGACGATCTCGTCGGGGCCGGTCGAGGCCAGGTCGTAGACGCCGACCGTACGGCCGTCGCGCAGGACGGTCGCGCGGTCGCCGATCTCCATGACCTCGTCCATCCGGTGCGAGATGAAGATCACCGAACGGCCCTCGGCGGTCAGGGACCGGATGACGGCGAAGACGGCGAGCAGTTCGCTCTCGCCGAGCGTGGCGGACGGCTCGTCCATGACGATCACCCGCGCGTCGGCGGTCAGCGCCTTGGCGATGGCGGTGAGCTGCTGGGAGGCGATCGGCAGGTCCCTGACCCGCGTGGTCACCGGGAAGCTCGCGCCGACCCGGTCCAGCGCCTCGCGGGCCAGCCGCGCCCGCCGTGACCGGCGGACGAACGGGCCCAGCCGCGGCGTCCTGCCCAGCAGCAGGTTCTGCGCCACGGTGAGGTCAGGCAGCAGGTCCAGCTCCTGGTAGATGACGGCGATGCCGGCGGCCAGCCCGGCGTGCGGCGTCGTGGGGCTGAAGGGCTGCCCGTCGAGCAGGATCGTGCCCTCCTCCGGCCGGTACGAGCCCGCCAGGATCTTCATCAGCGTGCTCTTGCCCGCCCCGTTCTCGCCCAGCAGGCAGTGCACCTCGCCGGGCCGCACGCTCAGCTCGACCCCGTCCAGGGCGACGGCGCCGGGGAAACGTTTGACGATCCCGGCCATGCGCAGTCGTTCCGCGGTCACGGTGCCTCCAGCGGTCATGGTGCCTCCAGGAGGTGGTGGGCGTTCTGGTCGTCGGTGATCAGCACGTCGCACAGGCCGCTCGACACGACGGCCCGGCACACGGCGTGCTTGGCCGCGCCGCTGACCAGCGCGATCGAGGTGGTGGCCGAGCGCAGGACATCCAGGGAGAGGCCGAGGGTGCGCCCGTCCAGCCCGGCGTCGACGATCCGCCCCTCGGCGTCGATGAAGCGGCCGAGCACGTCGCCCACCGCACCGGCGTTCGAGAGCCTTTCGAGATCGTCGGCGTCGATCTGACCGGAGTCCACCAGCACCGAGTCGTTGCCCATGCCGCCCGGGCTGAACAGGAACAGGTCGGCCCTGGAGGCGAGCGCGAGCACCTCGGAGACGGCCCGGTCGCTCTCCAGCACCGCCCGGGTGCTCTCCTGCTCCAGGATCGCCGGGGCGGTCAGCAGCGTCGCGGTGCCGCCGCCGTGGTGGGCGATCAGGCTGGCCATGCTGTGCGCGCTGGTCGGCTGCCGCGACCGGCTGAGGCCGCCGTTGATCTGCACCACGTTGACGCCCGTGGCCCACCCGGGGGCGAGCCCGCCGGCCAGCCGGTCGAGCGTGCGCCCCCAGGAGACGCCGATCAGGCGGGGCGAGGGCCGCAGCTCCATCACGTGCTCGGCGCCCGCCTCGGCCACCCGGTCGCGCACCTGCTCGGGGTCGCCGCCGCCGTCGGCCACCACGATGGCCTCACGCAGGCCGAAGCGCTCCTTGAGGGAACGCTCCAGCGTGCGTACGCGGGAGCGCGGGTGCAGCACCTCGATGCGCACGATGCCGACCTCGCGCGCCTCGGCCAGCATCCTGCCCACCTTCCAGCGGGTGAGGTGCATCGCGTGGGCGATCTGCTCCTGGGTCTCGCCGCTCTCGTAGTAGCGCACGGCCACCTGGTAGAGCTGTTCGTCGGTGCTCATGAGCCGGACCTCCCGCTCAGCCGGTGGGAGAGCTCCGTCGTGGCGGCGGTGGCGGCGCGGTAGTCGGCGTAGCCGGCCCCGTACGCCTCCACGTGCCCGGCGACCGGCTCCACCGTGCGGACCGGGGGCGCGTACTGCGCCGCCGCCTCCGCCAGCGAGGCGTGCCACCCGGACCCGGCCGCGGCCAGCACCGAGCAGGCCCGCAGGGTGAGATTGTCGCCCGCGACCAGGCGTACCGGCCGGCCGAGCACGTCGGCGGTCGTCTGGAGCCACAGCTCGTTGCGCTGGATGCCGCCCGAGACGAAGATCTCGTCCACGGCGATCCCGCCGTCGACGAAGGAGTCGATCACCTGGCGGGTGCCGTACGCGACGCCTTCCACGGCCGCCCGGTAGACCTGCTCGGGGGAGCTGGCCAGGGTCAGCCCGAGCACCGCGCCGCGCAGGCGCGGGTCGCGCAGCGGGGTGCGGTTGCCCATGAAGTAGTCCAGGACGATCAGGCCGTGATCGACCGGCGGCAGCTCCGCCGCGGCCTTGATGAGCCCGCCGATCTCCGCCCGCGGCCGGCCGATCAGCTTCTCGCCCGTCCAGGCCAGCACGGAGCCCGCGCTCACCTGGCCGCCCTCCACGAGCCAGCGGCCCGTACGCAGCGCGTCCGGGTACGGCCCCCACACGGTGGCGGGGAAGACCGGCTCTGCGATCTCGGTGACGAAGGCGTTGGAGGTGCCGCAGACGATCGACACCTGGCCCTCACGGGCGCCGCCGATGGCCAGCAGCGACAGGTGCGCGTCGATGCCGCCGGACACGACGGTGGCGGGCCCGGTTACGCCGAGCTCCTCGCGGGCGCCCGCGCTGAGCGCTCCCACGGGGTCGCCGACGGGCACGATGTCGTCGGGCAGCTTCTCGCCCAGGTCGGTGATGCCGAGCAGGTCGTACAGGTCGTGCGGGAAGCCGGCCCCGCGCGGGTCGTAGTTGCTCTTGCAGACCGCGTTCATGCGCGATCCGGCCCACCGCCCGGTGAGCCGCCAGACCATGTAGTCGACCGCCTCGGTGATGCGCGCGGCGGCGCGGTAGGTCTCCGGCTCGTGGCGGGACAACCACATGGCCTTGGGCACCAGCCACTCGACCGCGTCGGAGCCGCCGGAGTACCGCAGCACCGGGTGGCCGGTGCGCGCGGTCAGCTCGGACTCCTCGCCGGCCCGGCAGTCCATCCAGAGCAGGGCCGGCCGCAGCGGGCGCCCGTCCCGGTCGAGAACGGCCACCGTCGAGGCCGTGGTCGCCACCGCGATCCCGTTGATCTGCGGGCCGCCCGCCTCGGCGAGCGCCTGCCTGGCGGCGTGCACGCTCGCCCGCCACCAGTCGTCCGGGTCCTGCTCGGCCCAGCCGGGCCGGGGGAAACGGGTCGGGTAGGTGTGGTCGCCGGCCCCGATGAGCGCCCCTTCGCCGCTGTAGACCGCCGCGCGGGCGCCTTCGGTTCCCAGGTCGAGGGCGAGGAAGGCAGCCATCGTCAGCCCTCGTTCGGCAGGAAGAGCACCTTGGAGCTGAAGATCGACCGCTCGCCCAGGGCGACCATGGTCTCGGGCAGCGCGTCCAGCCCCAGCTCGTGCGTGATCATGAACTTCCAGGCGAGGTCGCCGGAGGCCAGCGCCCGCGCCGCCACCCGCCACTCCTCGCCGGGGAACGGCGCGGAGAAGGAGTTCCAGGCGCCGTGCAGGGTGACCTCACGCCGCAGGAACGAGCTGAACGTGGACTTCGGCAGCACCACCGGATCGTGCGGGATGCCGATGAACACCGCCTCACCGTGCCGGGCGGCCAGCGTCACGGCCTGGTCGATGGTGGCGGGCACGCCCGCCGACTCGATGATCACGTCGTAGCCGTCACCGGCCACCTCGGCGGCGGCCTCGGCGCTGGTCGCGGTGTGCGTGGCGCCCGCCTCGGCCGCCATCGCCGCCTTCTGCTCGTTCAGCTCGATCACCAGCACCTCGGCGGCCCCGGCGATCTTGGCCCACTGCACCGCGAACAGCCCGATCGGGCCCGCGCCGACCACCGCGACGCGGTGGCCGCCGCGCATCTTGGTACGCCACAGGGCGTGCAGCGCGATCGCCGCCGGGTCGAGCATGGCCGCGGCCCGGGGGTCGAGCCCCTCCGGCAGCACCATGAGGTTCTCGTCCGGCACGGTGACGTACTGGGCGTACGCGCCGTCGCGGCGGCTGCCGAAGTAGCCGTAGTCCTTGCACAGGCTGAAGTGGCCCTGGCTGCAGGGGGCGCAGATGCGACAGGGGATGAGCGGGGGCACGGTGACCAGGTCGCCCTCGCGTACCCGGCCGGTGGCGGCCAGGCGGTCGCCGAGCCGTACGACGTGCCCGGAGAACTCGTGGCCGCAGATGATCGGGAAGTGGTAGGCCCCCGCGCGCAACATGCGCGGCACGTCCGATCCGCAGACCCCGCAGGCGGCGACGCGGACGAGCGCCTCACCGGGGCCGGGTTCGGGGATGGGGACCTGTTCGACCCTGATGTCGCCGGGGGCGTGGAGCACCGCGGCCTGCATGGTTTCCGACATGCTTGAGCCTTCCTGCTTCGTGACTGCCTGGGCCTGCTTCGTGACTGCCTGGGCCTACTTCGTGACTGCCTGGGCGAACTCGCCGTCGCCCGCGAACTGGGCCGCGTTGTCCGTGTCGACCAGCTCGGTGCCCGCGTCGATGGAGGGCTCGACCTTCTCGCCCTTCTGGACCTTGATCACGGTCTCCACGGCCTTCGCGCCGAGGGAGAGGGGGTCGTTGAGCGCGGTGGCCACGTACTGGCCGGAGGGGATCTGCTTGACCGCCTCCATGAGCCCGTCCACGCCGGAGACCAGGACCTTGTCCTTGCCGTTCTCCTTGAGGACCTGGAGGGCGCCGAGCGCCATGTCGTCGTTGTGCGCGTACACGGCGGCGACGTCGGGGTGGACCTGGAGCAGGTCCTGCATCGCGGTGACCGCCTTGGAACGCACGTAGTCCGAGTACGGCCCCTCGATGATCTTGATCTTGGGGTTGGCGGCCACGGCCTCGTGGAAGCCGGCGCTGCGGTCGCGGGCCACCGCGCCCCCGGCGTCGCCGCGGATCTCGATGACCTTGCCGCCCTTGGCGCCGAGCTGCTCGCTCAGCCGCTTGCCGACGAGCGCGCCCATGGCCTTGTTGTCGCGCCCGACGTGGGCGACCGCGCCTTCTGGCACCGGCCGGTCCACGGTCACGACCGGTACGCCGGCCGCCTTGGCCGCGGCGATGCCCGGCTGCACCCCTTGCGGGTCCACCGGGTTGACGAGCAGGACATCGACCTGCCGGGTGATCAGGTCTTGGATGTCGTTGTTCTGCTTGGTGACGTCGCCTCCCGCGTCGGCGAAGTAGAGCGAGCCGCCGGCCTTCTTGGCGGCCGCCTCGGCGCCCTCGCGGAGCTGGACGTAGAAGGGGGACTGCTGGGTCGCCTGGCTGAAGCCGATGGCGACCGGGCCGTCCGTCTTCTGGTCGGCGTTCCCTGTTGATCCGCCGGGGGTGGTGGACACCGAACAGGCGGTCAGAGCGGCGACCAGGAGGAGAGCAGGGATAGTGAGTGACCGGAATCCACTCATAGGGGCCTCCGTATGTGACGTAGGTAACGCACCGTAAGTCCGTTGTTAACCTCGTTGCAACACTTGAGCCGAAATTTGCTCATATGAGCAGAACGGGGGATTGTCCCTCACCGTACCCGGAGTTTTCGCAGGTCAGAGGCTTGCGCAGCGAAAAGCCCCGGTTTCTGGGGGAAACCGGGGCGATGGGGTGGAGTCTGTCGCGGGTCAGGACAGGCGCAGAGGCAGCTTCGCCAGACGCCAGGACATCGGCAGGTACTCCCGCTCCGGCTCACCGTTCAGGGCGAGGCCGGGGAAGCGGCGGAACAACGCGCTGAAGGCGATCTCCGCCTCGGTGCGCGCCAGCGCCGCGCCCAGGCAGTAGTGCAGGCCGTGCCCGAAGCCCAGGTGCACCTCGCGCCGGGAGTCCTGCTCGCGGGTCACGTCGAGTCGTTCCGGGTCGTCGAAGCGGCGCGGGTCGTAGTTGGCGCCGACCAGGATCGCGATGATGCCGTCGCCCTTGGTGATCTTCTGCTCGCCCAGCTCGACGTCCTCGGCCGCGTACCGCATCTGCGCGCCGTGCACCGGCCCGCACCAGCGCATCAGCTCGTGCACGGCGCGCGGCCACAACTCCGGGTCCTTCCGCACCAGGTCGAGCTGGTCGGGGTGGGTCAGCAGGGCGAGCGTGCCGTTGCCGATCAGGTGCGTGGTCGTCTCGTGCCCGGCCAGGACCAGGGTGACGATCATGGTGATCAGTTCGACGTCGCTCAGCCGGTCGCCGTCCTCGTCATGCGTGCGGATCAGCGCCGACAGCAGGTCGTCCGCGGGGTTCGCGCGCCGCCGCGCGATCAGGTTCTCGGACAGCTCGACCATCGCCCGCAGCGGCGCGTTCAGCCCGCCGGGCTCGAAGGTCATCAGCGCCTGGCTCTGCTCCCACCACGCGGCACGGTCCTCCTCCGGCACCCCGACCAGCTCGCAGATGACCGTGATCGGCAGCGGGTAGGCGAAGTCCTTGATCAGGTCGGTCTCGTCGCCCAGCCCGTCGAGCAGCGACTCGGTGATCTCGCTCAGGCGGGGGCGCATCTCGATCACCCGCCGGGCGGTGAACTCGCGGGAGACCAGGCGCCGCAGCCGCATGTGGTCGGGGCCGTCCACGTCGAGAATGCTGTCCAGAATGTACGGGGCCAGATCGGCGTCGAGCTTCCTGGCCGCGATGACCTGCTCACGGATGTTGTCCACCCGGATCCCCGGCACGTTCGCCGGATTGTTGACGAACCGGGTGTCGCTGAGCACGTTCTTGACGTCCTCGTAACGGGTGGCCAGCCACATCGGCGTGGCGCTCCCGGCGTAGGTGCCCTTGATCATCGGCCCTTCCTCCCGGATCCGGGCGTACTGGCCGAAGGGGTCCCGCAAGAGGGCGGGGTCCATCAGGTTGACGACGTTCACGACGCCTCCACTCGGGTGGGTTCAGGTGAGTTTCTGCCTGCTGATCTCCTCGACCAGCAGTTCGCGCAGGTTCCGGTAGAGATCGAGCACCTGGGGCACGGCCCGGCTCGCCCGCGCCGGCGCGTCGGGGGTTTCGAGTGCCGACCTGACCATGTACGCCAGCAGGTCGGCCTTGGCCTCACGCGACATCTCCTCCGCGCTCATCCGGTACGGATCCACGTTCAGGAACCCGGTGAGCGCCGCGGTGAACGCGTGCAGTTGTTCGTCGGGCCGCAGGTCGTCACGGATGACACCCCGCTCCCGCAGGATCTCGAAGTAGTCGGCGATCGCCTGCCCGCGCGCCTTCATGAGCGGGCCGATGCCCTCGGCGCTGCGGACGAGCGCGCCGAGCGTCTCCTGGTCCCCGGTGACGATCACGTGGACGATCACGTCTTCGTGCACCCACAGGTATGTCAGCCTGGCCAGCTCGCTCGGCAGCACGTTGGCCGGATCGGCCGCGAACGCGGTCAGGAGCCGGTCGACCAGCCGTGCCTGCTCCCGCATCACCACGGTGAGGAACAACCTCTCCTTGGTCTTGAAGTGCAGGTAGACCGTGCCCTTGCCGATCTCGGCCCGGCGCGCGACATCCTCGATCGTCACCCGCCGGTACCCCCAGGCGACCAGCAGTTCCGCGGCGGCGTCCAGGATGCGGTCAGCCCGCTCCTCGCTCATCTCATCTCCTCCGTGACCTGTTGACCAGATTTCACATCCGGTCACGGAGTCAAACATACGCCCGCGGGTGCGCTGTCGTGAAGGCGGACCCCTGGCGAGTGCCCTAGTGAGTTACGGCCTCGCCGCTTCCGCGCGGCCGGTGGCCGGTCACCTCCTGGCCGGCGTCCCTGCGCAGCCGCAGCATGAGGACGGCGCCGAGCAGCGCTACCGCGCCGGTCACCACGAAGGCCAGGGCGAAGTCGGACTGGGTGAGCGGCGCCGCGCTCGTGCCGTGGGCGGCCTGCAGGACGATCGCGGCGGCGGCCACGCCGAGCGCCGTGGAGATCTGCTGCATCATGCTGAAGAACGTCGAGGCCGAGGCCCGGTCCTCGGGCTCGATGTCGGCGAAGGTGAGGGTGTTGGTCCCGGTGAACTCGATCGACCGGGTGGCCCCGGCGACGAAGGCGACCGCGCCGACGACGACGATGCCGGTACGCACGTCCAGCAGCGCCCACGCGCCGATCGACAGCGCCACCGCGACGCCGTTGACGGCCAGCACCGTACGGAACCCGAACCGGCGCAGCAGCGGCGTGGTGATCACCTTGATGACCAGGTTGCCCAGGAAGTACACCAGGACGATCTGGCCGGCCTCAAGGGGGTTCAGCCGCCACGCCTCCTGCAACATGAGCGGGATCAGGAACGGGGTCGCGCTGATCGCCAGCCGCTGGAGGTTCCCGCCGTAGAGGGTCGTCGCCGCGAACGTCGGGACCCGCAGTGGCCGGAGCCCGACCAGCGGGTGGGCGGAGCGGCGGAACCACCAGACGGCCACCGCCCCCACCGCGCACCCGACGGCGAGCAGGGCGAGGTCCAGGCCGAGCGCCGACGGCTGGGCGAGCTCGGACAGACCGTAGATCGTCAGGCTCAGCGCCGTGACGACCAGGACGGTGCCGGTGCGGTCCAGCGGCTTGGGGTGGGGTTCGCGCTGGTTGGGGACGTACGCCAGCACCAGCACGGTGCCGATGAGGGTGAGCGGCGCGTTGAGCAGGAAGATCCACTGCCAGCCGAACCAGGTGGTCAGCGCCCCGCCGACGACCGGGGCGATGACCGGCGCGATCAGCCCGGGCCAGGTGATCAGTGCCGTCGCGCGCAGCAGGTCCTCCTTGCCGGCGTTCCTGAGCACGATGATGCGGCCGACCGGCATCATCAGCGCGCCGCCGACGCCCTGGACGACGCGGGCCAGGACTAACTGCCACAACTCCGTACAGGCCGCGCAGCCGATCGAGGCGAGGCCGAACACCACGATGGCGGTCGCGAACACCGGCTTCGCGCCGTAGCGGTCCGACAGCCAGCCGCCGAGCGGGATGAAGGCCGCGCCCGCGACGATGTAGGCCGTGATGCCGATGTTGACGCTGACGACGTCCACGCCGAACGTGTGCGCCATCTGGGGGAGCGAGGTGTTGATGATCGTGGTGTCGAGGTTCTGCATGAACCACGCCACGGCGACGATCAGGGCCACGCGCCGGGAACTGCCGCCCATCATTCCGGACATTCTACGAAACGCGCGGACGCCGTCAGGGGCTCCCCCGTGGATCAAGCCCGTGCACTGATTAACCGAATCAGTAAATCCGCGCACGGATCCGCTGTGACAACGATGTCAATGGCTCGGGATTCGTGGCTTGTTCAGTGAATGTCTGAAACGGTCTAGACGGGTTCAGGCGCAATGCGGAAGTATCAGGCCGTATGTCCCATTGATGTGATCAAGGAGTCGGCCGTTGACGAAGCAGAGCAAGCCGTTGGACTCGGGATGGACGCTCCGCCTGGCGGGCGGGGAGGCTCCTGACCGGGTCAGGGACGAGACCGTGCCCGCCCAGGTGCCCGGCTGCGTGCACGCCGACCTGCTGGCGGCCGGGCTGATCCCCGACCCGTACCGTGACCTGAACGAGCTGGAGGTGGCGTGGGCGGGCCGGGCCGACTGGCGCTACGACACCGTGCTGGAAGGGGCGCCGGGCGGCTTCGAGCGTACGGACCTGGTCTTCGACGGGCTCGACACCGTCACCCAGGTGCTGCTGGACGGGGAGGAGCTGGGCCGCACCAGGAACATGCACCGGTCGTACCGGTTCGACGTGACCGGGCGGGCGGGTTCGGCGCTGACGGTCCGCTTCGCCTCCGCCTACACCGAGGCCGAGGCGCAGCGCGAGCGGCTGGGCCGGCGGCCGAACGCCTACCCCGAGCCGTTCAACTTCATCAGGAAGATGGCCTCCAGCTTCGGCTGGGACTGGGGGCCCACCCTCGTCACCGCCGGCATCTGGCGTCCCGCGCGGCTGGAGAGCTGGAGCACCGCCCGGCTGGCGCAGGTCAGGCCGCTGGTCACCGTGGCCGGCGGCGACGGGAGGGTCGAGGCGCACGTCGCGCTGGAGCGTACCGAGACGGGCGCGGGCCGCGAGCTGACGCTGAGCGTCGAGACGGCGGGGCGCACGGTCGTGGAGGCCGTCCCGGCGGGGGCGGACAGCGCGGTGGCCGTGCTGGAGGTGCCGGCCCCCGACCTGTGGTGGCCGCGCGGACACGGCGACCAGCCCCTGTACGACTGCGTGGTCACCCTGTCCGATGCCGAGAGCGGCCAGGTCCTGGACCGCTGGCAGCGGCGCGTCGGCTTCCGCACCGTCCACCTCGACACCACCCCCGACGAGCACGGCAGCGCCTTCACCTTCCGTGTCAACGGCCGGCCGATCTTCGCCCGCGGCGTCAACTGGATCCCCGACGACGCCCTGCCCGCCCGCGTCACCCCGGAACGCTACCGGCACCGCCTGGGCCAGGCCGCCGACGCGGGCGTCAACCTGGTGCGCGTCTGGGGCGGCGGCATCTACGAGGACCACGCCTTCTACGACGCCTGCGACGAGCTGGGCCTGATGGTCTGGCAGGACTTCCTGTTCGCCTGCGCCGCCTACCCGGAGGAGCAGCCGCTGCGCGGCGAGGTCGAGGCCGAGGCCCGCGAGAACGTGGCCAGGCTCAGCCCGCACGCCAGCCTCGTGGTGTGGAACGGCAACAACGAGAACCTGTGGGGGTTCCGCGACTGGAACTGGGAGCGCGAGCTGGCCGGTGACAGCTGGGGCGAGGGCTACTACCTCGGGCTGCTGCCGCGCGTGGTGGCCGAGCTGGACCCGACGCGGCCGTACAACGCGGGCAGCCCCTGGTCCGGCTCATGGGACCATCACCCCAACGACCCCGCCCACGGGCCGTCGCACTTCTGGGAGGCGTGGAACCGGCGCGACTACACCGCCTACCTCGACGTCGTGCCGCGCTTCGCCGCCGAGTTCGGCTGGCAGGCTCCGCCCGCCCACGCCACGCTGCGCGAATGGCTCGGCGACGACCCGCTGACCTCCACCTCGCCCGGCATGTCGCACCACCAGAAGGCCGAGGACGGCAACGGCAAGCTCGACCGCGGCCTGGCCCACCACTTCTCCGTCCCCGGGAGCTTTGACCTCTGGCACTACCTCACCCAGGTCAACCAGGCGCGGGCGATCGCGACCGGGGTCGCGCACTGGCGTTCCCACTGGCCGGTGTGCGCGGGAACCGTCGTCTGGCAGCTCAACGACTGCTGGCCGGTCACCTCGTGGGCGGCCGTCGACGGCATGTCCCGGCCCAAACCGCTCTACCACGAGCTGCGCCGCGTGTACGCCGACCGGCTGCTGACCTTCCAGCACCGCGACGGCGCGCGCGTGCTCGCCGTGGACAACCAGTCGCCTGAGCCGTGGCAGGGCGGCGCGCTGGTGCGCAGGCTCCGCGCGGACGGCACCGGCCTGGCGGAGGAACGGCTGCCGTTCTCCGTCCCGCCGTTCTCGG
Organism: Nonomuraea insulae; assembly: GCF_042656245.1. NCBI lineage: Bacteria > Bacillati > Actinomycetota > Actinomycetes > Streptosporangiales > Streptosporangiaceae > Nonomuraea > Nonomuraea insulae. Next base: position 79,018 of record NZ_JBHSPA010000065.1, read on the forward strand.
TCGCCCTGGTGCCGCTGAGCGTCGATGTCAAGGACACGAGCGAGGAGCTGCTGGTGGCCGACGCCGACGGCCTGCGCGACGTCGTGCTCGGCTGTGAGGACAAGGACTTCGCCTACCCGGACCCCGAGCTCGACCTGCGCCTGCGCGCCTCGGACGATACGCTCGGGGTTGTGATCACCGCCCGCTCCTTCGTCCGCGACCTGCTGCTGCAGGCCGACCGGCTCGGCCCGTCGGCCGCGGCCGACCGCGGGCTGGTCACGCTGCTGCCCGGCGAGAGCGTCACGATCACCGTGACCGGCCTCGGCACACCTGCCGACGAGACCTCCGTACGGTCGGCGCTGTTCTGCGTCAACGCGGCGGAAGGGATTCCCCGGCCATGAGCTCCGCCGGCGGCAAGGTGACCATCGCCGAGGTCGCCCAGCGAGCCGGGGTGTCCAAGGGCTCGGTCTCGCTGGCGATGAACGACAAGCCCGGCGTGTCCGCCGCCACGCGGCAGAAGGTGTTCGAGGCCGCCCGCGAGCTGGGCTGGCTGCCCAACCAGGCCGCCCGCTCGTTGTCGTCCACCTCGGCGCGGGTCGACAACGTGGGCCTGGTCATCGCCAGGCCCGCGCGCTTCCTCGGGCTCGAACCGTTCTACATGGAGTTCATCTCCGGCATCGAGAGCGTGCTGGCCGGGCGGTCGTACTCCCTGCTGCTCCGGCTCGTGCGCGACGTCGGCGAGGAGATCGACGTCCTGGACGGCTGGGGCCGCAGCAAGCAGATCAGCGGCTCCATTATGGTGGACTTCACCCTCGACGACCCCCGCATCCCCGCCGCCGGGGCGCTGCGCCCGCCGACGATCGCCGTCGGCCACCCCGACCTGACCGGCGGGCTGCCGTCGGTGTGGACCGACGACGGCACGGCGGTCACCGAGGCGGTGCGCTACCTGGCGGCGCTCGGCCACCGGCGGCTGGCGCGCGTGGGCGGCCCGGCCACGCTCGGGCACAGCGCGATCAGGAGCGAGGCGTTCGCCAGGGCCGTGGCCGACCTGAACCTCGAACCCGGCCGCGTCCTGCCCACGGACTTCTCCGGCGAGCAGGGCGCGCGTGCCACGCGGGCGCTGCTCTCCTCCGCCCAGCGGCCCACGGCGATCCTGTACGACAACGACATCATGGCCGTCGCGGGCCTGTCGGTGGCCACCGAGATGGGCGTGTCCGTGCCCGCCGAGCTGTCCCTGCTGGCCTGGGACGACTCGCAGTTGTGCCGGCTCACCCATCCGCCGCTGTCGGCGATGAGCCACGACGTCTTCGCCTTCGGCGCCGAGGTCGCGCGCCGGCTGATGGACCTCATCGACCACGGCGAGGCGGAGGTCGGCCCCGCGCCGACGCCCGTGCTCGTCCCGCGCGGCACCACCGCCAGACTGCGCTGACGTCCGCCCTTACTGAACCGGTTCATGAACCCGGCAATCCACTGTTAACCGCGCGTCGATGCCGGCGCGACGACGTAGGGAGGATCCTCTAGTCATGACGGTTCTCGCGCTCGACATCGGCGGGACGAAGTTCGCCGCCGCCCACGTCTCCGCCGACGGCGCGCTGCTGCGCCGCGCCGAGCGGCCGATCGGGCCGTCTCCGACCGCCACGCTCCGCGACCTCGTCACCGACTTCCGCTTGCCCGGGCTGAGCGCGGTCGGGATCGGGTCGGCCGGGCCGCTCGACGTCCTGGCGGGCACGGTCTCGCCGATCAACATCCCGGCGTGGCGCGGCTTCCCGCTGGCCGAGACCGTACGCGACCTGGTCCCCGGCGCCGAGGTGGTGATGGCAGGGGACGGGCAGTGCATGGCGCTGGGCGAGTGGTGGCGCGGCGGGCACGGGGCCGACTCGCTGCTGGGCATCGTGGTCTCGACCGGCGTGGGTGGCGGTCTGATCCTGGACGGCCGCCCGGTGCTCGGCGGCACGGGCAACGCCGGGCACGTCGGCCACGTGATCGTGGACCGCGACGGCGAGCCCTGCTCGTGCGGCACCCAGGGCTGCCTGGAGACCTTCGCCAGCGGGCCCAGCATGGTGCGCTGGGCCCGCGCCAACGGCTGGATTCCGGGCACCTTCCCCACCGCCCGCCAGGCCCCCGCTTCCACCGCCGGTCAGGGTCCCGTTTCCACCGCGGGTCAGGGCCCCGCGTCCGGGGCGGGTCAGGGCCCCGTTTCCACCGCGGGTCAGGGCCCCGCGTCCGGGGCGGGCCGGAGTTCCGTGTCCGAGGTGGATCGTGCCGCCATGACGGCCAAGGAACTGGCCGACGACGCGCGGGCGGGGGCCGCGATCCCGCGAGCGGCGTTCGAGCGGGCGGCCGACGCGCTGGCCACCGTCATCCTCAACACCGCCGCCGTCGTCGACCTGCACGACGTCGTCATCGGCGGCGGCGTCGCCGCGGCCGGGCACCTGCTCACCGACCCGCTCAGGGACCGGCTGGGCAAGCGCGCGGGCATGGACTTCGTCCGCCATGTCAAGATCAGGCTGACCACCCTGGAACGGGACGCCGGCCTGTACGGAGCCGCCGCCCTCGCCCTCCTGGCCGGCGGAACCGCCCTCCGCCCCACCGGCTGACTCCCCGCTGCCGCCGCTCTCGGGTTGCTCCCGGGCCGGTGCCGCCGAGTCGGTGCCGTCGGGTTGGTGCCGTCGGGTTGGTGACCGTTTTCGGTCGGTGTGCGGTGCCGGGGGCCGGAGGTCAGAGGCGGTCGAGGAGTTCCGCCTTCTTGGACGCGAACTCCTCGTCCGTGAGCAGGCCCTCCGCGTGCAGGCGCCCGAGCTCGCGGATGCGGTCGTACACGCTGCGGGGCTCGGCGTCGGGACCGGCGGTGAGCTGCGCGCGACCGGGGCCGGCGGTGAGCTGCGCACGCTCGGAGCCGGGACCGGGCGTCGCCGCCCACAGGTGCGCCGTGACCGTCGCGGCCATCACCAGCGTCCAGGCGTCCTGCTTGGCGCTGTCCTCGGTGAGCAGGCAGGCGAAGTCCTTGCTCGGCTTGGCCGACTTGACGTCGCCGTCCTCCTCCCACGTCACGATGCGCAGGTAGCCCTCGTCCATCGACTTCTGCGGGAACCACTCGACGCGCCGGACGTCCTTCAGCGCGTACTCCATCCGGCGTTTCTTGTTCTTGCGTGAGCCCGCGTCATCGGACCACTCCAACCGGATCGTCTCCCCGTCGAACATCGCCGTGCCCTCCGAGGTCCGGATGTGCAGCGGCACGGGCGGGACGAGGCCGAGGGCGTACTCCTCCGCCGGGCGCGGCCCGGTGACGAGCCGGACGGCGTCGGCCGCTAGCCGGAGCTGGTCGGCGTGGTATTCGGCGACGAGCTCCGTGTCGGGCCCACCGGTCAGCAGGAACGGCTGCCCCTTCTCGGGCAGCAGCGACCCGACGGCGGCGTAGGGGTCGGCGCGTTCGCGCAGCCGTAGTTGCAACTGCCAGCCCTTCTTGCCGGCGGCGCTGAAATCCACCGCCGCGACGGCCGCCAGGGGGACCTCACAACGGGCGAGGATTTTCAGCAGGGCGTGGGTGCGCCACCTGGAAACATATTGAATGACGACCTTCTCCTCGTCGAACTGCCATGTCGCCGCTTTTCCCCGCAACTCGTCCATGCGTGGAAGTTTAGAAGCGGTGACCGCCAGCGCGTGAGGGGGTAGGGGAGGAGATCGCACAGCCCCGAGCTCTTCATCCCGTTTGAGGTGGATGTGCCTCGGTGCCCTCATTTGCGTACATCACAAATTCACCCGCAAATGCGGTCGAAAATACTAGTAACATCCGCTGGCGTGGCTCTAAGCTGATCACCAACCTCACAAGCCGGGGGCAAGGCGGCCTTGGGGGATTTCTCGAAGTTGTACGGCAGCTCTAATAGTCGGCGATTAGTTCATCGGGTGCCGAATTCGCTCGGAAGCCAGGAGCTCCAGGTGAGAGGCCCGTGGTGGCGGAGAGAAAACATGAGTCCAACTCAGGTCGCCCGCGCAGGGATTCAGCCGGGGACGGCCCTGTCCGCGAGGATCGAAATTGAGCATCAGAAATGGTCAGAGCCCGTTATGGGAGCACATCAATAAGACCCGCATGACTGAGGAGGCCATCGCCGATCTGGGCTCTTTCCGGTCCGGCGGGGTGAATTTCAAGCTGGCTCTGTGGGACACGGAGACCAACGGCGTCCGCTACCTGAAGACCGTGGCCTACAACCTCGTGGCGGGGCTGGGCGAGGCCAACCGGCGCAGGTTGCGCAGGATCGGCAACCGGGACGTCGGCGATCCCATCACGGTGACGTGGGACGGCGAGCGCGTCTGCGTGGACTACCTGCGGGCCGTGCACGAGCTGGAGTTCATCGCCGAGCGGGTGCCGCTCGACGGGGCGCGCGTGCTGGAGATCGGGGCGGGTTACGGCCGCACATGCCACGCGATGCTCGCCAACCACGCCCTGGCCGCGTACGTCATCGTCGATCTGCCCACGTCGCTGGAGCTGGCCAGGCGTTACCTGGGCGCGGTGCTCACAGGGGAGCAGTTCGCCAGGGTGGAGTTCGTCGCGGTGGAGGAGGTCGAGGAGCGGATCTCCGGGACCTTCGACGTGTGCCTCAACATCGACTCCTTCGCGGAGATGACCGAGGACACCGTTCGGTACTACCTGTCACTCGTGGACGAGCGGTGCGAGCACTTCTACGTCAACAACCCTGTCGGGAAATATCTGGACAAGAGCCTTGATGGGCACACGCAGGGGCAGCAGGTGGTCTCGCTGGCGCTGAGCACCGGCCTGCTGCGCGACGTCATCGACATCCACGACAACCAGCACGTACGCGCACAGTCGCGCAAGTTCGTCGCGGTCTACCGTCCGGGGGAACGCTGGACGACCGTCGCCGATGGATGGGCGCCGCCATGGAGTTACTACTGGCAGGCCCTCTACAGCAGACAGCCCGTGTGATCCCTGGAGACGGATCACCAGTTCAATGATCAAACCCCGTGAGGACGGTTCATGTTAGGGGCGCAACATCGCCGGAACCTGGAGGTACTCAAACAACTGATGCGGGTGAGTGGCGCCGGCGAGGGGCGTCTGGTGCTGGTCAGCGGGGGACTGGCCAGCGGCAAGACGGGCTTGCTGCACTCGTTCGCCAGAATCGCCGAGGACGGCGGCGCGCTCGTGTTGCGCGCCACCGCCGCCCGAGGCGAGCGCTCGTTCCCGGCCGGCGTCGTCGGGCAGCTCCTGCACGCCGCGGGCTGCCTCTCGCCGGCCCAGCTCGTCGGGCAGCGGCGCCTGCATCTCGGTGGCCGCCGGCGCGACATCGGGACGATCACACCGGCGGAGGCCGAGGTCGTCGCCCTGCTGAGCGAGGCGCTGCTGGAGGCCGCACCCGAGCGCGCGGTCGTGCTGGCGGTGGACGACGTGCACTTCGCCGACCGGCTCTCTCTGGAAGTGCTCCTGTACGTGGCCCGCAGGCTGCGCATGACCAGGATCCTCATGGTCCTGAGCGAGTGGGAGCGGCCGGGCTCGACCGTCCCGTTCTTCGACGCCGAGATCACGCGCCTGCCGCACAAGCTGCTCCGGCTGGCGCCCCTGACCGCCGAGGACGTCGCGGAGTTCGTGGCCGGCTGGATGCCCCCCGACGGCGACACCCGGCTCGCCTCCGTCTACCACTGGCTGAGCGGCGGGAACGCGCTGCTGCTCCAGGCGCTGGCGGAGGACTCCCACGGGCCGGGCGACCGGCACGCCGCGCGCTCGCCCGCCGGCCCGGCCTTCGCGCAGGCGGTGCTGGGCTGCGTGCACCGGTGGGAGCCTGACCTGCTGGAGGTGGTCAGGGCGCTGGCCGTGCTGGGCGAGTCGGGCAGCCCCCACCTGGTCGGCAGCCTGTCCGGCGTCGAGCCGGCCGCGGCCGAGCACCTGCTGACGATCCTGACCAGGGCGGGACTGCTGGCCGATGGCCGGTTCCGCTACTCCGTGACCAGGGAGGCCGTGCTCAGCGGGATCCTCGCGGGCGAACGGTCCAGGCTGCACCTGCGGGCGGCGGAGCTGCTGCACCAGCAGGGCGCCGCCGCGGCCGAGGTCGCGCCCCTCCTGCTCGACGCCGGCCGTACGCCGGAGGGCTGGTCCGCGCCCGTGTTGCGCGAGGCCGCCGAGCAGGCGCTGTCCGCCGACGACACGGCCATGGCCGTGCGCTGCCTGGAGCTGGCGCACTCGTGCGCGGCCGACGACTCCGAGCGGTTCTCGACGGTGAAACTGCTGGCCCGCGCGCAGTGGCGGATGAACCCCTCGGCCGTGGCGTCGTACCTGCCGCCGCTGCGCCAGGCCATGGCGGAGGGCGCGCTGCTGCCGGCGGAGGCCGCGCTGGTCATCCAGCACGACCTGTGGAACGGCGAGCGGGACGCGGTGGCCGCGGCGCTGCGAACGCTCAGCACCAGCGCCGACCCGATCGCGGCGCAACTGCGGATCGCCTGCCAGTGGTTCTACGGCCCGCGCTGGTACGAGCCCGAGCCCTCGGCCCCCTCCCCGTGGGACGACGCGGCCAGGACCATGTGCGCCTTCTGGACCCAGGGCAGGGGAGAGGCGGCGGCCGAGAGCGCCGAGCACGTGCTGCGGAGCTGCCGCCTGGACGAGACGCTCCTGGAGGTGGTCGCCACCGCGCTGCTCACGCTGGCCGGCGTCGGCAGGACCGACAAGGCGATCTGGTGGTGCGAGCGGCTGGTCAAGGAGGCGGCCGGGAGCGGGGCGGTGACCTGGCAGGCCCTGCTCGGCGCCGTGCGGGCCGACATCGCCTGCCGCCAGGGCGAGGTGGCCCTGGGAGCCCACCTGGCCAGGGCCGCGCTCGACCTGCTCTCGCCCAGGAGCTGGGGCGTGCTGGCGGGCTACCCGCGCTCGACCCTGGTGATCGCCTACACGGCGACGGGCCGTCACGACGAGGCGGCCGCCATCCTGCGGGAGCCGGTGCCCGACGCCATGTTCGACACCCTGATCGGGATCGGCTACCTGAACGCGCGCGGCCACCATTTCCTGGCCACCGACGGGGTGCTCGCCGCGATCAGCGACTTCCAGACCTGCGGGCAGCGCATGCAGGAAGGCGGCTTCGACGTCGCCATGGTCGTGCCCTGGCGGCTCGGGCTGGCCGAGGCGAACGTCCGGCTCGGGCGCAACGGCGTGGCCAGGGAGCTGGCCAAGCAGCAACTCGACCACCAGGGTTACGTCAACGAGCGCACGCGCGGCGGCGCGCTGCTCGTGCTGGCCGCCGCCAGCAAGCCCGCGCAGCGGCTCGGCCTGCTGCGCCAGGCCGTCGCCTGCCTGCGTCCCGCCGGCGACCGGCTGCTGCTGGCACGTGCCATGAACGAGCTGAGCAAGGCGCTCCAGGACAGCGGCGACCGGCACGAGGCCAGGCTGTACGCCTCCTACGCGGTCAGGGAGAGCCGCGAGTGCTTCGAGAACGCCCAGCCGCGGGAGCCGGGTCGCGGCGCGGGCGGCTGGGACCTGACGGTGCTCAGCGACTCGGAGGCCAGGGTCGCCGAGCTGGCGGCACTCGGTCACACCAACCGCGAGATCAGCCGCAAGTTGTACATCACGGTCAGCACCGTTGAGCAACATCTGACGCGGATCTACCGGAAGCTGGGCGTCAAGAGCCGGGCCGACCTGGCCCGCTCGGGCAAGCAGCGCCTCAGGTCCGTTCCCTAACGTGAGGAGCCCGATGCCAGTCACGTCCGTCTGCCGCGTCTGCGGGGGCAGGGTCAGCCAGTTCGCCGACTTCGGCCGGCAGCCCCTGTCCGACGCCTTCGTCCTGCCAGGGGGGAGCGAGCAGGAGTTCTTCTACGACCTGGCCGCCGGGTCGTGCGAGTCGTGCACGATGGCCCAGCTCATGGCCGAGGTGCCCAGGGAGCGCATGTTCCACCAGGACTACCCGTACCTGTCGGCCGGCTCCGCCGTGATGCGCGCGCACTTCGGGGAGCTGGCCAAGCGCCTGCTGGCCACGGAGCTGACCGGGCCCGACCCGTTCGTGGTGGAGATCGGCTGCAACGACGGCACGATGTTGCGGGGCATCGCCGACGCCGGGGTGCGCCACCTCGGCGTCGAGCCGTCGGGCGGCGTCGCGGAGCGGGCCAGGGAGAAGGGCGTGCGGGTGCGTACGGACTTCTTCGAGGCGGCGACGGCGGCCGGCATCCTGGCCGAGGACGGCCCGGCCGACGTCATCTACGCGGCCAACACCCTGTGCCACATCCCCTACATCGACTCGATCCTGACCGGGGTGCGCACGCTGCTCGCGCCGGAGGGCGTCTTCGTGTTCGAGGACCCCTACCTGGCCGACATCCTGGAGCGGACCTCCTTCGACCAGATCTACGACGAACATTTCTTCCTCTTCACCGCCACCTCCGTGCGGGCGATGGCGCGCGGGGCGGGGCTGGAGCTGGTGGACGTGGAGCGGCTGCCCGTGCACGGCGGGGAGGTGCGCTACACCCTGGCCCGCCCGGGCGCCAGGACGCCGGCGCCCGCGGTGGCCGAGCTGGTCGCCGCCGAGGAGGCCGCGCGGGTCGCCGACCTCGCCGTCCTGCGCGCGTTCGGCGCGCGGGTCGCCGCCATCGGGCGGGACCTGACCTCGCTGCTCACCAGGTTGCGGGCGGAGGGCCGGCAGGTGGCCGGGTACGGCGCCACCGCCAAGAGCGCGACCGTGCTCAACTACTGCGGCATCGGCCCCGACCTGGTCCCCTTCGTCTGCGACAGCACCCCCGCCAAGCAGGGCAGGCTCACCCCCGGCGCGCACCTGCCGGTCGTGCCCCCCGCCGCGTTCGCCGATCCGTACCCGGACTACGCGCTGCTGTTCGCCTGGAACCACGCCGAGGAGATCATGGACAAGGAGCGGGCGTTCCGCGAGGCGGGCGGCAGGTGGATCCTGTACGTCCCCGAGGTGCGCATTGTCTGACCGGCCGCTGGTCGTCGTGCTCGGGGCCTCCGGCCTCGTGGGCTCGGCCCTGGTGCGACGGCTGGCGGACCGTCCGGTACGCCTGCGCCTGGTCGCCCGGCGCCCGCCCGCGCTGCCCGGGTCGTACGCCGCGGACCTCACCGAGCCCGGCGCGGTGGCGCGAGCCGTCGACGGGGCCGACGTCGTGATCAACCTGCTGCTCTACACCGGCGGGGAGGGCACCTGGCGGGCGGCGGCGGAGCCGATGGGGGAGCGGGTCAACGTCGGCGTGGTGCGCGACCTCGTCGAGGCGCTGCGGGCCAGGCGGGGGGACCCGCCCGTGGTGCTGTTCGCCGGCTCGACCTCCCAGGCGGGGCCGCGCGGCGGCGGGCGGCTGGACGGGTCGGAGCCGGACGTGCCCGTCACCGCGTACGACCGGCAGAAACTGGCCGCCGAGCGGCTGCTGGAGTCGGCCACGGCCGAGGGCGTCGCGCGCGCCGTCACGCTGCGGCTTCCGACGGTCTTCGGTGGCAAGATCTCACCCACCGCGATCGACCGGGGCGTGGTCGCCGCGATGGCCTGCCGGGCACTCGACGGCAGGCCGCTCACCGTGTGGGGCGACGGCTCGGCCGAACGCGACCTGCTGCACGCCGGCGACGCCGCCGAGGCGTTCCTGGCCGCGCTCGACCACGCCGGCGCGCTCGCCGGAGGCCACTGGCTCGTCGGCACCGGCCGGGGCACGTCGCTGATCGAGCTGTTCACCACGATCGCGCGCCTGGCCGCCGAGCACACGGGGCGGCCGCCGGTCCCCGTCCTGGCGGTGCCGCCGCCCGGCGGCCTGACCGCGATGGACCTGACCAGCGTGGTCGCCGACCCGGCCGCCTTCGGCGCGCGGACGGGATGGCGGGCCAGGACACCGCTGCGCGAGGCGCTCCTGGCTACCATCGCCACGCTCACGGCCACCCCCTACCGCCCCCCTAGCGAACCCCTACGTCGTTGACCCCGTGAGCGCGGCTCGCGGAGGCTTTGCGCGATGAAGTCACGCGAGCTCGCCGTCATCGGCGCATTCGAATTCGTCCCCGACACCTTCCCCGACGACCGCGGCATGTTCGTCTCCCCCTACCAGGAGGCGGCGTTCGCCGAGGCGGTCGGCCATCCCCTGTTCCCCGTCGCCCAGGCCAGCCACAGCCTCTCCAGGCGCGGCGTGCTGCGCGGCATCCACTACACGCTCGCCCCGCCAGGCACGGCCAAGTACGTCTACTGCTCGCGGGGCAGGGCGCGCGACTTCGTGGTGGACCTCAGGACGGGCTCGCCCACGTTCGGCACGTGGGAGCAGGTCGAGCTGACCGCCCACGCGCCCCGCGCGCTCTACCTGCCGCCGGGGCTCGGCCATGCCTTCCTGGCGCTGGAGGAGGACACCGTCATGAACTACCTGCTGTCGCAGCGGTACCGGGCGGACAACGAGCTGGCCCTGGCGGTGGACGACCCGGCGGTGGGGCTGCCCGTGCCCGGCGACGCCGTGTTGTCGGAGCGGGACAGGGCCGCGCCGTCCCTGGAGGCGGCGCCGCTGCCCGAGTACGAGGCGTGCCTGCGTGCCGCGGCCGCCTTCGGCGCCCCATGACCTCGCCCATGCCCGTGCGGACGCGTACACCGTTGCACGAGCGGCTGCTGGCCTCCGCGTTCGGCGCGGGCGGCCGGTTCGCGACGGCGGCGGAGTTCCAGGACTGGCTGGCGCGCGCGGCCTCCCGTACGAGCATGGAGACGCGCCGCGTCCCCCTGGCCGGGCTGACCGGCTGGCGGGCCGACGAGCGGACCGGCGACCTGCGCCACCACAGCGGCCGGTTCTTCCGCGTCCACGGGCTCGACGTGCGCCTTCCCCAGCAGGTGGTCCCGAGCTGGAGCCAGCCGATCATCGACCAGCCGGAGATCGGCGTCCTGGGCATCCTGGTGAAGGAGATCGACGGGACGCTGCACTGCCTCATGCAGGCCAAGCGCGAGCCGGGCAACCACAACGGCGTGCAGCTCTCGCCCACGGTCCAGGCCACCAGGAGCAACTACACGCGGGTGCACCAGGGGCGGGCGGTTCCCTACCTGGAGCACTTCCGCGACGCCGCGGGGCCCGGCGTGATCGCCGACATCCGGCAGAGCGAGCAGGGCGCCTGGTTCTACCGCAAGCGGAACAGGAACATGGTGGTCGAGGCGGCCGGCGACGTGGAGGCCGCCGAGGGGTTCTGCTGGCTGACGCTCGGGCAGGTGCACCGGCTGATGGCGGTGCCGGACCTGGTGAACATGGACGCGCGCACGGTGCTGGCCTGCCTGCCGCTGGCCGGTCCCGGGCTGGCGCGATCGAGGCCGCCCGGCGGGTTCCTGGACACGCTGGCCCGCTCGTACGACCCCGCCGCCGGCAGCCACCACCCGACGGGGGAGATCCTGCGCTGGATCACCGAGATGCGCACCAGCACCGACCTGCACACCCGGCCGCGCCCGCTCGGCGACCTGCCCGGCTGGCGGCACGCCGACGGCGCGATCACCCACGACAGCGGCAGGTTCTTCGGCGTGATCGGGGTGAGCGTCCGCGCGCAGGGCCGCGAGGTCGCCGCGTGGGACCAGCCGATGATCGAGCCGGTCGGCACGGGCGTCGTCGCCTTCCTGGTCCGCAGGATCGACGGCGTCCTGCACGTGCTGATGCACGCCAGGGCCGAGCCGGGGTACGCCGACGTGATCGAGCTGGCGCCCACCGTGCAGTGCGTGCCCGGCAACTACGACCTGCTGCCCGACGCGGCCAGGCCCCCCTTCCTCGGCCTCGTCCTGGCGGCCCGCCCGCCGGAGGTCAGGTACGACACGATCCTGTCCGAGGAGGGCGGGCGCTTCCACCGCGCCCGCAACCGTTACCTCGTCGTCGAGACCACCGAGGACCTGAGCCACCCCGAGTACCGGTGGGTGGCCCAGCACCAGATCGCGGAGCTGCTGCGGCACAGCTTCTACGTCAACGTGCAGGCCCGCAGCCTGTACGTCTGCCTGACCAGCCTCGTCACAGCACCTCACGCAGAGCCGTGATCACCCGCTCCTGCGCGTGAAGGGGCAGCGAGGGGTACATGGGCAGCGAGAAGATCTGCCCGGCCAGCTCCTCGGTGACGGGCAGCGGCCCCGCGCCGAGGTGGGCGAAGCCGGACATGGTGTGCACCGGCCACCGGTAGCTGACGTTGAGCTGGATGTCGCGGGCGGCGAGCGCCTCGATGATCTCCTCGCGGCGCGGGTGCCGCACCACGTACAGGTAGTAGACGTGCTCGTTGCCCTCCGCCGTGACCGGCAGGATGAGGCCGGTGCCGGCCAGGGCCTCGGCATAGCGGGCCGCCACCGCGCGGCGGCCGTCGATGTAGCCGTCGAGCCGCTGGAGCTTGCGGCGCAGGATCTCCGCCTGCACCTCGTCCAGCCTGCTGTTGTGGCCGGGCGTCTCGACGACGTAGTAGGCCTCCTCCATGCCGTAGTAACGCAGCCTGCGCAGGCTGCGGGCCACCTCGTCGTCCGAGGTGAGCACGGCGCCGCCGTCGCCGTAGGCGCCCAGCACCTTCGTCGGGTAGAAGGAGAAGGCCGCCGCCCGGCCGATCGACCCGGCCACCCGGCCGTGCCGCCGCGCGCCGTGCGCCTGCGCGCAGTCCTCCAGGATCGCCAGGCCGTGCCGCTCCGCCAGGAGTTCGAGCGGCTCCATCGGCACGCACTGCCCGTAGAGGTGGACGGGCAGCAGGCAGCGGGTGCGATCGGTGATCGCGGGCTCCACCTGGGCGGTGTCCATGAGGTACGTGGCGGGATCGACGTCCACGAAGACCGGGACCGCGCCCACGGCGTCGATGGCCACCACCGTCGGCGCGGCCGTGTTCGACACGGTGATCACCTCGTCGCCCGGCCCGACGCCGAGCGCCTGGAGGGCCAGCTTGATGGCGTTGGTGCCGTTGTCCACGCCGACGGCGTGCCGCGCTCCGTGGAAGGCGGCGAACTCGGCCTCGAAGGAGCGCACGCTCGCGCCGAGGACGAGCTGCCCCGACCGGAACACGGTCTCCACCGCGTCCAGCAGGTCCTTGCGCTCGTTGTCGTACTCCGGCAGGTAGTCCCAGACCCTGATGGGCATCGGCCCGTCCTTCCCTCGGATCCGGACAAGGCTATGCAGCCGGGTGGAGGGGGAGACCCCTAATCTGCCCGGGCGGAACCCCAGTTTCCCGGGTTCCGGCCCCCTAATAATGTGGGGTCCCGTTGACGCGGGTCGTTCACTACCGTCCGGGACATGGCGCGACACTTTCTCTTCATGGCCCACCCCGACCACGGTCACGTGATGCCCACCCTGGCCGTGGTGAGGGAACTCCTCGCCAGAGGCCACCGGGTGACCTACCTGACGGGCGACAGCATGTCCGCCCTCGTGGCGGCCACGGGGGCCACCGTGCTGACCTACGACTCCAAATACCGCGAGGCGAACCGCGTCCACGTCGCCAACGATCCCCTCTACCTGTTCAGCCTCCTGGTGGACGAGAGCCAGGCCATGCTGGAGGAGGTCGACCGGCTCGAGGACGATCTGCCCGACGCGATCGTCTACGACATCTCCATCCTGTTCGGCGGGCGGGTGCTGGCCAGGAAGTGGGGGGTGCCGGCCGTACAGACCGTCCCGATGTTCGCCTCGAACGCCCATTTCTCCTACCTCAACTCCATCTACAACGAGGAGGGCAGGTCCGCGGGCCTGCCGACCTGGGTGGACGACATCTTCCTCAAGATCGAGAACCTGGCCGTCAGGCACGAGGTACGGGTGCCGCCGGCCGAGCTGTGGTGGGAGATCCAGGACTTCAGCCTGGTCAACATCCCGCGCTGCTTCCAGTTCGCCGGCCAGAGCTTCGACGAGCGGTTCGCCTTCGTCGGCCCGTGCCTGCCCGAGCCCGCCCAGGACAGCGGGTGGCGGCCGCCCGCCGGCGCCGGCCCGGTCGCGCTGGTCTCGCTCGGCGGCGTGTTCAACCAGTACCCGGAGTTCTTCCGCATGTCCGTGCAGGCCTTCACCGGCACGCGCTGGCACGTCGTCATGACCGTGGGGGACGGCATGGACCCGGACGACCTCGGCGAACTGCCGCCCAACATGGAGGTCCACCGCTGGCTGCCGCACGAGGCGGTGCTGCCGCACGCCACGGTCGCGGTCACTCACGGCGGCCTGGGCACGGTGATGATGGCCATGCACGCCGGCTGCCCCATGGTGATCATGCCCACCTCGATCATCGACTGGCCCACGGCCAGGCAGGTCAGGGACATGAACCTGGGCCGCGCCGTGCACCGGGACGAGGTGAGCGCGGAATGGCTGATCGGCGCGGTCGAGGAGGTCGTGGCGGACCAGGACGTCCAGGAGAGCCTGCGGAAGATGCGGCGCGAGGTGCACGCGGCCGGCGGGACCCGGCGAGCAGCCGACGAACTGGAACGCTACACGGCGAGGTTCGCGTGAGCGCGCCGGAGTTCCTCGTGATGGGGCCCCTGGAGGTACGCGGGCAGGGGCTCGAGATCAGGATCGGCGGCGCCAGGGAACGCGCGATCCTGACCGCTCTGGTGCTGCACGCCAACCGGGTCGTCAGCGTGGAGCGGCTCATCGAGGCGGTGTGGGTGGAGGGCGCGCCGCGCAGCGCCCGCGGGCAGATCGCCATCTGCGTGTACCGGCTGCGCAAGGCGCTCGGCGAGGCGGGCGCGGCCGTCGTCACGTGCAGCCCGGGATACCTGCTCAGGGCGGACCGGGAGGCCATCGACTGGCTGCGCTTCGAGGGCATGGTGGCGAACGCGCGCACGGCCGTGGCGGCGGGCGACGGGGAGGGGGCGGTGGCGCTGCTGCGGGGCGCGCTGGCCCTGTGGCGGGGCAGCCCCTTCGAGGACGTGCCCGGCCTGCGGTACGAGGTGGACCGGCTGGAGGAGGCGCGGCTCGAGGCCATCGAGCTCTGCCTGGACCTGGAGCTGGACCTCGGCCGCTACCACCGGGTGATCGCCGAGCTGGGCCCCATCGTGGCCAGGTATCCGCTGCACGAGCGGGCGCGGGCGCAGCTCATGCTGGCCCAGTACCGCTCCGGCCGCCGGGCCGAGTCGTTGCGCACGTACCTGGACGCGCGGCGTGACCTGGTCGAGCAGATGGGCATGGAACCGGGGCCCGAGCTGCGGCGGCTGCACGACCGGATCCTGCGGGATGAGGCCGGGCTGATGCCCTCCGCGCGGGCCTGGCCCGCCTGACTTGGCCCGTTCCGGCGACGCGCCTGACTGGGTCGTTCCGGCGACGCGCCTGACTGGCTCGTTCCGGCGACGCGCCTGACTGGGCCCGTTCCGGCGACGCGCCTGGCTAGGCTCGGGCCAGGATCGTCTCGACGGCGCGGGTGAGGGCGGCGGC
Organism: Nonomuraea insulae; assembly: GCF_042656245.1. Classification (NCBI taxonomy): domain Bacteria; kingdom Bacillati; phylum Actinomycetota; class Actinomycetes; order Streptosporangiales; family Streptosporangiaceae; genus Nonomuraea; species Nonomuraea insulae. The sequence goes on from NZ_JBHSPA010000065.1 coordinate 94,276, forward strand.
GGAGGGTTCGCCGGCCGCCCGCCGCCAGCCCACGTGGCCGTCGGGGCGGACCAGCACGGCGCCGGTCGCGGTGAGTCCGTACTCGTGGGCCCAGGTCGGCGAGGCGAGCCGCCCGCCGGTGGAGATCTCCACCGCCTCCAGGGTCAGGCCGCAGTCCTGCGCGCTCTGCTTGGCGGCCTGCGCCCAGCCGCTGCCCTCGGGCGTCAGCAGGGTGAAATGGGGGCCGAACAGGTCGAGCGTGGACACCCCGTCGGCCAGCCACACGTGCGGGGCGCGGTGGCCGGGCCTGGCGGCGGGCACGTAGGTCAGGTACGGGTCCTCGGGCGCGGGGGCGGGCGTGCCGTCGGGCACCACGGCGGGGGAGTCGTAGTGGAAGCCCAGCACCAGCCCCTCGGCCAGCCGCCGCCCCGCCTGCCGCGCGATCGCCTCCTGGAACGACAGCCGCCCCTCCATCATGGTGAAGGTGATGAGCGCGTTGTTCAGGCTCTCCTCCGCGGTCCTGTCGGAGATCGGCCGCCGCTCGGTCTGGTAGGTGTCCAGGAGCGCCGGGCCGGCCGTGCCGCGCAGCACCGCCGCCAGTTTCCAGGCCAGGTTGTGCACGCCCTGGATGCCGAGGTTCATCCCGAAACCGCCCTGCGGGGTGCACACGTGCGCCGCGTCCCCGGCCAGGAAGACCGGGCCCCTGCGGAACTCCTCGGCGACGACGGCCTGTTGCAGCCACGGCATGGTGCCGACGACCTCCACGGGCAGGTCGGGCACGCCCACGGCGTTGCGTACGGTCCGCAGGCAGTAGTCGGGGGTGAAGTCGTCCAGGCTGCCGCCCTCGGCCGGGTCGTAGCCCGTCTGGATCATCCAGCGGCGGCGGTTGTCGACCGCCTCCACCGCGCCGGGCGGGTCGCTGAGCAGGAAGTAGAGAGCGGCCTGCCGGCCGCGCAGCAGGGGGCGGAGATCGGCGTCGAACATGATGCTGACCATGTGGCCGATCGGTGGCGGGCCCTCCACCGCGATGCCGAGCTCCCGCCTGACCCCGCCGCGCGCGCCGTCCGCGGCCACCATGAACCGGGCGCGGACGCGGCGGGCGCTCCCGCCCGACTCGATCAGCGCCTCGACGCCGCCGTCGCCGGTCGTCCGCATCCCCGTCATCGTGGCCGAGAAGCGCACGTCCGCCCCCGGCTGCGCCTCGGCCAGCTCACGCAGGACCACCTCGAACCGGTCCTGCGAGCACAGGTAGGTGAAGGTCGGGCTCTGCGGGGCGTACGCCTCGATGGGGGCCATGGCGTGCAGGAGGTCCCCGGCGGTCAGCGAGCTGCCGACCCCGACGGCGAGGGTCTCCTCGCGGGGCATTCCGGCCCGCTCGACCTCGGCCTGAATTCCCCACGCCCGGGTCAGCTCCATCGTCCTCGTGGAAAGCAGGCGCGCCTTCGGAAAAATGGACGTGCTTTCGTGCCGTTCCACCAGGAGCGAGGAAATTCCGTGCCGGGACAACTCGACCGACATGGCCAATCCGACCGGCCCGCCGCCGACGATCAGCACCTCGACGTCGCTCTCTTCCATGGGCGCAAGAGTCGCGTGACGTCATTTAGCGAGTCAATAGGCGAAAACGCAGATGATAACGCCGTGAAATAGCACTTCGGTAGTTTCCGGGGGGAACGCGAAATCGGACTAGGGAGACGTGGATGTTGTTCACGGCTGACTCCGTCGCTCTCGTCACCGGCGGATCGCGCGGCATCGGCCGCGCGGTGGCGCTCGACCTGGCCCGCGAGGGCGCGCACGTGCTGGTCAACTACGCGCGCTCCGAAGCGGACGCGAAGGAGGTCGTGGCCCTCATCGAGGAGGAGGGTGGCAGCGCGGCGGCGGTCCAGGCCGACGTCACCGACGAGGAGGCGGTCCAGCGGATGTTCGCGGGCGTCCGCGCCGACCATGGCCGGCTCGACGTGCTGGTCACCAGCGCGGGCATCACCCGTGACCGGCACGTCGTGGCGATGAGCCTGGAACAGTTCCTGGAGCCGATGGACGTCAACATGACGGGAACGTTCCTCTGCTGCCGGGCGGCGCTGCGGATCATGCAGCACCAGCGCAGGGGCGCCATCGTGCTGGTGTCCTCGGCCAGCGGCCTCGACGGCGGCTTCCCCGGCCAGACGAACTACGCCGCGTCCAAGGGCGCGATCATCGCCTTCGGCCTGGCGCTGGCCAAGGAGGCCGCGCCGCACGGTGTGCGGGTCAACGTCATGGCGCCCGGGTTCGTCGCGACCGACATGACCCGCAACGTGCCCGCCGCCATCAGGAAGCAGTACGAGACCCGCATCCGGCTGGGCCGGATGGGACGCCCGGAGGAGATCGCCGGCGCGGTGACCTTCCTCGCCTCCGACAAGGCGTCCTACATCACCGGTGAGGTGCTCGTCGCCCACGGCGGCGGCCTGGAGTGAGCTCGATCGAGTTTGGAGGATGCATGACCATTGACGAGTTGCGCGCGCGGGCGGCACAGCGCAAGCACACCTGCGCCCAGATCAAGAAGATGATGGTGTCCCGGCTCGACCTGCCGGTCGAGCCCGACTGGATCACCGACGACCAGCCGCTGTTCGGGCGGGGCCTGGAGCTGGACAGCCTCGACGTGCTCGAACTGTACGTGGCGATCGAGGCCGAGTTCGGCGTCGCGCTCTACGACAGCGAGATGGAGGTGTTCGGCTCGGTCTCGCGGCTGGCCGACGAGATCGACCCCGGGTTGCGGGCCTCCAGGTGACGGTCACCGCCACAGTCACCGGCACTGTCACCGATCTCAGCCACGACCAGGTCAGGGAGCTGATCCCGCACCGCTGGCCGATGTTGCTGCTGGACCGCGTCGAACGGGTGGAACCGGGCGTCAAGGGCGTCGCGATCAAGAACGTGACCGGGACCGAGCTGTGGTTCCAGGGTCACTTCGCCGAGCGGGCGATCCTGCCGGGAGTCGTGGTGATCGAGGCGCTGGCCCAGCTCGCCGGCGTGGTCTTCGTCCTGAAGGGCGCCAGCAGGATCAGCTATCTGGCCGGGGTCAAGTCGATGCGCTTCCGCCGCCCGATCGTACCGGGGGACCAGCTCCTGCTGTCCGCGGAGCGGAACGCAGGAGCGCCGGGATTCGCCGAGTTCCGGGTGGCGGCCCGGGTCGGCGGCCAGGTCGCGGCGGAAGGACTCATCACGATCGCCGATCCGTCGGCCACCACTCCAGGAAAGGTGTGATCACCATGTACGCCCCTCCCGAGGGCACCGTGTTCGGCCAGGTGCTGGACGCCCGCGTGCCGTTGCGCTTCGGCACGCTCGACGAGGACTACCGGGCTCTGCGGGAGCGCGCCGCCGTGTTCGACCTGAGCGCCATGGGGCTCATCGAGATCACCGGCGACGCGGCCGTCGACTTCGCCCAGCGGGTCCTGGCCCGCGACGTGGAATACCTGGTCTCCGAGCGCTGCATGATGAGCCTCGTCCTGGACGAGGCGGGCCAGATCGTCGACCAGGTGGTGGTCATCGGCCGCGAGGACGGGATGATCCTGGAGAGCTCCTGCGGCGCCGGCCCGCGGCTGCTGGCCCACCTGATGGCGCAGGACCACCCCGGCGTGCGGATCACCGACAGGTCGGCCGAGCTGACCGTGATCGGCCTGGAGGGCCCGTACGCCTGGGGCGTCGTCGGCCGCCTCATCGACCCGGAACTGCCCGCGCTGCCCTTCGAGTCGGTCGTGGACACCGAGTGGGAGGGCGTGGAGCTGCTGTTCGCCAGGACCGGCTTCACCGGCGAGTACGGCTACCAGCTCATCGTCCCCGTGGCCGACGCGCCCAGGTTGTGGGCCGCCGCGCTGGAGCACGCCCAGCCCGCCGGGCTCGACGCGCTCGAACTGGCCATGCTGGAGGTCCGCCAGCCGGTGGTCCGCCACGAGGCAAGCGACGGGGCCGGCGTCGTCGAGATCGGCGCCAACTGGCTCCTGGACATCACCAAGGACACCTTCGTCGGCAAGGAGGCCGTGCTGGCCTCGTTCGCCGGGCAGGGGCGGCGCACGATCGGCTTCAAGGGCGGCTTCAAGGGCGGCTCCAGCAGCGGCGCCACGGCTGTCCCCGAGCCCGGGGCCACGGTCACGGCCGCCGGTCAGCCCGTCGGCACGGTGGTCCACGCCGTGCACAGCTTCGGGCTCGGCAGCACGCTCGGGCTGATCAGGATCGACGGGGACCTGGCGGCGGCCGGCCTGGACCTGGCGGTGGACGGCGCCGAGATCGTCACGCTGACCAGCCCGTACGTCACGCCGAAAAGTTGGAGCGTACCGATCATCTGACGAGCGATCGTCGGAGGAGGAGCAGGCATGGCGTTGCGCCCTGTCGTCATCACCGGTCTGGGCGTCATCTGCGCGGCCGGTCGCGACCCCGAGGAGTTCTGGCACCGGCTCGCCACCGGGCAGAGCGGGCTCACCCCGGTCGAGGACGAGACGTTCGCCGTCTTCGAGGCCCGGTACGCGGGCCAGGTGCCCGACGAGTGGATCACCGGGCCGCCGTCCGAGGCCGGGCTGGACCGTACGGCCAGGCTCGCCCTCGTCGCCGCCCGCCAGGCGCTCGAACAGGCCGCGCTCCCGCCGGGCGGGACCGACCCCGGCCGGTTCGGGATCGTCCTGGGCAAGTGCCAGGCCACACCCGACGCCGCCGGCCGCTACCAGCCGATGCACCGCACCGCCGACGTCGTCGCCGCGCGGGTCGGCTCGCGCGGCCCGCGCATCCTGATCTCGACCGCGTGCGCGGCCGGCGGGAACGTCGTCGGCCTGGCCAAGGACAAGATCCAGCGGGGCGAGGCCGACGTGGTGCTCGCGGGCGGGGTGGACCCGCTGTTGTTCGGCACGTACGCCGGGTTCGCCGGCCTGCAAGCCCTCAGCACGGGCCCGTGCCGCCCCTACAGCCACTCCGACGGGCTCAACCTGGGCGAGGGCGCGGCGTTCCTGCTCCTGGAGCCGCTCGACGCGGCGCTGGCCAGAGGCGCGACGCCGCTGGCCGAGGTGGCCGGCTACGGGCTGTCCGCCGACGCCTACCACGCCACCGCCCCCGACCCCACGGGCCGCGGCGGCATCAGGGCCGTCCGCCGGGCGCTGGCCGAGGCCGGGCTGAGCACCGAGCAGGTGGGCTACGTCAGCGGGCACGGCACCGGCACGCCCGCCAACGACGCCATGGAGGCCAAGGTCATGCGGGCGGTCTTCGGCGAGCGGGCCGCCCAGGTGCCGACCAGCAGCATCAAGTCGTTCGTCGGCCACACCCTCGGCGCGGCGGGCGCGGTGGAGGCGGTGGCGAGCGTGCTGGCGCTGCGGCACGGGATGGTGCCGCCCACGCTCGGCTTCGACGACGACGCGCCCGCCAAGGACCTCGACTACGTGCCCAACACGGCCAGGGCGGTGCCGCTGCGGGCGGTGGTGTCCAACAACTACGCCTTCGGCGGCAACAACGTCTCCCTCGTGCTGACCACGCCTTCCGCACCCCGCGAGTACGACCCGTGGCCGGAGCGGGACGTCGTGATCAGCGGCCTGGGCCCGGTCACCGGCCTGGGCGTCGGCGTGGCCGGCCTGACCGAGGCCATCGCCGCCGGGCGGCACGCGATCGGAGTGCCCCCGGCGCTGGACACGCGCACCTTCGCGCCGCGCTCGTTGTGGCGGCACATGAACCACCTGTCCAGGATGGCGATCGCGGCCTCCCGGCTGGCCTGGGAGGACTCCGGGCTGAAACTGCCCAGGGCGGAACTCGACCACGTCGGGCTGATCTTCGCCACCGCCTCCGGCTCGGTGGAGAGCACCGGCGGCTACGACGAGAGCGTCGCGGTCAACCCCACCAAACCGGCCGTCCTGAGCTTCTCCAACGTGGTGCTCAACGCCACCGGCGGCGCGGTCTGCCAGACGCTCGGGCTGCGCGGCCCGACGACCACGATCTGCGGCGGCGGGGCCTCGGCCTCCGTCGCGCTCGACTGCGCGGTGGAGCTGATCCGGGTGGGCAAGGCCGAGGTGGTGCTGGTGCTGGCCGCGGACGAGACCTCGGCGCTGGTGCCGGAGGGGATGGTGGTGTCGCCGTACGACGCCGGCCCGCCCGGCTCAGGCGCCGGCTCCTACGGCGGCGTCTTCCACGGC
>NZ_JBHSPA010000066.1:0-81009 GCF_042656245.1 Nonomuraea insulae
TGCTCGCGCCAGAACACGACGAACTCCCGCAGCAGGCGCGGCAGGTCGAAACGGCCGTCCCGCAGGACGAAGCTGTGCGGATCGGCCATCACGTACTGTTCCGATGCCGCGCCGAGCACCCGCAGGATGACCTCCCGGTAGATCGGGTTCGCCACCTCCAGCGGAGGCTTCTCCTTGACCAGGCCCAGATCGCGGACGTAGGACAGGTCGTCGGAGAAGGTGAGGTCGAGGTCGGGGAAGTCTCCGGCCAGGATGGGCTCGATCACCCGCTTGACCCGGGGCTCGCGCAGCCGGGCGACCAGCGTGTCCAGATGGGTGGCGCGCGCCCGGATCAGCCGCTCCTTGGCATCTTCCACCTGCCTGGCGGTGATGGCACTGGTCGCTTTCATCTTTATGGTGATCTCATAGGCGAGGGAGTTGACCAGCCACGGTTGTCCTTGGGTCAGCTCGAAGACCCGGTCCACGGCGTCCTTGGTGAACTCCTGGCCGGTCGCCTGGGTGTGCTGGTCGTAGAGCTCGGCGATCTCGTCGGTGGTGAAGTCGCCCAGGCGCAGCGACTCGGCGATGATGTTGAACGGGCTGGCGGGGTTCGTCCGGCCGGGGTCGCCGCCCGAGGCGACCTTGTAGTCACGCGGTTCGCGCAACCCGCACAGCACCACGGACGCGGGGAACGGCTGGCCCTCATGCCGCGCGTTGTGACCGTGGCGGAGCTGGCTGAGGATGCTGACCATGCTGTTGCCCTGCAGGGCGTCGATCTCGTCGAGGAACAGCACGATCCTGCGCGGGCTGCGGTGGCACCACTCGCTCAGTGCCGAACCGAACCGGCTGCCCGGCGTGACCTCTGGCCAGGGATCCGGCGGCAGCAGCTCGTCCGGCCATCCCGCCCACTTGGCGGCCTCGCGGAGGGAGTCCAGCAGAAGCGACTCCGCGGCGGCGTAGTCGTCGCCGGCCGACTTGGCACGCTCGCAGGAGAACATCAGGGCGGCGGTGTCGCCCTCGGCGGTCAGCTCGGACGCTAGCGTGCCTAGCGCGGTCGTCTTCCCGGTCTGCCGGGGCGCGTGCAGCACGAAGTAGCGATCCATCTCGATGAGCTCGCGCGCCTGCGGGAGCCGCTGCGTGGGGGGCAGCATGTAGTGATGCTGGGGGCCGCATGGGCCGGTGGTGTTGAAGTATCTCGCTCGCGGTGGCCGCATGGTCACATTCTGCCATCCCTTTGTTCGAGCCGTACCTGCCACCATGAAGCCGACGCCCAAGGTGCTCTCCAGTTCGACGTTGTGGTGACGGAGACGAATTCGTCCGCTCCTGGCCGGATCATCGCGATCGGTGAGGCCAAGTGCGCCCTCTCACCCATGGACGTTCAGCAACTCCAGCGGCCGGAACATCTGCGCGCCCTGCTGCCGGACGCCCAGGTGGATCAGCCAAGTTGTTGTTGTTCGCGCGCTCGGGGTTCACCGACGAACTCAAGGAGGTAGGCCGGGGGCGGAGCCGATGTGGAGACCGTCGATCTCCATCGCCTGTATCAGGGTGAATGACCTCGAAATGGGAGGAAGGTGCTTCGTGCAGGAGGTTGAGCATGCTTCTGCCTGGTTGCCGTGTGGCGAAGTTGGAGCTGCACGCCGTAACCTAATTAGTATGCTTCGGAGCATACAAGTTAGGTGACAACCGTGAACAAGCCAGAAAGAGTGTTGTCGAGAGATGCCGAGTGGGCCGCGCTCGCCCAGTTCGTACAGCATCCAGACCCTCACCTTCGTCTCGGCGTCGTGTCGGGGCGGCGTCGGGTGGGCAAGAGCTTTCTCCTTCGTGCTCTGGCCGAAGCCGCAGGCGGCCTCTATGTCACGGCGGTCGCCGAGGAGGGCAGGGTCGCCGCACGGCGCCGGTTGGCGGTGGAGATCGCGCGGTACGCGGGGGTGGCGGCCGAGCTGATCGCCGATGCGAGCTGGGAATCTCTCCTCTCCACGGCCATCGATCTCACATCTGGACGCGGCGGGAACGCGCCGGGAGTTCTCGTCATCGACGAGTTGCCGTACTGGATGGCGCACTCTCCTGAAGTGCCTGGTCTGCTCCAACTGCTCTATGACCAGTCACAGGCGGGTCAGGGCGTGCCCGGCGGGCGCGTGATCGTCTGCGGTTCGGCCATGTCCGTCATGAACGAGCTGCTCTCCGGCACCAAGACACTGCGCGGTAGGGCGGCACTCGATCTCTTCCTGCAGCCCTTCGACCTGGGCACTACAGCGCGGCATTGGGGGATCGAGGACTCCGCGGCGGCGCTGCGGTTGCACGCGATTCTCGGTGGTTCTCCCGGGTACCGGAACCTGGCCAATGTGGCGCCGCCACAGACCGTCGCCGGCATGGACGATTGGGTGCCTGCCACCGTTCTAGATCCGCGGCAGGCGCTCTTCTCGGCGAGCGAGGCCGAATATCTGCTGCGAGAGGATCCCAAGTTCACCGGGAGCGCGTTGCACTACGCGATCATCAATGCGGTCGCGAATGGGGCCAGTAGCCCGGCCAAGATCGGTGGGTTGCTGGAGCAATCCCGTACATCGCTGACGCGACCCATCGAAGGGCTGGTCAGCGCCGGATACCTGCGGTCCGACACCGACCCGCTGTGGGAGAGACGTCCCGTGATCACGGTTATTGATCCCATCGTGCGTTTCCACAATCTGATCACAGTGCCGCAGCGAGATCTCGTGGACACGGGGCAAGCGGCTCAGGCTTGGCGTCGCTCGCGTCCGACGTTCGTCGCGCGCATTCTGGGGCCGCACTTCGAGCTCTGCGCCAGGGAATGGCTTCGGAGTCAGGCCGATCCCGCCCTGCGAGGGAACGCGAGCACGGTGACGGCCACGGTCGTCAACGACAAGAAGGGGCAGGCCAAACACGAGATCGACGTCGTGGCCCTGGACAAGAGGGCGGGGCGGGCCGACATCAGACTCATCGGCGAGGCCAAGGCGACGGTCGCGCGAAGGAACGTGGCCGACCTGGCGCGGCTGGAACAGCTCAAGGCACTGCTGGGCGAACACGGGCATGACACGGGCTCGGCCGTGCTTGCGCTGTTCTCGATGGAGGGGTTCCAGCGGGACCTCGTTGAGGTGGCGCGTCGCAGGGGAGATGTGCTGCTGGTGGATCTGCCCGTCCTCGTCGGTGGTGGGGAGCCGGTGGCGGTGCCTCGCGTACGGTGAGTGCGGCTTGCCCGGCAGGAAATTTCGGTTGATGCGTAACAACGGGAGGGCTTGGACCACTTCCTGGTGTCAGAAGAACGCATCCCGAACGAAGGGGCTGGGCGGTGGCGGATGATGCGCACCGGTTCACCGGCATGTACGACGAATGCCGGCAACGTGTGTGGGCCTACGTGGTCAGTCGCGCGGGCCGGCAGGTCGCGGACGAGGTGGTGAGCGAGACGTTCGCGATCGCCTGGCGGCGGTTGGACGATGTGCCCGAGCCGGCGCTGCCGTGGTTGCTCGGTGTCGCGAGGAACGTGCTGCGTGACAACGTGCGTGCCGAGATTCGCAGGGAGGCGCTGGCCGCGGAGCTCAAGGCCTGGACCGAGGGGGACGTGGCCGATCAGGTGACCGAGCGGATGGGGGTGCTGCGGGCGCTGGCCTCGTTGCCTGAGGACGATCGCGAGATCCTCATCCTCCTCGCCTGGCACGGGTTGTCGCCCAAGGAGGCCGCCCAGGTCATCGGGTGCTCGTCGGCGGCGTATCGGGTGCGGTTGCACCGGGCGCGCAAGCGCCTCAAGCGAGCGATGGAGGCGGTGCCCGAGACAGGGCCGCCTGCTGCGCCGTCCATGCCCCACGTGCGGAACCTCAGCGAGGAGTGGTCATGAACCCCATCGACGAACTTCGGGCGGCCAGGCCCGGGCATCTCGGCGACCGGCCGGTGGATGAGCGGACCAGGGCCGTGGAGCTGGCCCGGGCCATGTCGCGGCCCCGGGAGGCGGGACGTCGGCCGGGGCGGCGGAAGATCGTGCGACCGGCGTGGGGGCTGGGGCTGGCGGGGGCTGTGGCGGCCGCGACGGCGGTGGTGATGGTCGTGTCAGGGAACGGGGCCGGGAATGGGAACGGTATCGGGACCGGGAATGGGAACGGGACCCTGGCGACGACGTCGCGGGCGCCCAGCGGGCAGGGCGTCGTGGCGACCGCCGGCCCCAGCGCCTCGGCGGCGCCCAGGGTGAGGTTGTCGGCGCGGGAGGTGCTGCTGGCGGCGGCCGAGAAGGCCGATCAGCGGACCGAGGGCAGTGGCGACTACTGGCACAGCGTGTCGGTGGGCAGGAACCTGTACACGGCCAAGGACGGCGGCTACCTGGTCATGGATCAGGATCGCAGCGAGGGGTGGACGCCCAGCGCCACCGGCGGCGAGCAGTGGTCGCGGAGCGCGTCGCTCGGCGCGAAGCCCGCCACCGAGGAGGATCGGACGGCCTGGGAGCAGGCGGGGGCGCCGTCCGAGATCGAGGCGCTCGTGCCGGGCAAGGGCGGCGGGAAGGGGAAGTACGGGGCGATCACCTTGTCCACCTCCCCTGGGCGGGCCACGACGAGTCACAGTCCGCTGGTGGATGGCGACAAGGTGTTCTGGCTGGGGCGGAACGTCACCATGAAGGACCTGCGCGCCCTGCCGGGCGAGCCCGGTGAGCTGAAGAAGTGGCTGATGGCCTCCTACGAGGGGCACGGGACCGAGTCCACGAGCGAGAAGATGTCCGGGGACGCGTGGTTGTTCCGGGTCAGCGTGGGGCTGATCATGGACATGCCGGTGACGCCGGAGGTGCGGGGTGCGGCGTTCCGCATGCTGGCCGACCTCGACGACGTGAAGGTCACCGGGGATGTGACCGATGCCGAGGGGCGGCAGGGTACGGCCGTGTCGGTGGAGGAGAGCGGCACTCAGGGGAGTGTCTACGAGAACCGGCTGGTGTTCGACGAGGAGACCGGGCAGGCCCTGGCCAATGAGCAGGTGGTGGTGAAGCCGGGCGGGTTGCAGGCCGACTTCGAGCCGGGCACCGTCTGGAACTCCAACGCACTGATCGAGGCTGGCTGGACGGATGACAAGCCGGCCTCCTGATTCCGCCGCCGATCGGGGGTCGCGGATCACGCTCTGAGGATGCGGTTGAGGGCCCGTCAGAGAAGGGCCCCGCTAGGGAAGGGCCCCGCCGGAACAGGGCTGCTCAGAGAAGGGCCTGCCAGAAAAGGGACCCGCCAGAGAAGGGCTGGCCAGAGAAAGGGCTAGCCGCTCTGGCGGGCCTCGTCGTTGGCGTTCGTGCGGATCTGCTGGATGCGCTGCTTGGTCAGCCCGAGCAGTTCGCCGATGTCCCCGTCGGACAGGCCCAGCTCGTGCATGTGCTTGACCCGTTTCTTCAGCGTGCGCGTGTAGTCCTCGGCGATCGCGGCGGCCTGGCGCTGGAGGGCGGCGAAGTCGTCGAGGTCCTGCTCGGACAGGCCGGGCAGCGTGTAGTGGAAGACGGGCGCGGGGGGCTGGGCGCTGTCGCCGAACAGGAACGGGAGCCCCTCGGTGACGTCCCCGTGCAACTCCTTGAGTGTGCGGGCGGACATGCCGCCGGCCACGCCGTCCACCTGGGCCAGCCACAGATTGCCCGCCATGGTGACGTGGACGTCGACGCGGTCTGCGGTCATCGGGTGCTCCAGTCAGTCCTTCAGCCAGCCGTCGCCGAACAGATGCGCCAGCCCTCGTTCGAGGGAGTCCACCAGGTGCGGTGTCTCCCCGGGGTAGAGCGGGAGGATCGCGCGGGCCGCGACCCGGCCCTCGGCGTCCCACAGCAGGAGGAAGCGTTGCCGCCTCGTCGTCTCCGCCCAGTCGCAGCGCAGGCCGTGGAGGTGGGAGAGCCCGATGATCCGATCGCGGATGGCCGCGTAGTCGTCTCGTTCCACCACACGCGGCAGACTATATCCCTTGACTACCATCGACAAGGGGTCTTGTCTGCGCTGATTCGCCATGCGTGTTGGTTAGGGCGTGGCCCAGGCCCGTACGAAAGTGTCCACGGCGGCGCCGGCCATGGCGCGGAGTTCCGCGTCCTCAAGCTGGCGGGTGCCGAGCTGGGAGCGGGCCTCCAGCGGGCCGAGGAGCAGGGCCATGAACTGCTCGGCCGCGAGGTCGGGGTCCTTGGCGCGCAGGCGGCCGGCGAGGGCGAGCCGGGCCAGGCGGTCGGCCACGGCCCCGTTGAGGCGGTCGGGGCCGCTCTCCTTGACGATGTCGAGAATGTCGGGGAAGTGGGTGATCTCCGAGTAGAGGAGCCGGCGCAGCGCGCATGAGCGGCCGTCGGTGTGCAGGCGGAGCAGGGCGTGGGCGACCTCCTCCAGCGTGGCGCGCAGGTCGTCGCCGGGCGTGGCGAGCGGCTCCAGGGCGGCGACGCGCTCGTCGAGCGTGGTTTGGGCGGCGGCCTCGATGGCGTGCCTGAACAGGGTGGCCTTGTCGGTCATGTGGTTGTAGACCGTCGGCTTGGCGACGCCCGCCTCGCGCGCGATGTCCTGCACGCAGGACTGCGCGTAGCCCTGCCGGGCGAACACGGTGAACGCGCCTTCCAGGATCGCCTGGCGCTTGTCGATCCGGCCGCGGGTGGTGGTCATGTCTTCGATTGTACTCATCGGTTCAAATCAGTGAACTTGCCATAGAACGTATGAGGTAATTATGTTGAACCCATGAGTTCAAATACCGACGATCGGATGGATCGGCGGCTGCTGTGGACGATCGGTGTGGTCCTGCTCGGAGGGATGCTGGGCATCCTCAACAGCACGATGGCGGCCGTCGCCACCGACACCCTGGCGGCGGTCTTCGACACCTCGCTCAGCACGGTCGGCTGGACGTCCACCGGATACCTCCTCGCCGTGACGGCCACCATCCCCTTCACCACCTGGGCCGTCGACCGGTACGGAGGCAAGCGGCTCTGGGTGGCGGGGCTGATCATCTTCCTGGCCGGGTCGCTGGCCGCCGGGCTGGCCTGGGACGTGGGCAGCCTGATCACGTCCCGGATCGTGCAGGGGCTCGGGGCCGGGCTGCTCGACCCGCTCGTGCTGATCCTGCTGGCCAGGGCCGCGGGGCCGCGACGGGCCGGGCGCGTGATGGGGCTGATGGGCCTGGTGTTGTCCCTGGGACCGGTGCTCGGGCCGATCGCGGGCGGCGCCATACTCGGCGCGATGACGTGGCGGGCGATGTTCCTGATCAGCCTGGGCGTCGGAGTCGTGGCGCTGGTGCTGGCGCTGCGGGCGATCCCCGCCGACTCGCCGGGCGAGCAGAGCCCCTCCCGGCTGGACGTCCTGGGCCTGGCGCTGCTCGGGCCCGGGTTCGCGGCGGTCGTGCTGGGGTTCTCGCAGACGGCCGAGCAGGGGGCGATCGGGGCGTGGCAGGCGCTGGTGCCACTGGCCGCCGGGGTCGTGCTGCTGATCGGGTACGCCGTTCACGCGCTGCGCGGGCGTCGTACTCCACTGATCGACCTGCGGTTGTTCCGTAGCAGGAGCTTCAGCGCGAGTGTCGCGATCATGGGGCTGGGCGGCATGGGGCTGTTCTCCGGGCTGTTCGCGCTGCCCCTGTACTACCAGCAGGCGCACGGGCACGGCGTGCTGGCGGCCGGGCTGCTCATGGCCCCGCTCGGGCTCGGCGGCGCCATCGCCATGCCGCTGGCCGGGCGGATCTCCGACCGGATCGGCGGGCGCGGCCTGGCCGCCGCGGGGGCGGTCGTGGCGATCGCGAGCGTGTTCGCCCTGACGCAGGTGGGCCCCGGCACGCCGGAGGTGTGGCCGGCGCTGGCGGCGCTCACGTTCGGGCTGGGCAGTGGCAGCTTCAGCGCGCCGACCATGGGGTCGCTCTACCGGACGCTGCCCGAGCCCATGGTGGCCCAGGGAAGCTCCGTGCTGTACATGCTGAACCAGCTCGGCGCGGCGATCGGCGTCGCCCTCGTCACGCTCGTCGTCCACGGCGAGGCCAGTGCGATGAGCGGTCTGCGTGGCGTCTTCTGGGTCGGTGTCGTGTCCAACCTGATCGTTCTGGCCCTCATTCCGTTGCTGCCCGGCAGGGCGGGGCCGGCGGCGGTCGTACCCGAGGAAGAACTTGTGAGGAACACGTGATCGTGATCAGCGGAGGCACCGACGGGATGGGCCGGGCGCTCGCCCGGACCTGTCTGGAACGAGGCGACACCGTCGCCGTCGTGGGGCGGGACGCGGCCAAGGTGCCGCCGGGAGCGGTGTTCATCCAGGCCGATCTGAGCCTGATCGGTGAGAACCGGCGGGTGGTCGAGGAGATCAACGCCAGGTTCCCGGTCGTGGACGCGCTGGTGTTGTGCGCGCGGTTCTTCCGTACGCACCGGTTCGTGACGGAGGAGGGGATCGAGGGGACGTTCGCGCTGGACTACCTGAGCCGGTTCCTGCTCAGCCACGGGCTGACCGCGCCGAAGACGATCGTGAACGTGTCGGGGCCCGGGCAGCCGGACGGGCGGATCCACTGGGACGATCTGATGCTGGAGCGGCGTTATGACGGAATGACGGCGCAGTTCCAGGCCGGGAAGGCGAACGACCTGCTGGGCGTGGCGTTCGCGGCGCGGCACGCGGACCGTACCCGGTATGTGCTCATGCATCCCGGCGGGGTGTCGACGAGCGTCGCCGGTGAGTACGACGCGGCGACGCTCGCGCACGTCGAGGCGCTGAAGCGGTACGGGATGCCGGTCGAGGAGGGCATCAAGCCCATCGTCGCCCGCATCGACGACCCGCCCGCCGAGCCGCTCAGCGCCTTCATGCGGGACCGCCGCATCGGCCTGGACCTGCCCTCCTTCGACGGGCGGGCGGCGGAGCGGCTGCACGAGCGCACGCTGGAGCTGATCGGTCCGAAGTAGTACGGCAATTAGCGCAAATTCGGTTGCAGGGGGTAGGGGGACTCTGGCCTGATAGATCGCGTTCGGGATGTGGCCGGGAGGAGGCGATACGGGATGACGTACAACGAGGTGACCGGGACCAGGCACCCCCTCAGGATGTGGGCGGAGCCGGAGACGGTCGATCCGCAGGCGATGCAGCAGCTGCGCAACGTGGCGAACCTGGAGTGGGTCCACGGTGTCGCCGTCATGCCGGACGTGCACCACGGCAAGGGCGCGACGGTGGGCTCGGTCATCGCGATGAAGGACGCGGTGTCGCCGGCGGCGGTCGGCGTGGACATCGGGTGCGGGATGACGGCGGTGAAGACCACCTACAAGGCTTCGCAGCTGCCCGACAACCTGGCCTACCTGCGCGGCAAGCTCGAACAGGCCGTGCCGGTGGGGTTCTCGCACCACAAGCGGCCGGTCGACCCGGGCAATGTGCACGGGATGAAGACGGCCGGGTGGGCGGAGTTCTGGAAGAGCTTCGACGACCTGGCGCCGGCCGTGATGCCGCGGCGCGAGCGGGCCGAGGTGCAGATGGGCACGCTCGGCGGCGGCAACCACTTCCTGGAGGTGTGCGCCGACGACGAGGGCGTGGTCTGGGTCGTGCTGCACTCGGGTTCGCGCAACATCGGCAAGGAGCTGGCGGAGCACCACATCGGGGTGGCCCGCGGGCTGTCGCACAACAAGGGGCTGGTGGATCGCGACCTGGCGGTGTTCCTCGGTAGGACGCCGGAGATGGACGCCTACCGTCGCGACCTGTTCTGGGCCCAGGACTACGCGCGGCGCAACCGGACGCTCATGATCGGCCTGGTGTGCGACGTGCTGCGGCGGCACCTGCCGAACATCGGGTTCGACCAGCCCATCTCCTGCCACCACAACTACGTGGCCGAGGAGCGGTACGACGGCGTGGACGTGCTCGTGACCCGTAAGGGCGCGATCCGGGCGGGCAGCGGTGACCTGGGGATCATTCCTGGCTCGATGGCCACCGGGACCTACATCGTCAAGGGCCTGGGTAACAGCCTGGCCTTCAACTCGGCCTCGCACGGGGCGGGGCGGAAGATGAGCAGGAACAAGGCCAAGAAGACGTTCACGGTCAAGGATCTGGAGGAGCAGACCCTGGGTGTGGAGTGCCGTAAGGACTCCGGAGTGGTGGATGAGATTCCGGGGGCGTACAAGGACCTGGAGTCCGTGATGGCGGCGCAGACGGATCTGGTGCAGGTGGTCGCTCACCTGAAGCAGCTCATCTGCGTCAAGGGCTGATCATGTCGACTCCCTGACGACGAGGTCGGCCGGGAGGAGCAAGGGGGCGTTACGGCCGCCCTCGAACAGGCCCAGCAGAAGGTCCACGGTCGCGGTGGCCCAGTCGGTCATCGGGCTGTGGACCGTGGTCAGTGCCGGGGTGGTGTAGAGGGCGGCCTCGATGTCGTCGAAGCCGACCACCGCGACGTCGTCCGGCACCCTGCGGCCCGATTCGCGCAGGGTGCGCAGGGCGCCGATGGCCATGAGGTCGTTGGCGGCGAAGACGGCGTCCAGGCCGGGGTCGTCCTGGAGGAGCTGGCGCATGGCGTCGGCGCCGGAGATCCGGGTGAAGTCGCCGATGGCGACGATCGAGCGGTGGCCGGTCTCGCGCATGACGGCGGTGTAGCCGGTGAGGCGTTCCTGTGAGGCGATCATGTCCAGCGGGCCGGTGATCGTGGCGACACGACGTCTGCCCTGGCCGAGGAGATGGCGTACGGCGAGGGCGGCGCCGCCGAGGTTGTCGTTGTCCACGTAGGGGACGGCCGGGTTCGTGCGGCCGAGCGAGACGATCGGGATGCCCTTGCGCGCCAGCGTGGAGGGCAGCGAGTCGGCGCCGTGCATGGACACGAGCATGACGCCGTCCACGTGACTGGCCGCCACGTACTGGGCCACCCTGGTCCGGCTGTCCTCCGAGCCGGCCAGCATGAGCACCACCTGCTTGCCCGCCGCCTCCAGTTTCCTGCTGGCCTGGCGGACCACGGCCGAGAACATCGGGTCGTCGGAGACCAGGCCCTTGGGCGGGTCGGAGACGACGAGGGCGACGGCGTTCGTACGGCGGGTAGCGAGGTTGCGGGCGGCGGCGTGCGGGACGTAGCCGAGCTCCCTGACGGCCCTCAGCACGACCTCGCGGATCGACGGGGCGACGGTGGAGGCGCCGTTGATCACGCGGGAGACGCTGGACTTGGAGACGCCGGCTCGGGCGGCGACGGCTTCGAGGGTGGGGCGGTTCACATATCCCTCCTGAGAGAGCGCTCCCTCAGAAGGGTGGGGTGCGGGTGGTGGGGGAGTCAAGACAGGGTTCGATTCCGATGTTTCTCTAGGCGGGGAACGGGTCCTCGGGCATTCCGGCGCAGGGTAGGGCGTCGTGGCTGGTCAGTGTGTACGGGACGCTGGCTGAGAAGCGATGAGAGAGCGCTCTCTCATGCGTCAGGGAGGTTTCCAGAGGGTTAACGCGGTCCTTGACAGAGATAAGAGACGCGAGCACGCTCCATCTCAGGGAGCGCTCCCTCGAACCATCCCCCCAGTTTGACGGAGACGTCGTGAGTCCACCCCACAGCCCACGCGTGCGTCGCCTGGCGACACTCGTTGCTCTCATGATCACCATGGCCTTGGTGGCCGTGCTGCCCGCCGGCGCCGCCGACACCCTGCTGTCCCAGGGCAGGCCCGCCACGGCCTCCTCCTCCGAGAACGTCGCCTTCCCCGCCTCCGCGGCCGTGGACGGGAACGCGGGCACCCGCTGGTCCAGCGCCTTCGCCGATCCCCAGTGGATCCAGGTGGACCTCGGCGTTTCCGCGAGCATCAACCGGGTCGAGCTGAGCTGGGAGGCCGCGTACGCCACCGCGTTCCAGGTGCAGGCCTCGGCCAACGGCACGACCTGGACCACCCTCCACTCCACCACCACCGGCGCGGGCGGCAACCAGAGCCTGACCGTCTCGGGCGCCGGCCGCTACGTCCGCGTCCTCGGCACCCAGCGCTCCACCCAGTACGGCTACAGCCTCTGGGAGTTCAAGGTGTACGGCCCCGGCGGCGGCGACGGTGGCGGGGACCGGTTGTTGTCCTACAACAAGCCCGGCGTCGCCTCCAGCTCGCAACACGACGGCAACTGCTGGGAGTGCACCCCGGCCAGGGCGTTCGACCTGGACCCGGCCAGCCGGTGGGCCACCTCGGCCTGGTCGGACCCGGGCTGGATCTACGTGGACCTGGGCGCGACCGCGCAGATCAGCAAGGTCGTGCTGCAGTGGGACCCGGCCTACGCCCGGTCGTTCCAGATCCAGACCTCCCCGGACGCGAACACCTGGAGCACCGTCTACACCACCACGACCGGCACCGGATTCAAGCAGACGCTGAGCGTGAGCGGCACGGGGCGGTACGTGCGCATGTACGGCACCCAGCGCTCAGGCGCCTACGGCTACAGCCTGTGGGAGTTCCAGGTGTACGGCACCGGTGGCAACCCCACCGACCCGCCGGCCCCGCCGAAGGACCCCGCCAACCCGCCCGCCCTGGTGTGGAGCGATGAGTTCAACGGCTCCTCGGGCAGCAAGCCCGACGCCGCCAAGTGGCGGGCCGACCCGGGCACGGGCCCGAACAACGAGTTGGAGTACTACACCAACCACGACAACGCCTCGATGGACGGCCAGGGAAACCTGGTCATGGAGGCGCGCAAGCAGGCCACCGCGGGCTCCGCCTGCCCGCCCGACCCGCTGACCGGCAGCACCACCTGCCAGTACACCTCGGCCAGGATGAACACCGGCACGAAGTTCCACTTCACCTACGGCCGGGTCGAGGCCAGGGTCAAGGTGCCCAAGGGCAACGGGTTCTGGCCGGCGTTCTGGATGATGGGGGCCGACTTCCTGACCGGGCGGCCTTGGCCGTACAACGGCGAGGTCGACATCATGGAGATCCTCGGCAAGGACGTGAAGACGTCCTACTCGACCGTCCACGCGCCTGCCTACAACGGCGGCGGGGGCATCGGGGGGCCGTACACGCTGCCGAACGGCGCCGACTACTCCGACGACTTCCACGTCTGGGCCGCCAACTGGGACAGCAAGGGCATCGTGTACACCCTCGACGGCCGCACGGTGTTCACCCTCAGCAAGGACCAGGTGGAGCAGACACGCGGCCCCTGGATCTTCGACCACCCCTTCTACCTCATCCTCAACCTCGCCATCGGCGGCGACTGGCCGGGGCCGCCCAACGCGGCGACGCCGTTCCCGTCGCGCATGCTCGTCGACTACGTACGGGTCTACCAATGAGCACCAAGGGAGCCGCCATGCGCACCTCTCGTCTGATCGCCCTGTTATCTGTCCTGCTCGCGACGTTCGCCGTGGCTCCGCGCCCGGCGATGGCCGAGCCCGTACGGGTGGCGGAGTTCCTCGCCGACTGCCCGTTCAGCCACCGCCTGCCCGACGACCCCATCGTCTTCCCCGGTCTGGCCGGCGCCTCGCACATGCACAGCTTCTTCGGCAGCCGGGTCACCAACGCCCACACCACGCTGGCCGACCTGCAGGTCGGCGGCACGAACTGCAACCCGGCCGTGGACAAGTCCTCCTACTGGGTGCCGACCCTCTACCGGGACGGCGCGCCCGTGGAGCCGGCCATCGTCACCTTCTACTACCTCGGCGAGGGCGTGCGGGACGACATCATCGCCCGCACCCAGGCGACGCCGCTGGGGCTGCGGATCGTGGCGGGCAACGCCAAGGCGACCGGGCCCGACAACACGACGATCTCCCGGTGGTCCTGCCTGCACGCCGGGCAAGTGGGGGCCTCCAAGGACTTCGTGAACTGCCCGTCGGGGACGATGCTGGAGTCGTACCTGGACTTCCCGCAGTGCTGGAACGGGCGGGACCTGGACTCCGCCGACCACAAGAGTCACATGGCCTATCCGGTGGCGGGGCAGTGCCCGAGCACGCATCCCGTGCCGGTGCCGAAGTTGCGGCAGGTCATCCGGTACCCGGTGAGCGGTGACCCCTCGCACTTCCGGCTGTCGTCGGGAGGCGGGTTCACGATGCACGGCGACTTCTTCAACGCCTGGCCGGTGGCGGAGATGGAGCGGCGGGTGCGGGACTGCATCCGGCCGATCTTCAAGTGCGGCGCCGACGGGCGTCCTTCGTAGATCATGTTCGCGGTCCGGGCGGAGTCCTTCCGCCCGGACCTGTTCTGGGGAGTGCCCGTGTTGCGGTGTCTGCTGATCATCCTGTTCCTGGCGGGGTGCTCCGCCGCTCCTCCCTCCGTGCCCGAGCCCGAGGCCCGGTTCACGACGACTGACGTGGCCTGGATGCAACTCACCGACGCCCTGCACACGCGGGCGCTGCCGGTGCTGGAGCTGGCGCCCGACCGTGCCGGGCGTCCGGTCGCCGATCTTTCCGTACGGCTCCGCACGACGCACGAGGCCGGGCGCGGGCGGTTGCGGGCACTGCTCGCCACGGCCGGGATCACCGGCGACAACCCGCACACTCAAATGGACATGCCCGGCATGCCCACGGCGGTGGAGGTGAAGAAGCTCACCAAGCTGAAGGGCGAGTCCTTCGACCGGCGGTTCTCGGGCCTGATGAAGGCCTATCTGGATCAGCTCGTGCTGGTGGCGAACGGGGAACGGAGCTCGGGCGGCGCGGCGGAGGTGCGGGATCTGGCCACCGCGATGGTCCGGGAGCACGGCGAGGAGCTGGCCGAGCTGGATCGCATCTCCGCGTAAATTGGGGCGCATGGAACTGCTGGGGGCCGGGCGGAGCGCGGATGTGTACGCGATCGGCGACGGGCGGGTGCTGCGCCGCTACCGGTGGGCGATCGACGTCGAGGCAGAGCTGGCGGTCATGACGTACGTGGCCGCGCACGGTTATCCCGTGCCCGAGGTCTATCCGGGTGAGAGCGGCTCCACCGACCTGGTGATGAGGCGACTGACCGGGCCGACGATGTTGCACGCCCTGTTCGCCGGGGAGATCGCGCCGGAAGAGGTGGGCGCGATCCTCGCGCGACTGCTGCTGCGGCTGCACGAGATCCCGGCCCGCACGTCCGGAAGACCGGGCGACCGCATCCTGCATCTGGATCTGCATCCCGACAACGTGATGCTGACGCCGGACGGGCCCATGGTGATCGACTGGGCCAACTCCAGGGAGGGCGACCCCGCGCTGGACTACGCGCTGTCGGCGGTGATCCTCGCCGAGGTGGCCGTGAACCCGGACCTCGGGATCGAGGAGGGAGTGCGGCCGGTGCTGGCGGCGCTGGTGGCGCGGCTGGGCGACGCCCTGGACGTGGGCGAGCCCCTGGACCTGGCCAAGGCGCGCAGGGGCGAGAATCCGACGCTCAGCGAGCGGGAGATCGGGCTGCTGGACGAGGCGGTGGCGCTGGTGCGGAAACTGCGGGCGGATCAGCGCCAGGCGCCGCCGGCGGCGGCCTCCGCCACGTAGGTCTCGAAGGGTTTCGGCGGGCGGCCGGCCACCTGACTCACCGTCTCGCCCACCGGCTGGTCGCCGAGCGCGCGGAGGTCGGCGAACGTCTTGGCCGCGTGGATCGAGTCTCCGGAGAAGCCGTTGGCCGCGATGTAGTCTTCGTCGCCGCCCAGGTAACGCACCTCGCGGCCGCTCGCCTGGCTGATGATCCGCACGGCCTCCTCGAACGACAACGAGCGCGGCCCCGTGATCTCGTAGGTGCGGCCCGCGTGGCCGTCGCCCGTGAGGGCCTCGGCGGCGACGGCGGCGATGTCGCCCGCGTCCACGAACGCCTGGCCCACGTCGCCGAGCGGCAGCAGCACCTCGCCCGACATGATCGCCGGGTGGAGGAAGCCCTCGTCGAAGTTCTGGTCGAACCAGCTCGGGCGCAGGATCGTCCACTCGGCCCCGCAGCCGCGCACGGTGCGCTCGGCCGCCAGCAGACGCTCGTCGCCCATGGTCTCGATGCCCCCGCTGGACAGCAGCACCACGCGCTCGACGCCGCGCTCCACGGCCAGGGACACGAACGCCGGATCGACCGGCGTGCCGTCGGGGGCCATGAGGTAGAGGGCGGACGCGCCGGACACGGCCGCCTCCCATGTGTCGGGCGCCGACCAGTCGAACCTGGTCTCGCCGCTTCTGGAGGCGGCACGCACGGTGTGGCCGGAGGCGCGCAGCGACTCCGTGACGCGGCGGCCGGTGGAGCCTGTGGCACCGAGGACAAGAATCACCTGCTCAGTCATGCCCCAAGCCAAGCAAAGGGCACCGACAGAAACAACCGTTACTCGGTCCAGGCGGCGGTGGCGTCGAGGCGGTCGCGCCAGAGTTTCTCCCCGTCACCGCCGGGCTCCCAGCGGGCGCAGAAGTCGAGCAGGTCGTGGCAGCGCGTCACCATGGCCGTCTGGCGTTCCTGCCAGCCGGGGACGGGGTCTCCGTACGCGGTGAAGAAGTGCGGCAGCAGCGGGACGTGCTCCGCGTGATGGCTGCGTACGATCCACTCCAGCCAGGCCAGGTCCTCCACCGGCCGCCCCGGGTGGGCCCACTCCCAGTCGAGGATCGCGGTCGTCTCCAGCGTGGCCGGGTGGAACAACATGTTCTGCGGGCCGTAGTCGCCGTGGACGATGCCGAGCCGGTGGATGCGCGACAACATGCGTCCGCACTCGGCGAACACCTCCGCCGCCCGCCCCTCGTCGATCAGGTCCTGACCGTGGGAGCCGTCGACGAAGCGGGTGGTCAGGCTCGTCGAGGTGACCTGGTGGACGCGTGGGACAGGGAGGCGGCCGCGCAGGCGCCGCAGGTATCTACTCTCCGTGCTCAGTCTGAAAGCCGCTTCGGGTCCCTGGTAGCACTTCACGACCAGGGCGCCGTCGCCGAACGTGCTGTTGGTGTACCCGTGCTTCACAAGGGTCGATTCTGGCCTACCCGGGGACCTCTCGGGCGCCTCGGCGCGCCATCCGCGCGGCTCCGATACACGATGTAAGGACGGAACAAATAGCCCAGCGGAGCGGAAAGCGCGTGCACCAGGCGGCTGAACGGGAAAAGTACGAACAGCGCCATCCCGATCAGTGTGTGCACCTTGTAAAGACTGCTCGCCTGGCTCATCGCCATGGCGTCGGGCTGGAGCACGAAGATCCCCCGGAACCAGGGTGCGACCGTGGTGCGATAGCTGGCCTCGCTGGGCACGAACCCCACGATCGTGGTCATCACGCCGGCGAGGATGGCGGCGCCCAGCACCACGTACATGATCTTGTCGTTGACCGTGGTCGCCAGGAACACCGGGCCGTTGGTGCGGCGGCGGTAGATCAGCAGGCCCAGTGCCACCAGCGTGGCCAGGCCGGCCAGGCCGCCCCAGATGAGCGCGTTGGTGTGGTAGGCCTCGTTGGAGACGCCGATCGCGTCGGTCCAGCCGATCGGGATGAGCAGGCCGGTCACGTGGCCGACGATCACGAACAGCAGGCCGTAGTGGAACAGCGGGCTGGCCACGCGCAGCAGCGGGCTCTCGTAGAGCTGGGAGGAGCGGGTGGTCCAGCCGAACTTGTCATACTTGTAGCGCCAGAGCAGCCCGCCCACGAAGATCACCAGGGTGAGGTACGGCGCGACCACCCAGAGCGCGCTCTCCGCCCAGGTCACCGGTAGCCTCCCACGCTCTCGGCCGGTGGCCCGCCGGAGGCCAGGCGTTCCGCTCTCGCCCGGTCGGCGGCGCTGATCGGCGGCAGGGCGGCGCACACCGTGTCGATCACGTGCCGGTACGGCGAGTCGCGCTCGGTCAGTGCGGTGCGCAGGAGTTCGAGCCCGGCCCGGTGCCCGGCGAGCAGGTCGGCGCCCGAGGGGTCGAGGGCGGCGAACTCCAGCATCACCGGCAGGAAATCGGGCAGTTCGTCGTCCATCAGCTCCCAGCCCGCCGCCCGGTAGCGGCCCTTCAGCGCGGCCAGCGACTCACCGCGCCGGCGGGTGTCGCCGTCGGCGTAGTAGGTCAGGTAGAGGCAGCAGCGCCGCTGCATGTCGAAGGTGTCCACGTAGTGCGCGGCCAGCTCGCCGGAGCCCAGGCTCGATGCCAGCGCGAGGAACGTGCCGAAGTGCGGTTCCGCGGCCTCCTCGATGAGGGGGAGGCGGTGCCAGAACCGTTCGTCGGGGTAGGCGAGCAGGTGCGCGGCGGCCTGCCAGACGACGGCTTTGTTCATGCCTTGCCTTTCTTCGGCGGGAACAGGCCCGCTGGGGCGCCCCGGCCGTCCCAGTTGAGGAGGTTCACCCGGTCGCGGGTTACCTCGTCGCTGGTCTGGCGCTCCTTCAGGCCGTGGAAGCTCTCGATCGAGACCGGCACAGGACGGCCCGAGGCCTCGCCGAACGGGCCCTGCATGCCCGGCCCCCCGTCGTAGTCGAGGCTGCAGCCGCCCTCGTCCACGACGCCGGGCTCGTTGCCGTAGGCGGTCGGGATCACGTAGCGATCGTTGTACTTGGCCAGGGCCAGCAGGCGGTACATGGCGCCCAGGTCCTCCTCGGACAGGCCGACGTCCGGGAGCACGGGCTCGTCGCCGAGGTTGACCGCCCGCATGTACGAGCGCATCGCGGCCAGGCGGCGCAGCGCGGCCGTCACCGGCTCCGGGTCCCCGGCGGTGAACAGCTCGGCCAGGTAGCCGATCGGGATGCGGAGCGATTCGATGGCGGCGAACAGGTTGGCCGCGTCCTCCCCGTCGTGGCCCGTGGTGGACAGGGCGTCCACGACGGGGGAGAGCGGCGGGACGTACCAGACCATGGGCAGCGTGCGGTACTCCGGGTGGAGAGGGAGCGCTATGCGATACCTCTTGATCAGGTCATAGATGGGCGATCTGCGGGCGGCGTCCAGCCAGTCGGAGGGCAGCCCGGCCGTCTCGGCCACCGGATCATCCGGGTCGATGAACAGGTCGAGCTGGGCCTCGTACAGATCCCGCTCGTCCGTCACCGAGGCCGCCTCCGTGACGCGGTCGGCGTCGTACAGCAGCACGCCCAGATAGCGCAGGCGGCCCACACAGGTCTCCGAGCAGACCGTCGGCAGGCCCACCTCCACCCGGGGATAGCAGAACGTGCACTTCTCGGCCTTGCCGGTCTTGTGGTTGAAGTACACCTTCTTGTACGGGCACCCCGTCACGCACATGCGCCAGCCCCGGCACTTGTCCTGGTCCACCAGCACGATGCCGTCCTCGGAGCGCTTGTACATGGCGCCGGAGGGGCAGGAGGCCACGCACGACGGGTTGAGGCAGTGCTCGCAGATGCGCGGCAGGTAGAACATGTACGCCTGCTCGAACTCCAGCTTGACCTCCTCCGACACCTTCGCCAGCACCGGGTCGGGCGAGGGGTCGCCGCCGAGGTTGTCGTCCCAGTTGGAGCTCCAGCGGATCTTCGTCGGCTGACCGCTGATCAGGGATCGGGGCGGCGCCACGGGGATGTCGGCGGAGAGCGGGGCGTTGGTGAGGTTCTCGTAGTCGTAGGTCCAGGGCTCGTAGTAGTCCTGGATGGAGGGCATGAGCGGGTTGGCGAAGATGTTCAGCAACTTGCGCAGGCGGCCCCCGGCCCTCGGTTTGAGCGCGCCCTTGCCGGTCAGCTCCCAGCCGCCGCGCCAGCGGTCCTGGTCCTCGTAACGCCGGGGGTAGCCCTGACCTGGGCGGGTCTCAACGTTGTTGAACCAGACGTACTCGACGCCGGGCCGGTTGGTCCAGGTCTGTTTGCAGGTGACCGAGCAGGTGTGGCAGCCGATGCATTTGTCGAGGTTCATCACCATGGCGATCTGGGCCATGACTTTCATCAGTACCGCACCTCCTGTGATCTGCGCCGGATGGTGGTGATCTCGTCGCGCTGGTTGCCCGTCGGGCCCAGGTAGTTGAAGGCGTACGAGAGCTGGGCGTGCCCGCCGATCAGATGTGTGGGCTTGATGAACACCCTGGTCAGCGCGTTGTGGATGCCGCCACGGCGGCCCGTGGCCTCCGACTTCGGCACGTCGATCAGGCGGTCCTGGGCGTGGTGCATGTAGACCGTGCCCTTCGGCATGCGGTGGGAGACGATCGCCCTGGCCACGACCACGCCGTTGCGGTTGGTCGCCTCCACCCAGTCGTTGTCGGCGATCCCGAGGTCGGCGGCGTCCGGCGTGGACATCCAGATCGTGGGGCCGCCCCTGGAGAGGGAGAGCATGAGGAGGTTGTCCTGGTACTCGGAGTGGATCGACCACTTGCTGTGCGGGGTCAGGTAGCGCAGGGCGCCGGTCTCGCCGTACAGAGCGGCCAGGTCGAGCGGGGGGCGGTAGATCGGCAGCGCCTCGCCGTACTCGTGCATCCAGTCGTGGTCGAGGAAGAAGTGCATGCGGCCGGTCAGCGTGTGCCAGGGCTTGCCGTTCTCGACGTTGATCGTGAAGGGGGAGTAGCGGCGGTCGTGGGACTCCTTGCCCGACCATTCGGGGCTGGGGGCGACGGGGACCGGCCTGGCCTGGGTGTCGCCGAAGACGATGCGGTGGCCCTCGTGGGCCAGTCCGTCGAAGCTCACCCCCGTACGCTGGGCGAGCTGCCGGAACCCCTGCACGGCCAGCCGCCCGTTGCTCACCCCCGACAGGGCGAGGATCGTCTCGCACGCCTTGGCCTCGGTGTCGAGCTCCGGCCGGCCCTTGGCCACGCCGCGCGGCACCAGCCCGCACTGCTCGCCCAGCCAGGTCACCTCCTCGTCCGGCATGAAGGTCACGCCCTTGACCGGGATGCCGAGCTTCTCCGTGAGCGGTCCCAGGGCGGCCAGCTTCTCCGCCGTGGCGCCGAAGTCGCGTTCGACCACCTTGAGGCCGGGGCCTGTCCGGCCGGCCAGCTCGGTCGGTGTGTCGTGCTGGTGCGCCACCGCCACCACGTCCTTGCGCACGCCCAGGTGGTCCTTGGCCAGGACGCTGAAGGCCTTCGCGATGGCGTGGAAGGCGGCGAAGTCCGTCCGGGTCTCCCAGGGCGGGTTGATGGCCGCGTTGAAGGCGTGCACGAACGGGTGCATGTCCGTGGAGGACAGGTCGTACTTCTCGTACCAGGTGGCCGCGGGGAGCACGACGTCGGAGAAGATCGTCGAGCTGGTCATCCTGAAGTCCAGGGTCAGGAGGAGGTCCAGCTTGCCCGCCGGGGCCCTCGGGTCGGGGTGTTCGAGGTTGGAGGTGGCGCCGAGGAGGTGGTGCAGGAAGTACTCGTTGCCCTTGGCGGAGGAGCCGAAGAGGTTCGAGCGCCAGAGGGTCAGGACGCGGGGCCAGTTGCGGGGGTCGTCCGGGGTCTCCGCCGCGAGCCTGAGCCTGCCCGCTCCGAGCTCTTCCCGGGTGTACGCGATGGGGTCGTCGGCGTCGCCCAGCTCCAGGGGGTTGCGGTCGAAGGCGGGCGACATGGGCATCCAGCCGTTGCGGATCGACTCCGTGATCAGGTCGACGGTGTGCTTGCCGCGGAACTCGCCGGGGGCCAGGGGGCTGGACAGCTCACCGGCGTCGAACTGGTCGTAGCGCCACTGGTCGGTGTGCAGGTACCAGAACGGGGTGCCGGGGACCTGCCTGGGCGGCCGCTGCCAGTCGAGGGCGCCCGCCAGGAGGGCCCAGCCGGTCTGGGGGCGGCATTTCTCCTGGCCCACGTAATGGGCCCAGCCGCCGCCGTTGCGGCCCTGGCAGCCGGTCAGCAGGAGGAGTGACAGGAAGGCGCGGTAGATCGTGTCGCCGTGGAACCACTGGGTGGTTCCGGCGCCCAGGATGATCATGCATCTGCCCTGGGTCCGCTCGGCCGTCCTGGCGAACTCTCTGACGATCTTCACTGCTCTTCTGGCCGGCACACCCGTTATGGGCTCCTGCCAGGCCGGGGTGTAGGGCTCGTCCGGGTCGTCGTAACCCGTGGGCCAGGCTCCTGGCAGGCCGTTGCGGTGCACGCCGTACTGGGCCAGGAGGAGGTCGTAGACCGTCGTCACCGTGTGGCCGGCGACCTCCTGGACGGGCACGCCCCGGCGGACCGAGTCGCCTTCGTCGAAGCGCGGGAGGAGGACCTCCGCCGTGCCGCCGCCGTACAGGGTGAGCTGGGGCTTCTCTTCGAGGTTGAGGTTCCAGCGGCCCATGCCGGAGTCCGTCCAGCGGAATCCGGCCGAGCCGTTCGGCACCACCGGCTCGCCGCTCTCCGACATGAGGACGGTCTTCCACTCGGCCGCCTCTTCCTGGTCGCCCAGGTCTTTGGCGGTGAGGAACCTGCCGGGCACGTACGCGTGCTCGCGCTTTTCGAGGGTGACCAGGAAGGGCAGGTCGGTGAAACGTTTGACGTAGTCGGTGAAGTACGGCGTCTCCCGGTCCACGAAGAATTCCTTGAGCAGGACGTGGCCCATCGCCATGGCGAGGGCGCCGTCCGTGCCGGGTCGCACCGCGAGGAACTCATCGGCGAACTTGGCCGCGTCGCTGTAGTCGGGGGAGATCACCACGACCTTCTGGCCCCGGTAGCGGGCCTCGGCCATCCAGTGGGCGTCGGGGGTGCGGGTGACGGGGACGTTCGCGCCCCAGAGCATCAGGTACGCGGCGTCCCACCAGTCCGCCGACTCCGGGACGTCCGTCTGGTCGCCGAAGACCTGGGGGGAGGCGACGGGCAGGTCGGCGTACCAGTCGTAGAAGGAGAGCATGGTGCCGCCGATGAGGGAGATGAAGCGGGCGCCGACGGCGTGGGAGACCATGGACATGGCGGGGATGGGGGAGAAACCGGCGACCCGGTCGGGGCCGTAGGTCTTGATGGTGTGGACGTGGGCGGCGGCGATCATCTCGGTGGCCAGGGCCCAGGAGACGCGGATGAGGCCGCCTCGGCCGCGGGCGCTCTGGTATCGCGCCCTCTTTTCCTGATTTGTCGTGATTTCGGCCCAGGCGGCCACCGGGTCGCCCAGGCGTTCCTTCGCCTCCGCGTACATCTCGACCAGGACGCCCCTCGCGTACGGGTAGCGGATCCGGGTCGGCGAGTAGGTGTACCAGGAGAAGGCGGCGCCGCGTGGGCAGCCGCGCGGCTCGTACTCGGGGCGGTCGGGGCCGACGCTCGGGTAGTCGGTCTCCTGCGTCTCCCACGTGATGATGCCGTCCTTGACGTACACCTTCCATGAGCACGAACCCGTGCAGTTCACGCCATGTGTGGACCTGACCACCTTGTCGTGGCTCCAGCGGTCGCGGTAGAAGGCGTCGCCTTCAGTGCCGCCGTTGAGGAAGAGGGTGTGCAGATCGCGGCTGGTGGCCGATCTGCGCAGGAAGCGGCCGGTCTTCAGCAGGAGGTCTTCGGCGCTCATAACCCCACTTCATCACAGATAGTGACTCTCTGTTACACAGGGTGTATGTCTGAGCTGTCTGTGATTCGTAAAGGTCAGGTGCGGAACCTGGTGCTGGCCACCATGGCGTTCGCGGTGACGTTCTGGGCGTGGAACCTCATCGGGCCGCTGTCCGGCAGCTACAGCAGGCAGTTGCACCTGTCGCCGACACAGACCTCGCTGCTGGTGGCCATCCCGGTGGTGGTGGGGTCGCTCGGGCGGATCCCGGTGGGCGTGCTGGCCGATCGGCTCGGCGGGCGGCGGATGTTCGCGGTCATCTGCTTCGTGTCGATCGTGCCGGTGTTGTTCGTGGGGTGGGCGAATTCGTACGGGTGGTTGTTGTTCTGGGGGTTTCTCCTGGGTATTCCTGGCACTTCTTTCGCCATCGGCATCCCCTTCGTCAACGCCTGGTACGAGCCCGCGCGGCGAGGGTTCGCCACCGGCGTGTTCGGGGCGGGGATGGGGGGCACGGCCTTGTCGGCGTTCTTCACGCCGCGCCTGGTCGAGGAGTTCGGGCGGCCCGCGACGCATGTGCTGATGGCGGCTGTGCTGGTGTTGATGGGGGTGGTCATGCTGGGTGGCAGCCGTAACTCACCCCAGTGGACGCCCGCCACCGGGCCCGCGCTGCCCCGGATGCGGGAAGCCGTGAAGATCAAGGCGACGTGGCAGTGTGCCTTTCTGTACGCGGTGTCCTTCGGTGGGTTTGTGGCGTTTTCCACTTATTTGCCGACATTGCTGCAGAACCTTTATCACTTCGCTCAGACGGATGCCGGGTTGCGTACCGCCGGGTTCTCCATCGCCGCCGTGTTGTCGCGGCCTTTCGGGGGCTCGCTGTCCGACCGGATCGGGCCCGTGAAGGTAATGATCATCTCGCTCTGCGGGACGGCCGTCATGGCGCTGGTGCTGGCGCTCAAACCGCCGGTCGAGGTGCCTGCCGGGGTGAGCTTCGTGCTCATGGCGTTCTTCCTCGGGCTGGGGACCGGCGGGGTGTTCGCGCTGGTGGCGCGCCTGGTGGAGGCGTCCAGGGTGGGGACCGTGACCGGGCTGGTGGGGGCCGCCGGGGGGTTGGGCGGCTACTTTCCGCCGTTGGTGATGGGGGTTGTCTATGCGGGTACGGGGGCTTACACGATTGGGTACGTGTTGCTGGCGGTTACGGCGGGGGTGGCGCTGGCGTACACAATAAGAACCTTCCGCACCCTCTAACACCCCTCACCCCGCCATCCGCCCGGCCCGCCATCCACCCGGCCCGCCATCCACCCCGAGCCCGGCCTGCCATCCACCCCGAGCCCGGCCTGCCATCCACCCCGAGCCCGGCCTGCCATCCACCCCGAGCCCGGCCTGCCATCCACCCCGAGCCCGGCCTGCCATCGATCCGGCCCGAGCCCAGCCCCCGAGCCCAGCCCAGCCCCCGAGCTCGCCTCGCTCGACCCTCGCTGAGCCACCTGCCCCGCCCGAGCCTCGCTGGGCTGCCTGAGTTCCCCGCACCTCGACTGCCGCTCTTGTCCGAGTCCCGCTCGACCCTCGCCAGAGCCCCTCCAGGGCGTCCCTAGCCCGTCCGCGTCCCCAGCCCGACGAGGGGGCCCGGGCGTCGGTTCGGAGGGGTCGGGGGCCAGTCTGAGGTGTCGCATACGCGGGTGGAGGTGTCGCATAGGCGGGCGTCCGAAAAGGTTCGCGTCGCGCCATCAGCGCCCCGCCGCGAATAAGCCGAGCCCGCCGCCGATTATTCGAGGAAGACCGAAATGTCCCCGCCTGGCGCGCCAGTAGCCCCGCCGCCCGAGCTGGGCGGGCATTTTCGGGTGTCACGGTTTCACTCCGGCCCTGACCCCTGGCGGGAAAATGGTTTGCCGGGCCAGGGGGTGCCTTGTCAATGTTGTCAGGCTATGCGCTCCCTTCCTGAGGCCGATCCTGGCGTGCCCGATATCCGCAGCCCGTTCCGCTATCTGTGGTGGAACGCGCGGCGCCAGGCGTCATCCCTGCTCGCGGGCATCGGCTTCGCCACTCTGTGGTGGCTGGTGCAGGCGCTGATGCCGGCCGTGCTCGGTAAGGGCATCGAGGCCGTCACCGCCAAGGACACCCGGGCCCTGCTGCTGTGGTCGGCGATCCTGTTCGGGCTCGGGCTGGTGCAGGCGTTCACCGGGATCATGCGGCACCGGATGGCCGTCTACAACTGGCTGGCCGCCGCGTACCGTACCGTGCAGCTCACCTCCCGGCAGGCGGCCCGCCTCGGGGCCACACTGCCGAAGCGGCTCTCCACCGGAGAGGTCATCAGCGTCGGCAACTCCGACATCGCGCACATCGGCGGCTCCATGGACATCCTGCTGCGCGCCACCGGCTCGATCGTGGCCATCGTCACCGTCACCGTGATCCTCATCTCGACCTCGTTGCCGCTGGGCCTGCTGGTGTTGTTCGGGGTGCCGCTCATGGCCGCCGCCGTCGGGCCGCTACTGCGCCCGATGCACAGGCGTCAGGGCGCGCAGCGGGAGCTGACCGGTCAGTTGTCCACCAGGGCCGCCGACATCGTGGCCGGCCTGCGGGTGCTGCGGGGGATCGGCGGGGAGCAGGTGTTCGCCGAGCGTTACCGCGAGGAGTCGCAGCGCGTACGCCATGCCGGGGTGCGTGTCGCCGGGGTCGAGTCGGTGCTCGAAGGCGCGCAGATCGTCCTGCCCGGGCTGCTCATCGCCATCGTCACCGGCATCGGCGCCTCCTTCGCCGTCGCCGGGGAGATCCCCACGGGGCAACTTGTCGCCTTCTACCTGTACGCCGTGTTCCTCATCGGGCCCATGCGCACGCTCACCGAGGCCGCCGACAGGCTCACCAAGGGGCACGTGGCGGCCGGGCGGGTGATCCGGATCCTGGCCATCCAGCCCGAGGTCACCGGCGGCACGGGGAGCAGTGAGGGTGGGGTGCTGCGCGACTCGTACAGCGGTGTAACGCTCCAACCCGGCTCCCTCACCGCCGTCGCCGCCAACGCGCCCGAGGACGCCATCGCCATCGCCGACCGGCTCGGCCGCTACGCCGACGGCGATGTCACGTTCGGCGCGGTCGAGCTGTGTACGCTGCCCGTGGACCAGGTCCGCTCCCGGATCCTGGTCGCCGACAACGGCGCCCGGCTGTTCAACGGACGGCTGCGGGACGAGCTGGACGTGCGCGGCGGGGCCACCGGCCGGCAGGTACGCGAGGCCCTGCACGTGGCCTGCGCCACCGACATCGTCGACGCCCTGCCCGAGGGGCTCGACGCCCAGGTGGCCGAGGCGGGGCGGGAGTTCTCCGGTGGGCAGCAGCAGCGGTTGCGCCTGGCCAGGGCGCTGCTGGCCGACCCGGAGGTCCTCATCCTGGTCGAGCCGACCAGCGCCGTGGACGCCCACAGCGAGGCCCGCATCGCCGACCGCCTGACCAAGGCCCGCCCCGGCCGTACCACCCTGATCTGCACGACCAGCCCGCTGGTTCTGGATCGGGCCGAGCATGTGATCTATGTGGAGGGCGGTCGGGTGC
The DNA here is from genome assembly GCF_042656245.1 of Nonomuraea insulae. Taxonomy (NCBI): domain Bacteria; kingdom Bacillati; phylum Actinomycetota; class Actinomycetes; order Streptosporangiales; family Streptosporangiaceae; genus Nonomuraea; species Nonomuraea insulae. The sequence continues at coordinate 26,569 of NZ_JBHSPA010000066.1, forward strand.
TGGCCGAGGGGACGCATCGCCAGTTGCTGGACAGCTCGCCCGAATACGCCGCAACCGTGACCCGAGGTGAGGACTGATGGCCCGCGAGATCCTGCCGGTCGCCGACCGGAAACAGGTGCGTGCCTACGCCAGGCGGCTCACGCTGAAGTATCCGCGCCAGCTCGCCTTCACCCTGCTCCTGCACGGCCTGGCCGCCGTCGCCGGGCTGGTCGTGCCGTGGCAGCTCGGCGACCTCGTACAGAACCTCCAGTACGGCGCCGAGGTCAACGTCACCGTCGTGGCCGCCGCCATCGGAGCGTTCCTGCTGCTGCAGGGCCTCCTCATGCGGTACGCAGTGCTGGCCTCGGCGAAGCTCGGTGAGAAGGTGCTGGCCGAGCTGCGCGAGGAATTCGTGGACCGGGTGCTCGGGCTGCCGCTGTCCACCGTCGAACGCGCCGGGTCCGGTGACCTCATCACCCGGACCTCCCGCGACGTGGACGCGCTCTCGCGCACCGTACGCCACGCCGTGCCCGAGACGTTGATCGCCATGGTCACGTTCGTGATCACCATCGGCGCGATGCTGCTGGTCAGCCCCTTGCTCATGCTGCCGATGCTGGCGGCGGGCCCGGTGATCTACATCTCCACCCGTTGGTACCTGCGGCGGGCGCGGGACGGCTACCTCCGCGAGAACGCCGCCTACGCCGACGTGACCGAAGGGCTGGCCGAGACCGTCGAGGGCGCCAGGGCCGTGGAAGCGCTCGGGCTGCGGGAGCGGCGACGGGTGCGTACGGACGAGGACATCCGCCGGTCCTACGCGGCCGAACGGTACACGCTGGGCCTGCGCACCAGGTGGTATCCCGCCGTCGAGCTGGGCTACGTGATCCCGGTGGTCGCGGCGCTGCTGGTCGGCGGGCTCTTCTACACAAGCGACTGGGTGACGCTCGCCCAGGTGGCCACCGCCACGCTGTATGCCCAGCAGCTCATCGACCCGCTCGACCGGTTCCTGATGTGGACCGACGAGCTGCAGGTGGGCGCGGCCTCGATGGCTCGGCTGCTGGGGGTGGCGAACGTACCGGACGACCGGGAGGCCACTCCCGCCCGGCCCTCCGGCGAACTGCTGGAGGCGTCGGACGTCCGCTACGCCTACCGCCCGGGACGGGACGTGCTGCACGGCGTGTCGCTGACTATCCAGCCCGGCGAGCGGCTGGCCATGGTGGGTCCCTCCGGCGCCGGCAAGTCCACGCTGGGGCGGCTGCTGGCCGGGATCCACGGCCCGCGTACGGGGTCGGTGGCCGTGGGCGGAGTGCCCCTGGTCGACCTGCCCCTGGACGACCTGCGAGGCCACGTCGCGCTCGTCACCCAGGAACACCACGTGTTCAAGGGCTCCGTACGGGACAACCTGCTGATCGCCCGCCCCGACGCCTCGGACCAGGCCGTACTGAAGGCCCTTGAGGCGGTGGACGCGCTGGACTGGGTGCTGGGACTGCCCTCGGGCCTTGAGGCCGAGGTGGGGTCGGGCGGGATCGCCGTCTCGCCCGCGCAGGCCCAGCAGCTCGCCCTCGCCCGCCTGGTGCTCGCCGACCCCCACACCCTGGTGCTGGACGAGGCCACCTCCCTTATCGACCCCCGGGCCGCCCGCCACCTGGAACGCTCGCTGGCCGCCGTCCTCGAAGGCCGCACGGTGATCGCCATCGCCCACCGGCTCTATACGGCGCACGATGCCGACCGGGTGGCTGTGGTGGAGGACGGGCGCATCACGGAGTTGGGGCCGCACGAGGAGCTGGTGGAGGAAGGGGGCTCGTACGCTGCCCTTTGGAGCAGCTGGCACGGCACCCCCACCACCACTCCCTCCTGACTCACAGCTCCCCGGGATGGGCTTGCCACGGGATGGGCTTGTCACGGGGACGGGTTGGTCAGGAGGCGGGTTGGTCACGGGATGGGCTTGCCACGGGATGGGCTTGCCACGGGGCGGGTTGGTCACGGGGCTCTCCTGAGATCGTCTTGCCGACGAGGTCGATGATGTGATCGCCGACCCGGGCCGTGGTGATCTCCTCGTCGTGCTGCCCCGTGCGGCGGGTCTGGGCTGGTTACGGTGCGGGCTGGTCATGAGGCGGGTTGGTTACGGGAGGGCTGGCCACGGGAAGGGCTGGTCGCGGGGTGGGCTGGTCATGAGGCGGGCTGGTCATGAGGCGGGCTTGTTCGTGGACGGTGGTGGGATGTTGGCGTGGGCTCGGTCAGCATTGGGTCTTTTGCGGGGGCAGGGTGCCGTCTGTGAAGTAGCGGTTGATGTGGTCGCGGGCGCAGGGGTTGGCGCCGTAGAGGGTGTGTCCGGGGCCGTTGTGGTGGATGGTGGCGCTGCCCGGCACCTGGGACAGGGTGCGTTCCACCGCCTCTGACTCGACCCATGCGCCTGCTCCGAGCATGGGGGGCAGGTTCTTGGGGAGGGCGGCGGGTGGGTTGGTGACCGGCACGGGCCAGCCGATGCAGTTGAGGGTGGCTGAGGCGAGGGTGTTGGCGGTGCCGGTGTTGGGGGCGACCTTGCGCAGGCGGGCGATGGTGGCGGTCATCTCCTTGCGACTGGCGAAGCGGGGCCAGTCGGTGCATTCCGTTACGCCGGTGGCCTGGTCGGGGTAGCGGGAGCCTCTGGCCGGGACGAAGTCGGAGGCATCACCCTTGCTTGCCTTGCGGATCGCTTCGGCCAGCTTGGGCCAGACCGTTTCGCCCTGCCGGGCGAAGGCGAGGGCGAAGGCCTGAAGGTCGCGGGTCTTGTAGGCGACATTGTCGGTTTTGGTGGGGATCGGGGTGCGGTCGGCTCGGGTGATCAGTGTGCGCCAGAGGGCCGGTACGTCCTTGCAGTCGTTGGAAGCACACCAGGTGAAGAAGCGGCGCAGGGACTGCTCGTTGGATGTGGCCGTTTCCTCCAGTTCGTGTTGCCAGTTGGCGGTGCTGTGGTTGAGCGTGCCGTCCAGGACCATCGTGCGGACGTGGTCGGGGAAGAGGCGGGCGTAGGCCTGACCGTAGAGGCCCGCGTAGGAGGCGCCGTAGTAGTTGAGCTTGTCGCCGCCCAGGGCCTTCCTGATCGCCTCCATGTCTCTGGCCTGGTCGGCCGAGCTCATGTTGGCGAACAGCTCCGGGTCCTTGAGGCGGCAGGCCTCGGCGTAACCGCGGTTGGTGTCGGACAGGCGGCCGAGGTCGGCGTCGTTCTTGGGGGTGTCGGCGATGGGGACGCGGGTCCAGGAGCACTGCAGGCCCGTGCTGAGGCCCTGGAACTGCTCTTTGCCGTAGCCGCGGGTGTCCCACGTGATGACGTCCATGCGTTGGCGCAGCTTGGTCCACCAGTCGGGGACGGACTGGGTCAGGGCGATGCCGGGACCGCCCGGGCCGCCGTAGGCCACCAGGACCGAGCCCTCCGGCGTGCCGGTGGCTTTCAGGCGGCCCATCTTCAAGGTGATCTTGCGGCCGGCGGGTTTCTGCCAGTCGGCCGGGACCGGGAGGTCGGCGCACTCCATACCGATCTTGTCGTTGGGGCACGGTTGCCAGTCCAGGGTGGCGCTGGAAGCCGTGGCCTTCGACAAACCGGGTGTCTGCGCGGATGCGGCCGGGGGGTGCAGGAGTGTGATGAGGAGGGTGAGGGCGAGGGGCTTCAGCATGGCGTTCACGATGCCGGAGTGGGTGGCGGGATCGCGTCGGACCAGGGTTTGGTTTTCGGGGGTGGGGGTCGGACCAGGGGTTGTCAGACCGTGGGTTGGTGATAGGGACCTCGGCCCCCTGACGCAGTGGGGTGGTGAGGAGAGCCGGGCGCGTTGGGGGTGGCCGTGCGAAGTGGGCGCTCCGGGGTGGTGATGAGGGCCGGGCGCTCTGGGTTGGTGGTGGGAGTGGGCGTGCTGGGGTGTGGCGGTGTGGGGGTGCTCTGGGGCGATGAGGGCCAGGCGTGTTGGGCGTGGTGGGGGGTGGGTGTGGTGGGAGCGGGCGTGCTGGAGTGGTGGGGAGCGGGTGCTCTGGGGTGGTGATGAGGGCCGGGCGCTCTGGGGGTGGCCGCGGGGAGCGGGTGCGTTGGAGGGTGGTGGTGCGTACGGTGTGGGGTTGCGCTGGCGCTTATGGGCTGACGTAGTGGTGCACCAGGGCGGGCTCACCGGCCGCGTTGATCCAGTCGGCTCGGCTGCTGCCAACCCTGCGCCATCCGCACCGCTCGTACAACGAAATGGCCGCAGTGCCCTCGGACGACACGTCCAGCCGCAGTGGCTCGCCCGCCGCAGTACGCACCGAGCTGAGAAGCTGGGCGGCCAGGCCCTGCCCACGCGCCGCCGGAGTCACGAACAGCCGGACGATTTCCGTGTCCCGGGTGAGGCCCACATGCCCGAGCACGACCCCCGCCTCGATCGCGACCCAGGCAGACCTCAGATCCGCCGGGCTCAGCCAGCCCCAAGGATCGTTCGGCCAGTCCACGGGATACCGGTCGGCGGCTTGGACCTGGGCGAGTGCCTCGACGCAGGCGTCCTTGTCCTTGGGACTTCTGGGGCGGATTGTCACGCAGGCAAGCGTAAGGCCGCGGCCAACAAGTGCCGGCCCGGCCTCGTGCGGGCAGGTGTCAGGCCGTGGTCGTCGAGTGCCGGAACCGGCTCAGGAGCCCAGCGACCTCTTCAGGAAGTCCACCTGGAGCAGCAGCAGGTTCTCCGCCACGACCTCCTGCGGCGTCATGTGCGTGACCCCCGACAACGGCAGCACGTTGTGCTGGCGTCCGGCCGCGAGCAGGGCCGAGGAGAGGCGCAGGGTGTGGGCGGCCACGACGTTGTCGTCAGCCAGGCCGTGGATCAGCAGCAGCGGGCGTTCGAGCTTGGCCGCGTCGGCGAACAGCGAGGAGTTCTCGTAGACCTCCGGCTGCTCCGCCGGATGGCCCAGGTAGCGCTCGGTGTAGCACGTGTCGTACAGGCGCCAGTCCGTCACCGGGGCGCCCGCGACGGCCGCGTGGAAGACGTCGGGGCGGCGGAGCACCGCGAGCGCGGCCAGGAAGCCGCCGAACGACCAGCCGCGGATGGCCACGCGCGTCAGGTCGAGGTCGTCGGGGTACTGCTCGGCCACGCCCTGCAGCGCGTCGATCTGGTCCTCCAGGGCGGGGGTGGCCAGGTCGCCCAGCACGGCCCGCTCGAACTCCGTGCCCCGGCCGGGCGTGCCGCGGCCGTCGGCGACGATGACGGCGAAGCCCTGCTCGGCGAACCACTGGCTCTCCAGGAACGCGCCGCGCCGGTTGAGCACCCGCTGTGCGTGCGGCCCGCCGTACGGGTCCATGAGCACGGGCAGTTTGCGGGACCCCTGCTCGTGCCAGGAGGGCAGCACCACGGCGGTGGCCAGTTCGCGCCGGCCGGAACGGCCGAGTGAGACGCGCAGGTCGAGGCCGGGGCGCTCGGCGAAGGACGGGATCGGCACCGCCATGCCGTCACGGCGTACGACCGTGACGGAGACGCCCTCGGCGTCGAGGCTCTGCTCGGTCAGCACGCCGACCCCGCCCGACATCCGCCCTGAGAACACTCCGGAACGGGTCGAGACGGGCAGCAGCGAATGCCCGTCCCACGTCCACAGCTGGATCTCGGTCGGGTCGCCGCTCGCGCTGAACAGCACGCTGTCGTGATCGACGTCGAGCACGGCCCGCACCTGCAACGTCGGCGGCGTGACCGCGCGGTCGCCCACGAACAGCCGGTGCCCGCCCTCCGCGTTGGCCACCCACACCAGCGAACCGTCGTCGAGGTGCGCGGGCACGCCGCCGACGATGTCGACCCAGGCCGGGTCGGTGTCCTCGCGCACCGGCGTGGACGCGCCCGTCGCCGGATCGACCGAGAACAGCCGCATCGTCCGCTGGTCGCGGGTCAGCGTCACGATCGACAGCGCGTGGGAGTCCCAGGCAGCCGTGGTCAGGTATTCCTCGTCGTAGGGGACCGCGACCCGCGACCCGTCGAGCCCCAGCACGAACAGCTCGGTGAGCGCGTTGGGCGTGCCCGCGGCCGGATAGCGCTGGGCCGAGGGGGTGCGGTCGGGGTTGGCCGGGTCGGCGATGTGCCACACGGGCACGGGGGCCTCGTCGGCGCGCTCGACCAGCAGGGCGTCGCTCGACGGCGCCCACCAGTAGCCGCGCATCCGGTCCATCTCCTCGGCGGCGATGAACTCGGCCAAGCCGTAGGTCACCGTCTCCGACTCCGGCTCGGCCAGCGGCCGGTCCGCGCCCGTGCCCAGGTCCTGGACGCGCAGGGCGCCACCAGTGACATAAGCCACATGACGCCCGTCGGGGGACAGCCGGGGGTCGATGACCGCGCCTGGAGTGTCCAGTCTGCGCCAGTGCCCGCTCGCCAGGTCGACCACGTGCAGCCCGCCGGACAGGGCGAAACAGGCCCTGGTCAGGGTGGCGTCGGCGGCGTATGCGACCACGCCCCCCGCCGCCTCGCGGCTGCGCTCCCGCCTGGCCCGCTCCTCGGGCGGCAGGTTCTCCTCGTCGGCCCGGAGCGCCCGCGGATCGACGACCAGGCGTTCGACGTGGGTCTCTGTGTCGAGCTCCCACAGACAGGTCACCGGGTCGGTGCCCGACTTCGTCCGCAGGAACACCACCCGGCCGCCGTCCGGGGAGATCGTGAAGCCTCTGGGCACCCCGAGGGTGAACCGGCGGGTCCTGGCAGACAGGCGCGGGAAGCTCTCGCTCATGGCCTCAATCCTGCCATTGCTACGCTCGTGGGCATGACTGATCGACGGCTCCTGCTCGTGCACGCCCACCCGGACGACGAGTCGATCGGCACCGGAGCGACCATGGCCAAATACGTCGCCGAGGGGGCTCACGTCACGCTGGTGACCTGCACGCTGGGCGAGGAAGGGGAGATCATCCCCGGCGATCTCGCGCATCTGGCCGCCGACCAGGACGACGCGCTGGGCCCGTACCGGATCGGTGAGCTCGCCGCCGCCTGCCAGGCGCTCGGCGTCGAGGACCACCGCTTCCTGGGCGAGTCCGGCCGCTGGCGCGACTCGGGCATGATGGGCGTGGCCACGAACGACCACCCGAGGGCCTTCTGGAGCGCCGACCTCGACGAGGCGGCGGGAGAGCTGGTCAAGGTCATTCGCGAGGTACGCCCCCAGGTGCTCGTCACGTACGACGACAACGGCTTCTACGGCCATCCCGACCACATCCAGGCCCACCGAGTTTCGCGCAGAGCGTTCGAACTGGCGGCGAAACCCGGCTTCGGCGAGGGCGAACCCTGGCAGATCGCGAAGTTCTACCACACGGCCGTCGCCAGGTCCGTCATGAGGAGCGCGGCGGAGGCGCTGAGCGAGGCCGAGACCGGCTTCCTCACCGAGGACGTCGACGACATGCCGTTCGGCAGCCAGGACGAGGACATCACCACCGAGATCGACGCGCGCCCCTGGATCGGGAACAAGCTGGAGGCCATGCGCGCGCACGCGACGCAGATCAGCGTGCGGGCGCCCTGGTACGCCCTGTCGAACAACATCGGCCAGGAGGTGCTCGGCGTCGAGCACTACACGCTGGCCATCGGCGTGCCCGGCCCCTCGGTGCCCGGTCCGCCCATCGAGGCCGGGGGCCTCGGTGAGCCGCACGACCGCGAGAACGATCTCTTCGCGGGCATCCACTAACCTCGTTCGACATGGAACATCGCAGCCAGGCCGAGTCGGCGCTGGGCGGGGCCGCGTACGGCATGCTGTTCGTCCTCGGGGTCGTCATGGGGATCGTCGGCGGGTTCACGCATCCCACATGGCGGTTCGGCCCGGTCCCGATCTCGGCGATCGTCTGGGTGCTGGCGTTGTTCGTGGTGTGCGTGGGGGCGGGCAAGCTCATGCGCGCACGGCTCGGCGCCATGGCGGCGGCGCTCGGGTGGCTGCTGGTGACAATGCCGTTCACGCTGCAACTGGGACCTGGCGACCTGGTGATCGCTTCGGGCCTTCCTGGGTACGTCTACCTGTACGGAGGCTTGGTGGGTCTTGTAGCGGCCTATTTGCTTTCGCCCTCGTCGGGAGGGGGATCTTGGCTGTTGCGTGGGTACACTCCGAAGAATCCGACGTAAAGGCATAAAGTGGCTAGGTGCATTCCATAGAGCGGCACGCGGACCCGGGCACCTATCGCAAGGTCGTCGGCCGCTTCGCCACTGGAGTCGCGATCGTGACGACCAGGCTGGGCGACGTCGATCACGCCATGACCGTCAATTCCTTCACCTCCGTCTCGCTCGAACCCCTGCTCGTGCTGTTCTGCGCCGAGAAGGTGGCCCGCTTCCACGACGCCGTGCTGGAGTCCGGCGTCTGGGGGGTGTCGGTGCTGCCCGCCTCCATGGAGGACGCCTCGCGCTTCTTCGCCCACCGGGGGCGGCCGTTGAACGGCCAGGTCGCCAGGTGGGAGCATCACCGGGGGGAGTCGGGGGTGGCGTTGTTCGATGGTTCGATCGCCACGGTGGAGGTGGCCACCACGGCGGTGCACGATGGCGGGGATCATTCGATCGTGGTGGGTGAGGTGACGGGGCTGGGCATTCCGGCCGAAGGGGCACCGCTGATCTACCACGAGGGCCGCTACAAGTCCCTCTGACCGCTCGCCGGGAAGCCGCGGGACGTCTCCCCCTACGGGGGCTGGGATGCCGAAGGGCGTGACCGCCGGCGCATGAGTCGGGCCAGGCACGTGGCCTGGCCCGATCATTTGCCGTGTGCCGGCCCTACTGGGCGGGAGCGCTCACCGATTCGGACGGTGTGGCCGTCGTGGTCGACGTCTCGGTCGGGACGGTGGTGTCGGTCGGCGCCGGGGTCTCCGTGGGAAGTTCGGTCGGAGGCTCGGACGGCGGCGGACAGGTCGGAATCTCCGTCGCGGTGTCCGTGGGAGACACGCCGGCAGTCGGAGAATCGGTCGGTATCGCGGTCGGGGTTTCTGTCGGGGTGTCGGTCGCGGTTTCCGTCGGCGTCGGCGTGACGGTCTCGCTCGGCGGCGGAGTGTCGGTGACGGTGCCGGTCGGAGCGACGGTGTCCGTCGGAGTGACAGTGCCGGTCGGAGAGACGGTGTCGGTCGGCGGGAGCGTGTCCGTCGGTTCGACGGTGGGCTGACAGGTGAACGTTTCCGTGACCGTCGGGCCGGGCTCTGTGACGGTGACCGTGGGACCGGGCTCGGTCACCGTGACCGTCTCTCTCACCGTGACGGTCGGCAGCGGCGCCAATGTGACCGCGGCCTGCCCTCGCTTCTTGTACGTGCCCGAGCCCAGCCTCTTGCTCGCGCTTCCTTCGCCACCGACCACGGTGAAGTCCAGATCCGCGGTCTTGCACGAACGCTTCTTGCACACCCTCTGCTTGACGTTGAAGAGAGCCGCTCCCTCGTAGGTGACGGAGACGTTCAGATACGAAACGCCTCTTCTCTTGACCACCTGCGCCTCGGCGGTGTACTCCCCGGTTGTGGGGCTCTCCGTCGGGGCGGGGGTCTCGGTCGGGCTCGGTGACGTCGTCGGTGATGTCGGGGGCGTCGAGGTCGTGGGGGGAGGCGACGTGGACGGGTCGCCTGCTAACGCCACCCGTGCGTTGAGAGAGGTGTCAGTGATTCGTAGGGGTTCGGTCGCTGACGTCTGGGTGATCGCAGCTCCGCCGGCTCCTGCCAGTGCGACGGTGCCGAGCAGCGCGCCCAGGATGGAGAATCTCATAATCCTGCTCTTGTGGAGGATTTCAGGACGGGGATCATTATTCCGACTTGTCAAGATTGGTCAAGACTGAGACGCATGGACAGGCGCTTCCGGTTCCGGCGGGCGGCGAACTACATCAATCTCTCCACGCCGCTCGGTCTGCTGATCGCTGTCGTCGGCCGCGCGGCCAGGCAGCCCGGTCCCAACGGGCTCATCCTGGCCTTCGGCTACCGCTACCGGTTCCCCATCGCGGGGGCCTTCACGGTGGGAAATGTGGTCCTGACCAGGAGAGACGGGCTGGATGAGCAGCTCATCCTGCACGAAGGCCGGCACGCCACGCAGTGGGCCTGGTGCGTCGGGCTGCCGATGTTGCCGTTCTATGTGGTGGCCATGCTCGTCTCGGTGATCGTCTGCGGCCATCAGGCTTCGTACAACGTTTTCGAGCGGCTCGCCGGGCTGGACGACGGGGGCTATCCCCGCAAGCCGCCGTGGTGGAAGAGTTAGACACCACACCGCGAGCCGGTTCCCGGCCCGCGGCGTACGGTCATGGGTTCAGCCTGAGGGTGTTGGTCGCGGCCTTCTTGACCGACTCCGGGGTGGAGCGCATCGGGAGCAGATCGCCCCTCGCCCAGGTCTCCGCCTGGTCCCAGTAGTTGTCGTGGAAGGCGTGGCCCGAGGCGCCCGTCAGGTTGACCCAGCGGGACTTGTCCAGGTCCGAGAGATCGACGATCATGCGCATGGACGGCACGGCGGTGACCGAGTAGTCCTGCTGAACGTTCCAACCCGTGGCGTTCACGGCGTCCTTGCTGCCGGGAACCGCCAGCGGGCCGCGGTTGAACAGGGCCTCGATCGGGGCGATGCCCGAGGTGCCGAGTGAGCCGTTGACCAGTTCGAGCTGGTGCAGATCGCCCCAGCGCCACGCCTTGACGTCCGCTCCGAGCCGGTCGGCCAGCTCCTGGTACGCCGAGGCCATCGCCTGGCGGAGGATGTCGTCGCGGGTCTCCTTGAGGTTCTTCGTGCTCACGTCATCCCAGAACGGGTCATCAGGGACCTCCAGGAGGCGCCTGACGACCTCGTACCAGCGGTCCCCTCCCGTGGGCCTGGCCGCCTCCGGCAGGTCGTCGCCGAACGTCAGCACGAGCACCTGCCGCCAGACCGCGTTGAAGTAGGCGGCGGCGGCCGAGTCGAGGCCCTGTGAGCGGTCCCACGTCTTCAGCAACTCCCTGGCCCGGCCGCCGGGGCCCGCCAGGTCCACCCGCATCAGGGCGGGGACCAGGGTCTCGGCGAAGCCGTTGGAGGAGTCCTGCTGGATGCGCGACATGGTGTCCGCGTCGATCGGGCCCTTCTTGATCGCGTCTTTGATGAGGGTGCGGATGCGTTCGGAGCGGTAGCCGTACGACCAGTCCTTGGTCAGGAGGGGTCTGTAGCGGCTCGGGTCGATGACGGCGTTGTTGGCGGTGACGATGAAGCCGTCGGCGGGGTCCTCGACGGAGGGGAGCTGGTCGTACGGGATGGGTACGCTCTGCCAGTCGTAGTCGCCCGTCCAGCCCGGGACCGGCCAGGTGCCGTCGCCGTGCTCGCGTACGGGGATGCGCCCGGGAGCCTGATAACCGATCTTGCCCGTCGTGTCGGCGTAGATCAGGTTCTGGGAGGGCACCTCGAACAACGCCGCGGCCGCCTTGAACTCCTGCCAGTTCCCCGCCCGGTTCAGCGCGAAGATCGCGTCGGCGGTCCGCCCAGGCGTCAGCGCCGTCCACTGCAGCGCCACCGCGTTGGCCTCGCCGCTGGGTTTCGCGCCGTTCACCACCTCGTTGATCAGCGGCCCGTGCCGGGTGGTCTTGACGGTGATCGTGACCGGCGAGCCGCCCGCCACCTTGATCTGCTCCTGCCGCGTCTCCAGCGGGATCTGCTCGCCCCGGTACAGGTAGGAGTCTCCGTCCACCTGCTCCAGGAAGAGGTCGGACACGTCAGGCCCCAGGTTGGTGAAGCCCCACGCGATCTTGTCCGTGTGCCCGATGATCACCCCGGGGACCCCGGAGAAGCTGAACCCCGTTACGTCGTACGGGCACGCCGCCGTGACCTTCCTGCAGTGCAGCCCCACCTGGTACCAGACGGACGGCAGCGCCGCCGACAGGTGCGGGTCGTTGGCCAGGAGCGGCTTGCCGCCGGCGGTGTACTCGCCGGAGACCACCCACGAGTTCGACCCGATGCCCTCGCGGTCCGCGGTGCCCATCGTGCTCGGCACGTCATCCAGCGTCTTGGCCGCCTGGCCGAGGAGCCGGTTGGCCCGCTGCCGCGGCTCCGCCTGCTGCTCGAAGCGGCCGCGGACGACGGCGCCTTCGTTGACGATCGGGAGGTGCCGGTCGTAGGGGTAGCCGGGGTAGAGCTGATCGACCCGCGCCTTGGGCAGGGTGGTCGCCGCGAGGGCGCGGTCGATCTCGTCCTCCATGTTGGAGCGCAGGTCCCACGCCATGGCCTTCAGCCAGGCCAGCGAGTCGACCGCGGTCCACTTCTCCGGCTCGCCGCCGCTGCCCTGAAGCTTCAGCAGGGAGTATTCGAGGCTGCGGTCGGAGGCGTTCGGGTTGGCGGCGAGCCAGGCGTTGACACCCTTGGCGTACGCGCTCAGAAAGCCCTGCGTCTCCTTGGCCAGCTCGGGCAGCTCCTGCTCGGCCACCCTGCGCCAGCCCATGGTCCGCAGGGCCTTGTCGTTGGCGAGCGTGGAGGTGCCGAAGAGCTCCGAGAGGCGCCCGGCCGTCAGGTGGCGGCGGAAGTCCATCTCGAAGAAACGGTCCTGCGCGTGCACGAACCCCTGCGCCATGAACAGATCGGCAGTGCTGTCAGCATAGATGTGCGGAATTCCCGTTTTATCCCGAAAAATCTCCACATTTCCGGATAAGCCGGGGAGTCGCAGCGCACCATCCACCTGCGGAAACGACTTCCGCACCGTGTACACGAGGACCCCTGCGAGCACCACGACCAGTGCGAGCAGCACGGTCAACACCCGAGCGAACCACCGCAACGGCCATGGCATCCACGCATAGGGCCTCACCGCCACCTCCTTAACGCCGAAAAGCTGGCATCAAGTCTTGCAGTTCGTGATCACTCCTCGGGCCCGCTCAAACCCAGGTCTGACCCTCCGGCGTGTCCGACACCCGCACTCCCAGCTCGGCCAGAGAGCCCCGCAACCGATCGGCCTGCGCGAAGTCCCCGGCCTCCCGCGCCCTGGCCCGCGCCTCCAGCAGCTCGGAAGCCCCGGCCGGCAGCACGGGCGTCTTGCCGATCTCGATGGACAGGTCGAGCGCCAGCACCTGATCGAGATGCAGGAACGTCTCGAACTTGGCCCCCGGCGGCACCGACTCGTCCCGCTCCAGCTCCCGCAGGATCCGCAGCGCCGCAGGGGTGTCGAGGTCGTCGTCGAACGCCGCCTCCACCCGTTCGACATGGGACTGGGACAGGGGCGCGCTGACCGACTCGGCCCACTCGGCCACCCGCGTGCGCCACCTGCGCACCGTCCGGTCGGCGGCCCGCAGCGTGTCCCACGTCAGGTTGAGCTGCTGCCGGTAGCGGTGCTCCAGGAACGCCATGCGCACGGCGAGCGGGTCGAGCCCGGCCGCCACCACGTCGGAGAGCAGCACCACGTTCCCGGTGGACTTGGCCATCTTCCGCCCGTCGAACAGCAGATGCTCGCCGTGCACCCAGTGCCGCACCACCTCGTGCCCGGCCGCCGAGTCGGACTGGGCCCGCTCGTCCTCGTGATGCGGGAACCGCAGGTCCATCCCGCCGGTGTGGATGTCGAACCTGGACCCGAGGAAGCGCAGCGACATGGCCGAGCACTCCACGTGCCACCCGGGGAACCCGCGCCCCCACGGCGTCTCCCAGGTCAGCTCGCCCTTGCCCGGCTTCCACAGGGCCCAGTCGGCGTGGAAACGCTTGCGGGGATCGACGGCCTCGATGCGGTGGGCGGGCTTGAGCTCGTCGAGCCGGTTCCCGGAGATCTCGCCATATGTCGGGAACGACCGTGCGTCGAAGAACACCGACCCGTCCGGCACCGTGTACGCGTGCCCCTTCTCGACCAGCGTGGCGATCAGGTCGATCATCAGGTCGATGGTCTCGCTGGCCCGGGGCGTGTGCTCGGGCGGCCGCAGGTTGAGCGCGGCGGTGTCGTTCCTGAAGGCGTCCTCGTAGAAGCGCGCCATCTCCAGCGGTGAGCGGCCCTCGGCCCGCGCCTGCGCGAGGACCTTGTCCTCACCCTCGTCAGAGGAGTCGTCGATGAGGTGGCCGACGTCGGTGATGTTCTGACAGACCACGACCCGCACCCGCCGCCGCTCCAGGACCCGCCTGATCAGATCGGAGAGCACATAGGTGCGTAGATTGCCCACGTGCGCGTAGCGATAGACCGTCGGCCCGCACGTGTACATCCGCAGCGCCCGCTCGGCGGCGATCTCCTCGACCTGCCTGGCACGCGTGTCGTAGATCCGCAACATCTCCCGAGCTTAGCCCGGCCGTCAGCCCCCCAGGAAACCGAGGATGTCCCTGTCGCCCCGCTCGCGCAGCCTGCCCAGGATCTCCTCGCGGGTGGCCGTGTCCGGCAGCCCGATCCTGGCCCCGATCAGCCGCAGCCCCTCGATCTCCGAGCTGACCGGCGCGGTGTAGCCGAACAGGTAGAGCGCCCGGTTGATGGGCGGCATCCCGACCGGCGCGGCGGGCAGGTAGCGGGTCAGCAACTCGCCCCCGTCCGACACGGTCAGGAAGACGTGGTCGCCGTCGGCGGCCTTGTAGTCGGCCAGCACGTTGCGGATCGACCCCATGGTGGGCTGGTTGTGCCAGCTGATCACCACGTCGCCGGACGGCGAGGAGGCCGTGAGCTGCCCGCCCGGCGCCATCCCCAGGTACGCCGCGAACCCCGTCGGCAGCGGCGACCCGGAGCCGCGCAGATGCTCGGCGTTGACGTCCACCCGGTGCCACCAGCGGCCGTCGCGGGAGCGGAAGCTGCGCCGGGTCGAAGAGACGTCCTTACGCGGCTGGTACGGCTCCGCCTCCCCGCCGGGCGCGGTGCCCGCCACCCTGATCCAGCCCCGCTGGGTCCGCTCGAACCCGGGCCCGCCCGAGTAGGCGCGGACCGAGCTCTCGCTCACCTCGTAGCGTGAGGTCAGGTTCGCCACGATCGTGCCCACGGAAGCCTCGCCACCGGCCCGCTCGATCTCCCTGGCGATCATCTCCCTGATCCCCAGGTATTCGTCGCCGCCCCACCTGGTCAGGCCGTACTTGTTGCGATCGACCCGGTGGAAGCGCTCGTCGGCGGTGAGCTGGTTGCGGATGCCGACCAGGCTGTAGTCCTCGCCGATGCGTTCCTGGATCTCCTCCGGCGTCAGCGGCGCGCCCGCCACCGCGAGCACCGCCTCGGCCTTCTCGTTGATGCTGCGCGGCCACGGCACCACGTGGCGGCCCAGCACGCGCAGTTGCGGCACGGCCAGGATCCACCGCTCGGCCACGTCCTCGCGCACGCCGAGCTGTGTCACCATGGCCACGGCCTCGCCGAGCGGGCGCGGCCCGTCGGCGAAGAGCTGGCGCGTCTTCTCCCTCAGCTCGTCGGCCCCGCCGGCCACGAGCCAGCCGTCGGCCTGCTCGTAGCCGGTCAGCAGCGTACGCACGAACCGCCACGCCGGGATCCCCAGCGAACGCAGCTCGCCCTGGTGCCACGGCACGGCGGCCTGGAGGTCGTCGGCCGGCACGGCCGAGCCCAGCCGCCCGCGCAACCACGTCACGTGCGCCACCAGGGGGGCCGAGTCGGGCTTGCCGAGCCAGGCCTCCACGTGCTCGCGCAGGTCACGCTCGATCTGCCTGATCCGCTCCCGCGTCACCGAGAACCGCTGCGCCAGCTCGTCGAGGGTGGCCCGCTGCGTCGCGTACAGCCGGTCGCGGGCGATGGCCCGCTGCCGGTCGTCCATCGCCCCGAACAACTCGTCGATCAGGTCGGGCGGCGGCCTGTCCGGCCTGGACGGCGCGGGCACCACCTCGGGCGCGGGTTCGAGCAGCCGTTCGAACACACCGATGAACAGCTTCTGCACCACGTCCTTGCCCAGCGTCTCCGGCGTCCGCTCGGACTCGGCGGGGTCGGAGAAGCGCAGCAGCGGCAGGATGTCGCCGAGCATCAGATGCCCCCAGCAGGCCACGGCCAGATCGGCCAGGTGGCCCGCCACGGTCTGCGTGCCGACGATGGAGCACGCTCGATCGAGGGGAATCGCCTGCCACCAGGCCTCGGGCAGCTGGGGCTCCTCCACGATCGGCGCGATTTGACCAGGGGAGGTCCAGCGCAGGGGTGGCGCGAGGTCGCTCAGGCTGAGGTTCATTGAGGTCCAACCGGCAAAGGGAAGATATCCGCAGTTCAGACTATGTGATCAGAGGGGTAAAAACGGGCTGCCTCTTCCGGAATGGGAGATATAGAGCATCGACCGCGCCCGGGTACAGGCGACGAACAGTATGCTCCGTTCGCGTTGCAGGGCACGAGCCCGGGCAGACGGATCCTCCGGTGACGGACCAGGCACCACGCCCTCCGCCACCCCGATGAGCGCCACCCGTTCGAACTCGAGCCCTTTCAGATGCTGGAAGGTCGACACCCGCACATCCAGGCCGTCCAGCGCGCGCGTGGCGTCACGGACGAGCCCCTGGTTGCGGGCCCCGACGGCGATCTCACTGGGAGCCAGCCCCGCTGCCAGCCACGCGTCGACGGTGGCGCGCAGCCCGGCCAGCTCCGACTCCATTGTGTCGTACGCCCGCACGATCGGCCGATGGCCATTACGCGTCGCGCTGAACCCGTACATCTCCGTCACGCCCTTGACCAGGCCGGGCGAGGGGCCGCCGCCGCGCAGCCGTACGGCGAAGGGCAGCAGTTCCTGGGGCAGCCGGTAGGAGAGCCTGAGCGTGCGCTGGTCGGCGGGGATGCCGACCGCGCCGAGCACCACCTGCGTGTCGGTGACGCGCTGGTGCGGGTCGCCGACGATGAACAGGTCGTCGCGCGCCCGCGGCACCGCCGCCCGCAGCAACCGCCACTGCGCCGGGCTGATGTCCTGAGCCTCGTCCACAACCATGTGACGGTACGGCTTGCGCCCAGGATCCACGTCGTCGAGCAGATCACCCGTCGTGATCGAGAGCAACCTGAGCGCCTCGTCCGTCAGCTCCGCCAGCGAACGCGCCCCGGGGCCGACCAGCGCGGGGCGGCGGCCCTCCTGGGCGGTCACGATGCGCATGGCCAGGCGTTCGGCGTTGTCCACCTCGACCCGCTTGCGCACCACGTCGTCCTCGATCAGCAGGTCCAGCCGCGCCGACAGCTCCTCGGCCAGGCTCTGCGAGAACGTCACCAGCAGCACGGGCCCGGCGCCCCTCGCGGCCAGGTGAGCCGCCCGGTGCAGGGCGGTGACGGTCTTGCCGGTGCCCGCGCCGCCCACGACCAGCATGGGGTGCTCGTACCTGGCGGCCCTGGCCAGCCGGTGTTGCGGCGGGTGCAGGAACGTACACCAGTCGGGTGCCTGGAGCACCCGGTCGAGCGCCAGCTTGTCGGGGACGAACACCGCCCGGTCGGGGCTGCGCCGCAGCGCCGCGTACAGGTCCTCGGTGTCGATCGGGCCGGTGTCCTCGTCGGACGCCCGCCAGGCGTCCAGCTCCCGCCACGCCTCCGACAACGAGCCGCCGCGGGCGAGCACGGCCAGCGGCACGTACTGGGTGGGCGGCAGCAGCGGTTCGAGCGCCGCCACGTCGGCCTCGGTCGTGATCAGCCGGAACAGCGGCAGCGCGTGCCCGTCCAGGCCGAGCCCGAGCAGGTCGCCGTCGCAGATCGGGTCGAACAGCCGTCCGCGCCCCACCGACCTGCGTAACGCCGGCTCCACCCGCTCCAGAGCCTCGGCGTCCCACTCCTCGACGACGCCGATCACCGGGTTCACGCCGTAGCGGTGGCGGCGGGCGTACGACCAGGCCTGGGGGTCGGGCAGCACCGTCCGCAGCCAGTACACGTCCCGCTCCCGCACCACCACCCCGCGATGCCCGTCCGCCAGGCGCAGGGTCGCCGCCCGCGGATCCCTGGCGCCCCTGACCCGTTCGGGGTGCGGGGCGCCGGACACGTTCAGCAGGAACCGGCGCAGCGCGACCACGGCGTCCCTGCGCACCGGCTGGGCCAGTGCGCTGAGCTCCCTGGGAAACTCAGGGCCGATCGCGAGCCGCGGCACCGGCCTCAGCCCAGCAGCTCGAGCAGATCGCGGTCCCCACGTTCGCGGAGCCTGTTGAGCAGATCCTGCAGGGCGACCGGGCCCGTCATGCCGATTCTGGTGGCGATCACTCTCGCCGCCTGATCTCGGGTGCCTCCAGGGGCCGTGTACCCGACCAGGCGCAGCGCCTTGGTGATCTTCTCGGCCCCCTGGGCGGCGACCGGGAGGTGCCTGGCCCGCAGCACGCCCTCGTCCGACAGCGTCAGGAACAGGTGCCCGCCCTCCCGGGCTCCCACGTCCACCAGGAGGCGCTCGATGGATTCGAGGACCGGCTTGCCGTGCCAGACCATGGTCAGCTCGCCCGCGGCGCTCCTGACCGTCCTGCTCTCGCCCGGCGACAGCCCCAGGTACGACGCGAATCCCGTCGGCAACGCGCACTCACCTCCGGCCAGTTGCTCGCCCGTCACGTCGATGCGCAGCCACCACCTGCCGTCCGGCTGCCGGAAACAGCGCCTGGTCTGGGAGACGTCCTTCAGGGGCTGGTACGGCTTGTCGTGCTCGCCGTTGCTCTCAGCCGCGGGCGGGGCGCCCGGCGTGAACGCCTGGAACTGCGGCGGGCCAGGGGGAGGGGGCGGCGGCATCTGCACCACCTGCCCGAACGCCGACGGGGCCTGCTCCACCGGCTGCTGCTGGACCTGAGGCGCCGCCGGGGGCGGTGGGGCCAGCGTCGCCAGCACGAACTGCCATGCAGGGACCTCCAGCGCGCGGATCTCCACGTTGTGCCAGTCGGCCGCGCCGATGACCTGCTCCTTGGGGGCCGTCCTGCCGAGGGTCCGCACCAGCTCGTCCAGATGAGCGCGGTACGGGGCCGCCACGTCGCTGGTCAGCCACTGGTCGAGGCGGGCGCGCAGCTCGTCCTCCGTGGCGGCGATCTCGGCCGGGGGGACGGCGAAGAGCTTGGCGAGCTGGTCCACGGCGGACGGCTCGTCGGTGAACACCCGGTTCTGCGCCACCGCCCAGCTCTTGTCATCCAGCCCGGCGAACGCGGCCTCGATCAACTCAGGCAACTCCCGCTCCCCAGACTCCTGCCCGGGGGCCGCCGCCTCCTCGGGATCCCGCTGTTCGTGTGCGGCCTCAGCCTCTAGCGCGGCCGCCTCCTGGGCAGCCGCCTCTAGCGCGGCCGCCTCCTGGGCAGCCGGCTCGGGAGCGGGCTCCTCAGCGGCGTCCAGCACAGGCTGGGGCTCCGGCTGGGGTTCCTCGTCGGCCACCGGCTCCACGTCGGCGTCCACGACCCGCTCAACGGCCTCGCCAGCCTCGCTGCCCGGCGCGCCCTCATGCGACGCAGCGCCCTCGTGGGCGGCCTCATGGCGAGCGTCAGCGTCCTGCGACGCCTCGGCGCCCTGTGCCCCGGCGTCGCCCTGTGCCCCGGCGTCGTGCGGTGTCCCGGCGTCGTGCGGTGTCCCGGCGTCGTGCGGTGTCCCGGCGTCGTGCGGTGTCCCGGCGTCGTGCGGGGCCTCGACGTTGTGCGGGGCCTCGACGGCGTGGGGGGCCTCCGCGTCGTGCCGTGCCACGGCGTCTTGAGGCGCCTCGGCTTGAGCTGCCTCGGCTTGAGCTGCCTCGGTCTGAGGTGTCTCGGCCTGAGCGGGGGCCTGGCGGGACTCGGCCTGCTCGCCTTCAGGGGCGGGCAGGTCCTCGTCGGGCACCGGGCCGACGTCGGCGAACTGCGCGAGGGCCGGGGGCTCCTCGGCGGCGGCACCACGCCCCTCGGCGGCCTCGGCGGCGTGCTGGGCGGCGTGCTCGTCGGCCGCCTCAGCGGCGCGCTGAGCGACGGCCTCAGCCGCGTGCTCGGCAGCGGCGTGCTCGGCAGCGGCGTGCTTGGCCACGACAGACTCGGCGGCGTGCCCGGCCGCAGCCTGCCCGGCCGCAGCCTGCCCGGCCGCAGCAGGGTCGGCCGCAGCAGGGTCGGCCGCAGCAGGGTCGGCCGCGGCGGGGTCGGCCGCGACGAACTCGGCGGCGTGCTCGGCCGCGACGGGCTTGGGGGCCGTCTCCGAGCGCTCAGGCGCCGCAGCGGCGGCCGCGGGGGCCACCGGCGTCTGCCTGGCGCCCTTCGGGCCTGTGGCGGCCTGTGAGCGGGCGATGGGCTCGACAGCCCGACGCTGGGCGGCGGGCTCGGTGGCCGGACGCTGGGCGACGGCCTCAGCGGCCGCGTCGGCCTCGGCGAGCGGGTGCGCGAGGCGTACCAGGACGGCGGAGAACAGTGTGTTCAGCACCGGCCGCGCCTGGATGAAGGGCTGGTCCACCAGCTCCCTGCTGGTCAGCGCCAGCAGCCCCGCCCACGACCCGGCACGGTCGAGCGCGATGGCGACGGCGGGCTCGTCGGCCTCCTCCGGATCCAGGACGTGCAGCGCCGGCAGGACATCGCCCACGGCCGCCGCGGGCCAGTGCTCCAGGGCGATCTCGGTCAGCAGCTCACCCAGGGACTCGGGGCCGATCGCCGCCAGGACGCGCGGTATGGGCAAGCTGCGCCACCATGCGTCCGGCAGGTCCGGCTGCCCGGTGAGTAGCGTGATCGTCGACGCGTCGCTCCACCTCAACGGTGGTACGAGGTCGCTCAGGCAGAAATTCATCCCGTTCCGTTCACCAGCCCCTCACGCCGCCGCAGCGGTGCAGCCATAATCTCGCCGCCCACGGAACAGACCATAGTCCGGCAAAACAGCCCTACGCATCATGCCCGACGCATCAACGCCGAACAGCGGCAAAGCGTAGACGCACGTAGTCGGCCATCCAGCCAGTCTCCCTGCGAAGTGCGGGCGCGGCCAGTTCGTTGACGCGCCGGAGCAGGGGTTCCACGATCTCCGGGGGAAGTCCTTCGAGCACCGACCCGGCGAACATGCGCACCCAGTCGGCGGCCCCTCCGGGGCACTCGTCGAGGGGGGTCGGCCGGTCGAAGTATTCGAGCAACCTGACGACGAAACCCTCCTTCTCGAGGCGGCGGGCGTACTCGGCAGGCGTGGGAAAATACCACGGGAGCTCGGGTTCGCGCAGGCCGTACTCACGCCAGGCGGTCAGCATCGCGGTGGTGAGCTCGGCGCAGTTGCCCGACCCGCCCAGTTCGGCGACGAAGCGCCCGCCAGGCTTGAGTGCCTCGCGGACGCTGGCGATCACGGCGCTCGGGTCGCGGCTCATCCAGTGCAGCGCCGCGTTGGAGAACACCGCGTCGTACGGGTCCACGATCGTGAAGTCGTGCCCGTCGCCGATGATGAAGTTGATGCCCGGGTACTGCGCCAGTGCCTTCTCGATCATCGGGGCGGAGCCGTCGATGCCGAGGACGTCCGCGCCTCTGAAGGCGAGTTGCGCGGTCAGCACCCCGGTGCCGCACCCCAGGTCCAGCACGCGTTCGCCGGGCCGGGGGTCGAGCAGGTCGAGCAGTGGCGCGCCCTGCGTCGAGACGTAGCCGAAGCTGCTGTCGTAGGCACGACTGTTCCACCGCTCCAAGCTCGGTGTGTCGTATCGCAAGACGATCAGCTCACATTCGATCAGACATCGGGCCCCCGTGGCCGTGCTGTCCGTTCACTTTAGAGCCTGATTGTCCCTACGACATATCAAGTCACTTCGGACTCATCCCACGCTCTTCGCCCACTCCTTCCTCAGGTACGCCTTCGCCGCGTCTGCCTGCGGAATCGTCATGAGCACCGGCGGACCCGGCGCCCTGGGCAGTTTCGCCGCCTGCTCTGCGTCGAGGGTGCCCTTGATGAGCATCGCCTCGCCGCGGGCCGGCCGGGTGAAGCCCTTCTGGAGCAGGTTCTGGCCCTCGTCGGAGAACAGGAACTCCTGCCACAGCCGGGCCGCGGCCGGATGCGGGGCTGCCTTGTTGATCGCCTGCATGTGGTAGCCGCCGAGCGCCGCGTCCCGTGGGATCGTCACCTTCCAGGCGTCGGAGTGGTTGGCGCTGCGGGTGGCGTTCAGGTGGTCCCAGGCGATGACCACGTTGGCCTTGGCCGGTTCGGTGAACCGCCCGGCCTGCTTGAGCTTGGCGAACAGCTCGACGCCCTGCTCGGGCTGCGGCGCCCCCGAGCGCATGGAGGCCGCCATGACGCCGCCGAACGCCGACGCCGAGCGCAGCGGGTCGCCGTCGAGCGCGACCCGGTATCCGGGCTGGAGCAGGGCGGCGAAGGAGGCGGGCGGCTTGACGGCGCGCGGGTCGTAGCCGATGGACATGTAGTCGCCGTAGGCGGCGTACCAGCCGCCGGACGGGTCCTTGATGTGGTCGGGCAGGTCCTGCCAGCCCGTGACCTTGTAGGGCGCGAACTGGTCGGCCCCGGAGACGGCCATGTCCATGGTCAGGTCGAACACGTCGGGCTTGAGCTGCGCGGCGGCGTCGAGTTCCCGCTTGCTGCTCGCTCCAGGCTCCAGTTCGTTGACCTTGAGGTCGTACTTGTCGGCGAAGGTGTCGATGATCTCGCCGTAGTTGGCCCAGTCGCGGGGCAGCCCGATCACGTTGAGCTGGCCCTCGTGCTTGGCGGCCTCGGCGAGGCGGTCCATGGTGCCGAAGCCCGCCTTCATCGAGGCGGCCTTGGCGTTGATCGGCGGCAGGTTCTTGGCCTCGGTGGAGGCGGTGTCCGTGGACGACGCGCCGCATCCGGCGCTGGCGAGGATGGCTGCTGCGGCGGCGCAGGTACGTACAGTCACAGAACGAATACTTACCGTTACATCCGTCCAGGTCGAGGAGGCGCGGCCGGAACGACCTTGGCGGCCACGAGTGTCTCTTCGCGGATCTCCACCAGAGTGCCGTCTTTTTTGCGGACTTCGAGCACTCCGTCGGCCCAGGACACGAGAATCCCGACCGCGTCTCGGAACCCGCCGGGGACGCGCCTTCGGGTTGTGACCCGTGCACCTATATCCTGACTAGTGATGGCGATAACGAGGCGTGCGGCCACGAGTTTGCCACCCTCCGTTTCGGCCAGTCGGCAAGCACGGCAATACTAGGGCCTAGCAAACCGCGGTCAGAGTCATGTCATGGTGCGGAGAAGAAGGAGCTCGAGGTGACCTACGTCATCGCGCAGCCTTGCGTGGACGTCCTGGACAAGGCGTGCATCGAGGAGTGCCCCGTCGATTGCATCTACGAGGGCGAGCGCATGCTTTACATCCACCCCGACGAGTGCGTGGACTGCGGCGCGTGTGAGCCAGTGTGCCCCGTCGAGGCGATTTTCTATGAGGATGACCTTCCCGAGCAGTGGAAGGACTTCTACAAGGCGAACGTGGACTTCTTCGAAGACCTCGGCTCGCCCGGTGGGGCCTCGAAGGTCGGCAAGATCGAAAAGGACCACCCGGTGGTGTCCGCCCTGCCACCGCAGGCCGAAGACCACTAGCGGGGCCCGGTCGGCGCCGTGCACGGGGGCATCCGGTGGATGCGCCCCGTTCGCGCGGCGTTCGAACGCGCTTCAGTACGGCAATGCGAAACCCTGGAGAATCGTGAACAAGCTGCCTGACTTCCCCTGGGACCGGCTGGAGCCGTACAAGGAGCGCGCCAGGGCACATCCCGACGGCATCGTCGACCTGTCGGTCGGCACGCCCGTCGATCCCGTGCCCGACCTCGTCCAGGACGCCCTCGTACGCGCCGCCAACAGCCCCGGCTACCCGTTGACCCACGGCACCAAGGCCTTGCGCGAGGCCGCCGCGGGGTGGTTGCGGCGCCGGCACGGCGTCGCCGTCGATCAGCAGGACGTGCTCCCGCTGATCGGCTCCAAGGAGTTCGTCGCCTGGCTGCCCACCTACCTGGGCGCCAAGCGGGTGGTCTTCCCCGAGCTGGCCTACCCCACCTACGACGTGGGCGCCCGGCTGGCGGGGGCGGCGGGCACGGCCTCGGACAGCACGCTCGCGCTCGGCCCCGAGCACGTGGACCTCCTCTGGATCAACTCTCCTGGAAACCCCACGGGCCGGGTGCTGCCCGCCGAGCACCTGCGCAAGGTCGTGGCCTGGGCCCGCGAGCGCGGCACGGTCGTGGCCTCCGACGAGTGCTACATCGAGCTCGGCTGGGAGGACGAGCCGATCTCGATCCTGCACCCCGACGTCTGCGGCGGCTCCCACGAGGGGCTGCTCGCCGTCCACTCGCTCTCCAAGCGCTCCAACCTGGCCGGATACCGGGCCGGGTTCGTGACGGGCGATCCCGTCCTGGTCAAGCGCCTGCTGGAGACCCGCAAACACGCGGGCATGCTCATGCCCCAGCCCGTACAGGCCGCGATGACGGCGGCGCTCGCCGACGACGAGCACGCCGGCCGGCAGCGCGATCTCTACGCCGGCCGCCGCACCCTGCTGCGGCCCGCGCTGGAGAAGGCGGGGTGGCAGATCGACCACTCGACCGCCGGTCTCTACTTCTGGGCGTCGAACGGGCAGAGCGCCTGGGACCAGGTGGCCGAACTGTCCGAGATCGGCGTTCTGGTCGCGCCCGGCGAGTTCTACGGATCGGCAGGTGGACGGCACGTCCGCATCGCCCTCACAGCGACTGATGAGCGGATCGGTGCGGCAGTGCGCCGCCTCCAGTAGGATCGCCCGTCATAGCCAGCCGAACGGCTTGTGCACGCATAAATTGATAAGGGCTTATGCCGAGGCAGACCGCGAGTGGAGCGAGCTGATCGATGAGCATGACCTCCATGGTCGTTCTCGGGCTGAGCATCGCCACCGTCCTGTTGTTGATGGGCGCCTTCTGGGCCACCCTGAGGCAAGACAGGAAGGGCCGAGCCGGCGCGCCGCCGGTTGCCGAGGTCGCCACCATCGAGACCCCGCTGGCGGCGCCGGTGAGCGCCCCAGGGCATGCCGGCACCGACTACACCGACCCTCGCACGATCCGCGCCGGGGACCGGATCGCGGTGCACGGGTCGCCCGCGCGCGTGCTCGGCGCCATGTTCATCAGCTGGCAGGGCCACCAGTGGACCGAGTTCCTCCTGCGTGACAGCTCGCGGCGCTACCAGTGGCTCTCGGTCGAGGTGCTCGACGGCGACCCGCCGCACCTGGAGGTGCAGCTCTGGACGAACGTGCCGACGCAGGGCATGGTGCCGGCCAGGAGCATGCTGGTCATGGAGGGCGTGGAGTTCTTCCCCGTCGAGCGGGGGACGGCCGCGTTCAGGAGCGAGGGCGACACGGGCAACCCGGACAGAGGGCTGCTGGACTTCGCGGACTACCGGGCCTCCGACGGCCGCCTGCTCTCCTTCGAGCGCATCCAGGGCTCCGCCTGGACCGCCAGCTACGCCCAGCCCCTCCCGCCCGGCTCGATCACGATCGTCCGGCGCGCGACCTAAAACCCCTTCCATCCCTTACGCGCTGCCGTGGCTCGCCAGACGCCGTCGCGGGCTCGCCTCCATCCAGGGAAACGCCCTCTGACCGGTCAGTGGCGCGCCGCCGTTACGGAGCGAAACGCCGGCCGGGGGTCGTGGTCATGACCACGTCGCGGCCGAGAGTGGTCATGAGAGCTCGACCCGTTGGTCGCCCGCCGCGCCGCCGGCCTCCCACCCCTCGACCTCGAGGTTGTTCGACCACGTGGCCCCGCTGTAGCCGACCCGGTTGAGCGCGTATTTCTCCGCGTGCGCCACCGACCAGGCCGCCACCAGCCACCCGCGCTTCTTCGTGGTGATCGCCACACTCCCCAGCGCCCGCGCGAGCTGCTTGCGCGCCTCCGTGGCCTTGGCCTTGGGCGTGGGTGTCTTGCCCGGGGGATACCAGCAGTGCACGGACTGCGGGACGCGCCCGGTGAAGGCGGCGGCGAGGATCTTCGCGTCGCTCTCGTGCGGCGCGTACGCGTAACCGCCCGCGGAGCGCTGCACGGCCTGCGCCGCCTCCGCCAGCGGGATCTTGCGGTAGTTCTTGACCTTGACCAGCGCGGCGAAGAACTTGTTCGTCGCGTAGACCGGATCCTGGAGCTGCTTCTTGGTGCCCCACCCCTGCGACTCGCGCTGCTGGAACACTCCGACCGAGTCGCGGTCGCCGAAGCCGAGGTTCTGCAGCTTCGACTCCTGCAGCGCCGTCGCGTACGCGATCACCACGGCCCGCTCGGGCAGCCTGCGCCGCGCCGCGACCGCCGCGATGGTGGCGGAGATCTGGGCCTGCTCGGGCAGCAGGCTCACGCCGCCCCCGGGCGTGTTCACGGTGCAGTAGGCATCGGGAACGGCGGCCAGGCGCGGCGCGCTTTTCAGCAGGTGGTAGAGCCCCACGGAGATGCCCACGGCGAGCACGATGACGATGATCGCGATGGTGATGACTCCACGGGAGAAGCGTGGTCGCACGCTGAAGAACCTACCCGGCCGGATAAGCTCCGTGGCCATGAGTCACGTGAGCACCGCCTCGCCGATACCCTCGGTGGTGGACGAGCTGTGGGAGCGCCGGGCGGAGCTGTCCCCGGCCGACGCCGAGGCGCGTCACCTGGTGGTCTCCGCCGTGGACCTGCTCGACAGGGGCGAGGCCAGGGCCGCTCACCTGGTCGGCGGCGAGGTCGTGGTGGACGAGCGGGCCAAGAGGGCCATCCTGCTCAGCTTCAAGGTGCTCGGCATGGCGCGCTCGCAGGTGGGCGACTTCCACCACCACGACAGGCATCCGCTGAAGAGCTCCTTCGACGGCGTCCGGGTGGTGCCGGGGGCGATCGCGCGCTGGGGCTCCTACCTGGCGCCCGGCGTGGTGCTGATGCCGTCGTTCACGAACGTCGGCGCGTACGTGGACTCCGGCACGATGGTCGACACCTGGGCCACGGTCGGATCGTGCGCCCAGATCGGGAAGAACGTGCACCTGTCGGGCGGCGCGGGGATCGGCGGCGTGCTGGAGCCGCCCAACGCCGTGCCGGTCGTCGTCGAGGACGACGTGCTGATCGGCAGCCGGGCGATGATCGTCGAGGGCGCCCGGGTCGGCCAGGGCGCGGTCGTCGGGGCCGGAACGATCTTGTCCGCCTCGATCCCGGTGATCGACGCGGAGACCGGCGAGGAGCTGGCCCGTGGCCGGATACCCGCGTGGTGCGTGGCGGTGAGCGCCATGCGGCAGAAGGAGTTCCCCGGCGGCACGTTCGGACTGCCGTGCGTGCTGGTGATCAAGCGCCTGGAGCCGGGGCGACGGCACGACAAGGCGGCGCTCAACGAGGTGCTGCGCGAACACGGAGTGAACACCTGATGCTTGACCTGACCCAGGACGTACGCGACCTGACCGCCGCGATCGTGGACATCGAGTCGGTGAGCGGAGCCGAGCAGGCGCTGGCCGACGAGGTCGAGCGCGCGCTGAGCGTGCTCCCGCACCTCAAGGTGACCAGATCGGGGGAGACGGTCGTCGCCCGCACCGAGCTGGGGCACCCCGAGCGCGTGCTGATCGCCGGGCACCTCGACACCGTCCCCGTCGCGGCCAACCTGCCCAGCCGGGTGGAGGGCGACCTGCTCTACGGCTGCGGCACCACCGACATGAAGGCCGGCGTCGCGGTGGCGCTCAAGCTGGCGGCCACCGTGCCCGCGCCCAACAGGGACCTCACCTACGTCTTCTACGACTGCGAGGAGATCGAGTCCGAGCGCAACGGCCTGACCAGGGTCGCCAGGGAGCACGCCGACTGGCTGGCGGCCGACTTCGCGGTGCTGATGGAGCCCACCGACGGCGTGATCGAGGGCGGTTGCCAGGGCACGCTGCGGGCCGAGGTCACGGTGAGCGGCAAGCGGGCGCACAGCGCCAGGTCGTGGTTCGGGGTGAACGCCATTCACGGGATCGAGCCGGTGCTGGCCAGGCTGAACGCGTACGAGCCGCGGCGGCCGACGGTGGACGGGCTCGAATACCACGAGGGGCTGAACGCGGTCGGCGTCCGTGGCGGGGTCGCGGGCAACGTCATCCCTGACCTGTGCGTGGTGAGCGTGAACTACCGGTTCGCCCCCGACCTGTCGATCGAGGAGGCGCGGGAGCACGTGCGGGAGGTGTTCGCCGGGTTCGCGGTGAGCTTCGTGGACGCCGCGCCGGGCGCCAGGCCGGGGCTGACGCATCCGGTGGCGGCGGCCTTCGCCGCGGCCGTCGGCGGCACCCCGCGCGCCAAGCTGGGCTGGACGGATGTCGCCCGCTTCTCCGCGCTGGGGGTCCCCGCCGTCAACTACGGTCCCGGTGACCCGAACCTCGCGCACCAGCAGGGTGAGTACGTGTCGCTGCCGAAGATCGTCGAGAGCGAGCGGGCGATGCTCAACTGGCTCTCCACATGAAAGTGGCCTTCCGCGCCGGCCATTTGGCGGGGAAGACCACTTTCAGTCCCGAGCAGCACCCTCGACGGTTAGACGCGAGGGAGTCGAAATTCGGTTCCACGGATCTTTCAAGATTTTTTAGGACGATGTTCTGCCTGGGTAACCAGCGATTTCGCCCTGGGAAGGCAGTCTAGGACCTCCGATGGACGTGCTGAACCGGCCGTGTCCGAGAGGGGCTAGCGTGATCCGCATGAACCAGAACCGTCGGGAACACCGCCAGGGCCAGGCAGTCGTGCGCGGCAAACTCGTCCCCACCTCCACCCACGACCAGCGCCTGCTGGCCCGCCAGGGGCCCTCCGACTGGGTCCACATGGACCCGTGGCGGGTGCTGCGCATCCAGGCGGAGTTCGTGGAGGGCTTCGGCCAGCTCGCCGAGATGCCGCCGGCGGTGACCGTCTTCGGCTCGGCGCGCACCAGGCCCGATTCGGAGGAATACGAGCTGGGCCGCGCGCTCGGCAGGAAGCTGGCCCAGGCGGGCTACGCGGTGATCACGGGCGGCGGGCCCGGCGTCATGGAGTCGGCCAACCGGGGCGCGAGCGAGGTCGAGGGCGCGATGTCGGTCGGGCTCGGCATCGAGCTGCCGTTCGAGCAGCGCATGAACGACTACGTGGACCTCGGCATCGAGTTCCGCTACTTCTTCGTACGCAAGACGATGTTCGTCAAATACTCCTGCGGCTTCATCACCCTGCCGGGCGGCTTCGGCACCCTCGACGAGCTGTTCGAGGCGCTCACCCTGGTCCAGACCGGCAAGGTCACCTCCTTCCCCGTGGTGCTGATGGGCTCGGAGTTCTGGGGCGGGCTGCTCGACTGGATCAAGAGCTCGCTGCTGAGCACGGGGAAGATCGCGTCCCAGGACCTCGACCTGATCACGGTCACCGACGACGTGGACGAGGCCGTGCGCATCATCGCCGACGCCGACGTGGCCCGCTCCCAGCAGCGCATGGACGAGTCGGAGGCCGCCGCCGTCCAGACCGCCGAGCCCCAATAGGCTTGTCCAGCGTGAACATCTGTGTCTTCTGCGCCTCAAGCCTCAACATCGATCGCAAATACATCGACCTGGCCGCGAAGGTGGGCACCGAGCTCGCCAGGCGCGGCCACACGCTGGTGAGCGGCGGCGGCTCCGTCTCGTGCATGGGCGCCGTCACCTCGGCCGCCCGCGCGGCCGGCGCCCACACGGTCGGCGTGATCCCCCAGGCGCTGGTGGACATGGAGGTGGCGGACGAGGAGTCGCCCGAGCTGATCGTCACAGAGGGCATGCGCGAGCGCAAGGGGATCATGGACGCCCGCTCCGACGCGTTCCTGGTGCTGCCCGGCGGCATCGGAACGCTGGAGGAGCTGTTCGAGATCTGGTGCTCGCGGGTGCTCGGCATCCACGACCGGCCCCTGGTGCTGCTCGACCCCTTCGGCCTGTACGACCCGCTCAAGGACCTGGTCACCCGCATGTACGACGAGGGCTTCACCCGCCCCGAGGTCTTCGACGCGATCTCCTGGACCTCGACCGTGGAGGAGGCGTTCGCCCACCTCGAATCGCGCACTCAGCCGGTCAGGCCAAGCGTCGCGGAACTGGGCGAGGCCACCGGCTGACCTGCGCTTCTGGCACACGAAGACGTGCCCGGAGAAGCCCTGCGCGCGGCAAGTGCGTGACCTCGTGCCCCGATGCTATGAGTACGATGCCAATGTGCTGGTCATACTCGCCATCGCCGCCATCGCCATCCTGGCCTGCGTGGTCCTGGTATCCCTGGGCAGGGGCGGTGAGCTGACCGAGTTCCCGCCCGACGTGCCGCCGCTCGACCTTCCCGAGGCCGGGCAGCTCACCGCGGTCGACTTCATGGCGCTCCAACTGCCGGTCAACCTGGTCGGCTACCACACGCAGAGCGTCGATGAGACCCTGCGCAGGGCCGCCGGCGCGATCAGCGCGCGCGACACGCGGATCGCGGTGCTGGAGCAACGGGTCTCGGAGCTGCTGTCGAGCCGGTTGCACGCGCGGCAGGAGGTCTACGCCTCGCCAGGGGCGGGGCCGCGCACCGAGCACGAGCCCGAGGCCCCGTCCGCGCCCCGCGAGCTGCCCGAGTCCGGCGATCCGGTGTCGGCGAGCGGAGCCACGGTGTCCTGGGACGGCGGCCCGGAGATCGAGCAGAAGCCGCCGGAGGACGCGGAGTGGCGCCTTCCCCCTCAGACGGAGGAGAACGAATCCGCCGACGAGGTGAAGGCCGAGGAGAGCGAGCCCGCGGAAGAGCCCGCGACCCCCGAGGAGGAGCCCGTACGCGCCTCCCTGAACGGTAAGGACAGTGACCAGAAGCAGTGACCGATCTGATCCGTTGTACGTGGGCGGGCATGACCGACCCCGTCTACATCACCTATCACGACGAGGAGTGGGGCCGCCCGCTCAAGGGCGACGACGAGGTCTTCGAGCGGGTGTCCCTGGAGGCGTTCCAGTCGGGCCTGTCCTGGCTGACGATCCTGCGCAAAAGGGAGAACTTCCGCGCCGCCTTCGACCGCTTCTCGATCCCCAAGGTCGCCGCCTACTCCGAGCAGGACGTCGAGCGGCTGCTCGGCGACGCGGGCATCATCCGCAACCGGGCCAAGATCGAGGCGGCGATCAGCAACGCCAGGGCCGCGCTCGACCTGCCTGACGGCCTGTCGGAGCTGGTGTGGCGGCACGCCGACCCCGACGCGCCCGTGCCCAGGACGATGGCCGACGTGCCCGCCGTCACCCCGGGCTCGAAGGCGCTGGCCAAGGAGCTGAAGAAGCACGGCTTCAAGTTCGTCGGCCCGACCACGGCCTACGCGCTGATGCAGGCGATCGGGCTGGTCAACGATCACGTCGAGGACTGCCTGGCGCGTACGCGCTGAGCTCCACGCTGTGGCTGCGCCCCAGTGACCCGCCGACCCTGACGCTGATGACGGGCGTCTTCCCGGTCTGCACAGTGACGGTGTCGTCGGCGCGCACGACCCCGCGCGCGGAGCGGTCGAGCGTGATCTTCAGGACGTCCACCGTCCTGCTCGGGTCGGCCACGGTCAGGATGAGCCGCTCGCTGGCCCGGCGCATCATCAGCAGGCAGGGCGCGTCCACGCTGACGACGCCGATGCGGCCCTCCGACCAGAACGTGGCCCCCATCAGCGTCCCCGACTGCACGGCCTGGAACTGGCTCGTGTTGCACAACACCTTCACCGGCTGCCGCCCACGGAAGAACCGGGTGCGCTCGCGGGTCGCGTTGGGCAGCAGCACGTAGGAGTAGTTGGCCTCCACGGGGTTCACGCCGTGGTCGAACCAGATCGTCACGTAGCGCCGCGTCACGGGGTCGAAGGCGCCCTTGGTGTCGTCGCCCCCGTTGATGTCACGCCAGCGGCCCGTACGCGTCTCCACGAGCATCCTGGCCCCCTCGAAAACGTATCCGCCCACCCCCGCCATATGCGCCCAACCGTCCCCCATGTACGGCTTCGCGTCCGTGGCCCGGTTCTCCACCACGGTCTCGATCACCCGGCCGTCGAAGCTGGTGATGCCGCTGCCCAGCACCACCACGGCCGAGTCCAGGCAGAACCACGACTTGCGCGCCCGCAGGCTCGCCCCTTCGCCGGCCAGGTCCATGGCGGTGAGGCCGTAGCGGCCCTCCAGCACCACGCCGCCCGCGAACGCGCTGGGCGGCCGGTGGGCGCTGAAGCTGAGGTCCTCGCGCTCGCGCGTGTCGACCGTGATCCCCGGCAGCCGGTAGGGGTTCACCGTCGGCCAGAAGTCCCGCCCGTAGGCCTCCAGGTCGGAGGTGTAGGTGTAGGTCATGCCGTCGCCGGTGTACCAGCCGTGCAGGTTCTCCTGGTTGATCGCCTCGTAGGCGGCCGTCCGGCACGAGGACAGGCTGATGGCCAGCGACCAGCTGGGCCGCCGGTGCACGACCCGGTCCATGCTGGGGAACACGAAGTGCCCGACGGGCCCCGGCGCCGCCTCGACGCCCTTGTCGTCCAGCACCGCGACCGCCCGACGGGTCTCCGGCACGTTGGCGTGCTCCAGGTAGGGGCGCGCCCTGCCGCGCTCGATCCACCCCTTGGCCAGCGCCATGAACCGGCTCCGGTACGGCTCGGGCGCGCTGCGCGCCAGCAGCAGCACGGCCCCGATCGCCGCGTGCCCCGCCACGCCGTCGGAGAAGGCCTGACGGCTGGCCGCCCGCCCCCTGACGGTGTCCATGAGCAGCCCGTCGTGCATGAAAGGGGCGAACGAGCGCTCGACCGCGTCCAGCACGACCTGCCGGCCTGGGTCGGTGACCTCCCAGGGCGAGCCGTGCAGCAGCGCCACGGCCTCGGAGACGGCGATGAGCAGCGACAGGCCGTACGAGCCCGTGTAGGCGACGTTGCCGTGCTGGATGAAGGAGCCGTCGCGGTAGAAGCCGTCGCCGGACTCCGCGTACCCGAACACGCTGTGCCGCCCGCCGTCCCGCACGTCGGAGAGCCCGTCGCGGGCCAGGGCGAGCTTCTCAGCGCTGCGCCCCGCCACGCCGCGGAAGGCGACGATGGAGGCCTTGTCGGCCCGGTTGGAGCCGCTCTCGCTGGCGTCCGGCCACCCCGCGCGGCGGTCGGCGTCGGGGCAGAACCGGTCGATCGCCCGCAGGTACGCCCCCATCCTGCCCTCGTCGAGCCGGTCACCGAGCAGCACGCACACGCGGGCCAGTTCGGCGGGCGTGCCGATCTCCCAGAACCACCAGTTGCCCGTCTCCGGGAGCCCTTCGTTGTAGTGCCGCTCGTGCAGCAGGTCGAGCGCCTCGACCACCTTCGCCACCACGGCGTCGTCGCCGTGCTGGGGAGTGCCGGGCGTGGCCCAGGCGGTGGCGATCAGCCGCAGCCGGCCGTAACTGGTCGTCACGTGACCCGCCCGGCCTTCGAGCGGCAGGTCCGGCCAGATCAGCCCGGGGACCATCTGGGCCAGCCAACCGGTGGCCCGCTCGCCCAGCGTGGCCAGCGGCCGTTCGTAGACCGGGTCGGAGCCGTCGAACGAGCCGCCGGTGAGCAGGGTCACGGCGCTCGCGCGGATGGTCTCGAACCGGTCTTCGAACGCCTGCGAGGCGTCGGAATCGCGCATGGCGCTAGCCTTACCCATGCGGTCGTGGTCGATCAGTTACTCAGCGTTGAATGTTGGCACTTCTTTCGCGAGAAACGCTCGCGTGGCGTTCACGTGGTCATGGGTCGCCACGCATTCGTCCTGAAGGTCGGCTTCCATGGCCAGCGCGTCGGACAGCCCGTTCGAGGCGGCGTAGGCCAGCGCCCGCTTGGTGGCGGCGTAGGCGAGCGTCGGGCCCTGAGCCAGGCGTGCCGCCAGGTCCTGGGCGGTCTTCAGCACGTCTTCCGCGACGATGGTGACCAGGCCCAGCTCCAGGGCGCGGGCCGCGTCGATCGGCTCGCCCAGCAACATCAGCTCGGCGGCGCGGCCCCGGCCCACCAGGCGCTGCAACGTCCACGACGCGCCCGAGTCGGGCGCCAGGCCGATGCCCGCGAACGCCAGCGCGAACTTCGCCCGCTCCGAGGCCACCCGCAGGTCGCAGGCGAAGGCCAGCGACGCGCCCGCGCCCACGGCCACGCCGTTGACGGCGGCCACCACCGGCTTGGGCATGGTGGCGATCAGCTCCACGATCGGGTTGTAGTGCTCGCGGAGGGTGTCGGCCAGGCCGCGGCCCGCCTCCAGGTTGGCGGCGTGCTCACGCAGGTCCTGGCCCGCGCTGAAGGCCCGGCCGGAGCCGGTGAGCAGCACGGCCCTGACCTCCGGATCGGCCGCGGCGCGGCGCAGCGCATCGAGCAGGGCCTGCTTGACCTCGGCGGTCAGTGAGTTCATCGCGTCGGGGCGGTCGAGGGTGATGGTGGCGACGGCGTCGGCCATGTCATAGCGGATCAAAGCAACTCCCTGTCGACTCATAGCGGACCACAGCAGCTCCCTGTCGACTCATAGCGGACCACAGCAGCTCCCTGTCGACTCATAGCGGATCACAGCAGCTCCCCGTCGACGAACGCGGCGGCCGCGGGCAGCAACCGGGTGGCCTCCTGCTCGAAGTAGGCCCTGGCCTTCTCGCCCGGCCAGCCCGCGGGCAGCAGCTCGGGCGGCAGGCCGGGGTCGCGGAACAGGAAGTTGCGCCAGCCGTGCACGAGCCGGCTCCGGGTGGCGAACACCTGGTCGGCCGGGGCCCCCTCCGGCAACGTGCTGATCAGCGTGACAGCCTCGGCGTGCCAGCTCTCGTACGCCTCGCCGATGGCGGCCAGATCCCATGCCCTGGCCACCAGCTCACGCGGGTCGCCCTCCAGCGCGGCGTCGAACCTGTCGGCCCGCACCCCCTCGCCCTCCAGCAGGTTGTCCAGCTCGATCGAGGAGCGCGGACCCAGCCAGGTGGTCTCGGACAGCGAGGCGTAGCCCAGGAACGTCAGATCGGCGCGCAGCCGCTCCCTGCGCGGACGCTCCTTCACCGGCTCGAAGACGATCAGATGCCAGCGGCCGTGCCAGGTCAGCGTTCCGGCTCGGTAAATTCTCAGTGCTGCCTCATCCAGCCGTCTGACGCACTTCGGCGTCAGCCCGTAGCCGGCTCCCTGCGGCAGCCGCAGCGGCCGCAGCCAGCCCTGCCGCACCATGCGGGAAACCGCTGTGCGCACGGCTGGAGCGGCTATTTCCAGGGGTTTCATCAGCCGTACGAGCGCGGCGACCGATGCTTGCCCACCGCGCGAACGCAGGTGGTCTCCGTAGAGATCGAACAGAGCGGCGCGAGCGTGCACGAAGTCCAGTTTGGACGTCATCGCACGCCGCGACAACGCATTCTGGGAGGAGATCGTTACCCATGAGCGCTCTCGATGCGGGAGAATAGGACATCACAGAAGACGTGAATGCGCCGACCGCCGTTTCGGGGGGTCGGAAATCGCGGGCCGCGGGAGCCCAAGGCAGGAAGGGATGCACGCATGGCGGCGATGAAGCCGCGGACCGGCGATGGTCCGCTCGAGGTCACCAAGGAAGGGCGCGGCATTGTCATGCGGGTCCCCCTGGAGGGTGGCGGCCGGCTCGTCGTGGAGATCTCCGCCGACGAGGCAAAGGCGCTCGGCGAGGCGTTGAAGAACGTCGTCGGCTGAGCGCTCCCGAGTGACAACTTGACCCACGGCCCTGGCGTAGTCCGACGCCAGGGTCGCTGACGTTTGAGGAGAGGTTCCGTGCCGATTGAGACCACTGCGTCGGTGGTCGCCGAGGTTCCCGACGATACCGAGTTGCTGGCCGTACCCTACGCCTCCGATCTCAGTCCCGCGGTCGAGCTGCACCTGCCGGCGCCCGACCTGCTGGCGCACTACGAGGCCAAAGGGGAGGCGGGGGAGATCGTCGAGGTCCCGGTGGCACGGGCCGGCGGCGTCGGCAGGATTCTGCTGTACGGCGTCGGCGACGGCTCCCCGCGTGCCCTGCGCAAGTCCGCCGCCGCGCTGACCAGGAAGGTCAAGGGCAGGGACACGCTGATCGTGGTGCCGCCCGACGGTGATGTGGCCGTGTTCGCCGAGGCGGCGTTGCTGGCCGCGTACACCTTCAAGATCGGTGAGCCCGGCAAGCGGGCCGTGCGGACGCTGGTGTTCACCGGGGCCGACGAGGAGCGGGTGCGCAGGGCGGAGACGCTGGCGCACGCGGTGGCGCTCGCCCGCGACCTGTCCAACACGCCCTCCTCGGTCAAGACCCCCGCCTGGCTCGCCGAGCGAGCCGGCGAGGTCGGCGTGCCGGTCGAGGTCTGGGACGAGGAGCGGCTCCAGGCCGACGGGTTCGGCGGCATCCTCGCCGTCGGGAAGGGCTCGGCCAGCCCGCCCAGGCTCATCCAGCTCTCCTACACGCCCGACGAGCCGGCCGAGCGGCACGTGGTGCTGGTGGGCAAGGGCATCACGTTCGACTCGGGCGGGTTGTCGCTCAAGCCGACCGAGAACATGAAGTTCCAGAAGACCGACATGGCCGGTGGCGCGGTCGTCATCGCCGTGCTCGGCGCGCTGGCCGCGATGCGGGCGCCGATACGCGTCACGGGGCTGGTCGCCGCCGCCGAGAACATGCCCTCGGGCACCTCCCAGCGGCCCAGCGACGTCATCACGCACTACGGCGGGCGCACGGTCGAGGTGCTCAACACCGACGCCGAGGGGCGGCTCGTGCTGGCCGACGCGCTCGCCTACGCCGACGCCGTCCTCGACCCCGACACGGTCGTGGACATCGCCACCCTCACCGGGGCGATCACCGTGGCGCTCGGCCGCAACGTCGGCGCCGTCTACTCCTCCGACGACGCGCTGGCCGAGCAGCTCGTGGAGGCCGGACAGGTCGCCGACGACCGGCTGTGGCGGATGCCGCTGATTGAGGACTACAAGCCCGCGCTGGAGTCGTCGATCGCCGACATGGCCAACGTCGAGGCCGGATCCAGGTTCGGCGCGGGCTCGATCACGGCGGCGCTGTTCCTGCGCGAGTTCGCGGGTAAGCGGCCCTGGGCGCACCTCGACGTCGCCGGGGTCGGGCGCAGCACCGTGGACGAGGGCACCCTCAGCAAGGGCGCCACCGGATTCGGTGTGCGCGTGCTCCTGGAGTGGCTGACCAAGGGCCGCCCGGCCGGCCGGGACTGATCAGCCGGCGACCTTGACGGCGGCCAGGAGGCCGTCGCCCAGCGGCATGAGCACCGAGCGCAGCCGCTCGTCCGACTGCACCAGCTTGCCCACCTCGCGCAGCGTGACCGTCTCGGGGTCACGTTGCGCGGGGTCGGCCACGCGGTTGTGCCACAACATGTTGTCGAAGGCCACGATGCCGCCCACGCGCAGCAGGCGCACGGCCTCGGCCAGGTAGTCGGCGTATTCGTGCTTCGCGCCGTCGGCGAAGACCATGTCGTAGCCGCCGTCCGACAGCCGCGGCAGCACATCGAGCGCCCGGCCGGAGATGAGGCGCACCCGGCCGCCGGAGAAGCCGGCCTCCGTGAACGCCTGTCTGGCCAGCCGCTGATGCTCGGGCTCCACGTCGACGCTCGTCAGAGTCCCGTCCGTGCGCATGCCGCGCAGCAGCCACAACCCCGAGACGCCACA
Source organism: Nonomuraea insulae (assembly GCF_042656245.1). NCBI lineage: Bacteria > Bacillati > Actinomycetota > Actinomycetes > Streptosporangiales > Streptosporangiaceae > Nonomuraea > Nonomuraea insulae. Next base: position 63,661 of record NZ_JBHSPA010000066.1, read on the forward strand.
ACCCGTGCCGATCTCGACGACGGACTTGGCGGTGATGGCGGTGGCGAGCAAACACAGCGCCGCTCCGCCGCCAGGAAGGATGGGTGTCGCCCCCATCTCCAGCCCGCGCTGCCGCGCCGCGTGCAGGATCTCATCCTCGTGATGGAACTGCTCTGCATAGGCCAGAGTGGCCTCCACCGGAGTGGTCATCGGCCTCCTCCCCCCACTTTCGTGCGATTGGTCGCAGAAGGTCATACACGTATTAGCACCGATCGCAGCCTAGGGGAGACACGCCGGTCCGGGAACTCAGGAGGGTCCCGAGGCGTTGCAGGTTTAAACGGGCTTTGCCGGTCCGGAAGGCAGGCAGTGCGCACGAAGGGACGAAACCAGGCACTATGACGGTAGCGGTGGTCCCAGAGAGAGGAGTTCTGGTGGACGAAAGCGACCACCAGACCGATACTCCCGTGTCGTCCGAATGGACGCCTCCCACATGGGAGGAAGTGGTGCGGACACACTCCGCACGCGTGTATCGGCTGGCCTACCGGCTGACCGGCAATGTCCATGATGCCGAGGACCTCACGCAGGAGGTCTTCGTCCGGGTTTTCAGGTCGCTGTCGAGCTACACCCCCGGCACGTTCGAGGGGTGGTTGCACCGGATCACGACGAACCTGTTCCTCGACATGGCGCGGCGCAAGCAGCGCATCAGGTTCGAAGGTCTGGCCGACGACGCCGCCGAGCGGTTGCGTGGCCGCGAGCCGTCTCCGGCGCAGGCTTTCGACGACGCCCACTTGGAGCCCGACATCCAGGCCGCCCTCGACGCGCTCGCCCCCGAGTTCCGGGCCGCGATCGTGCTGTGTGACATCGAGGGCCTGTCTTACGAGGAGATCGCGGCCACGCTCGGCGTCAAGCTGGGTACGGTCCGAAGCCGTATTCACCGTGGCCGGGCGCAGTTGCGGGAGGCGCTCGACCATCGGGCCCCCCGTAATTCCCAACTCCCCCCGACCGTTATCCGTGGGGAGGAAGTCTGATATGGCTCATCTTGGAGAACGCGTTTCCGCGCTGGTCGACGGAGAACTCAACCACACCGAGCGTGAGCGCGCGCTGGCTCATCTGACTTTCTGTGCTGACTGCAGGCGAGAAGTCGAGTCGACGCGGGCGCTCAAGACGCGCCTGCGCTCGCTCGACACCCCGGCGATGCCGGCCGACCTGACGATGTCCCTGCTCCGGATGTCGGAGCCGGGCGGCCCGCTGCCGCCGAGGGAGCGCCCTTTCCCGTCGCGCTCGTTCGGGGGAGTGGCCATACCTGGACCGCACAGCATCGCGCCGCTGGACAACCGCCCGCGCAGGGACGCCACCGGTGGGGCTTCGGGCCCTGGTCGCGGCACTAGAAGGCGCACCACGTACGTGGCCGTCGGGATGGTCTCCGCGGCCGTCGCCCTGGGCACCTTCTTCGCCGCCACCGGTGTGGGGCAGAGCAATCCCGCGCCGCCCGTTGAACTGTTCCAGCAGCAGCCTCGTACTACGCCTACGAACGCTCCTTCGACCGCCACGCCCTGAACCCCGGTTATGCCGGGGGCACTCGGTTGGCGTAGTCGGCGGCGCGTGGGGCATACGATCTGGGTTCGGGAATTGTCACAAGCAAGTCCTGGTTAAAGCTTTATAACCCTCGTATGCCGCGATAGCGAGGATTGCGGTGGCCGAGCCAAGGAGTGGTGAGACTTAGATGACCGACGAGACGCGCCCCACAGAAGGACGCAGGCCGTCGGACTCCCCCGAGCCACAGGGGCGGCCGGACTTCTTGCCCGCGGATGACATGGCAGAACAGGACAGGCGGCCCGAGCCGCCCGCCTCGTTCGGCACGTCCTGGGGTGACCCGTCGGGCCGCTCCGACGTCTTCGGCGCGTCGCCGTACGAGTCGCGCTCGTACGACGGCTCGTCCCAGAGCGGCCCTTCGTACGGGAGCCCTTCGTACGGCCAGGACACCTCCGCCCAGACCGGCCCCCAATACGCCGTTCCTTCGTTCGGCCCGCCCGGCGGGCGCGACAGCGGCCCTTCCTTCGGGTCTCCCGGCGGGCGCGACAGCAGCCCTTCCTTTGGCTCTCCTGATGGGCGTGACAGCGGCCCTTCGTTCGGCTCTCCTGACGGGCGTGACAGCGGCCCTTCCTTCGGGTCTCCCGACGGGCGTGACAGCGGCCCTTCGTTCGGGTCTCCCGACGGGGGTACGCGGTCTTACGACAGCCCTTCGTTCGGGCCTCCCGACAGCGGGGGCACGCGGTCCTACGACAGTCCGTTCTTCGGCTCGCCCGACAACGGCGCACGATCCTATGAGGGTCCCGCGTTCGGGTCGGACGGGCCCTCGTTCGGCGGGCCTCCTCCCTACGGCGGTGGTGGTGGGAACCCGCCGCCGCCACCTCCGCGTCAGCCTCTAGGCATGGGGACCGGCTGGGCGCCGCCGCCTCCGGGTTCACAGGGCGGCGCGGGTACGGCCAGACGCGGGCCCTCCGTCGGCGTCATGGTCGCGATGGCCGTGGTCATCGCCCTGGTGGCCTCGGTGCTCGGCAGTGTCGGCACGTACCTGCTCACCAAGCCCGCCAGCGGCAACGACCCCTCCTACAGCCTCGGCCCGATCCCGAGCGGCGCCACCAACCGGGCGCCCGACTCGGTCGCGGGCGTGGCCTCGCGGGTGCTGCCCAGCGTGGTCTCGCTGGAGGTGGGCAACGGCAGCAACACCGAGGGCGCCACGGGCTCCGGGTTCCTGATCAAGAACGGCTACGTGGTGACCAACAACCACGTGGTGGCGCTGGCCGCCAAGGGCGGCGAGATCACGATCATGTTCAACAACCGCAAGACCACCACGGCCCGCATCGTCGGCCGTGACCCCGGCTCCGACCTGGCCGTGGTCAAGCCGGAGGAGACGTTCGCCACGCCGGAGATCACCCTCGGCAACTCCGACCAGGTGGTGGTCGGTGACCCGGTCATCGCCATCGGCTCCCCGCTGGGCCTGACCGGCACCGTGACCACCGGCATCGTCAGCTCGCTCAACCGCCCGGTCATCGCGGGTGACGACACCGGCACCAGCACCGAGGAACCCGCCTACATCAGCGCCATCCAGACCGACGCCGCCATCAACCCGGGCAACTCCGGCGGGCCACTGGTGAACGGCCGGGGCGAGGTCGTCGGGGTGAACTCGGCGATCGCCACGCTCGGGCGTTCGATGAGCAGCCAGAGCGGCAGCATCGGGCTGGGCTTCGCGATCCCGGTCAACCAGACGCGGCGCGTGGCCGAGGAACTGATCACCACCGGCAAGGCCAAGCGGCCCAAGATCGGCATCGTGGTGGACAAGGACTATCGGGGTCAGGGCGTACGGATCGCTCTGGAGCCCGCCGGTGGTCAGCAGCCGGTCGACCCGAAGGGGCCCGCCGGCAAGGCCGGGCTGAAGGCCGGTGACGTGATCCTTGAGGTCGACGGGCTGGTGCTGCAGGACGGAAACGAGCTGATCGCCCTGATCCGCAGCAAGGCGCCGAACTCGCAGATCAACATCAAGTATCAGCGTGACGGCCAGGAGCGCACCGCCAAGCTCGTCGTGGCCAGCGACGACGAACCCACACCGTCCCCGTCCTGATCCACGTTTTTCATCGCGCCGCAGGTGGCAACCCGCCTCCTGCGGCGCTTTTGTCTCCGAGGGCCTCCTTCCGGCGGGCGCGCCGCCTCGCCACCAAGCCCGGTCGCCGTCGGCGCGGCGCGGCGAAGTCCTGGGGCGTTGGTGGGGTGGTTGGGGGCCCTGTTCGAGGGACCAGTGAGTGGGAGGTCGGGGCGGTGGGGGTGTTCGAGGCGGTGATATGACCTAGGGGAGACGACCGACCTACCCCCCAGAGCCCTTAGTCTGTGGATAGGCCGGGGTTGTCCTCGGAATGGTTGGACTGCGGTAGGAGCTCACGGTGTTCGGACTCGGGTGGATGGAGATCGGAGCGCTGATCGTGATCGCGCTGCTCGTCTTCGGTCCCGACAAACTGCCTCAGGCCGCCTCACAGGCAGGCAGGCAGCTGCGCAACCTGCGCAGGATGGCCAACAACGCGCGTGACGACCTGCGTGCCGGTCTGGGCCCGGAGTTCTCGAACTTCGACCCCGCCGACCTCAACCCGCGCAACTTCGTCCGCAAGCATCTCCTCGACGACCTCGAGGACGACTGGAACAACAACAACAAGTCGCCGGAGCTGGAGTCGGCCGCTACGGCCCCGTACGCGCCGGAGCCGGTCGACGAGCTCGGCTATGGGGAATTGCCGCCCTTCGACCCCGAAGCGACCTGAGCGGCCCCCACACACGCGAACGGGCCCGCTTCAGAAGCGGGCCCGACGGGTGAGAGAGCGGTCAGCGGCGCGGAGCCAGGCCGAGCTGGAGCCCCTTGATGCTGGATGAGCGCTTGCTCAACCCGGCCGCGATCTGCCGCAGCTCGGTGGCGGCAGGAGAGTCGGGGTCGGTCAGCACGAGCGGCTTGCCCTCGTCGCCGCCCTCGCGCAGCCGCAGGTCGATGGGGACCTGACCGAGCAGCGGCACCCGGGTGCCGAGAGTCCGGGTCAGCGCGTCGGCCACGGTCTGGCCTCCGCCCTCGCCGAACACCGCGATGCGTTCGTCGCAGTGGGGACACGGCAGCCACGCCATGTTCTCGATGACGCCGGCGATCTGCTGGTGGGTCTGCGCGGCGATCGAGCCGGCCCGCTCGGCCACCTCGGCGGCGGCCATCTGCGGCGTCGTCACGACCAGGATCTCCGCCGACGGCAGCCGCTGGGCCACCGAGATGGCGATGTCGCCGGTGCCGGGCGGCAGGTCGAGCAGGAGCACGTCGAGGTCGCCCCAGTAGACGTCGGCCAGGAACTGGTGCAGCGCCCGGTCGAGCATCGGCCCGCGCCAGACCACCGGCGTGTTGCCCGGCGGCTTGAACATCCCGACCGAGATGACCTTGATGTCGTGGGCCACCGGCGGCATGATCATGTCCTCGACCTTGGTGGGCCGTTCGGCGGCGCCCAGCATGCGAGGAATGCTGTGGCCGTAGATGTCGGCGTCGACGATGCCGACCTTGAGGCCGCCGGCAGCCATGGAGGCGGCCAGGTTGACCGTCACGGAGGACTTGCCGACCCCGCCCTTGCCGCTGGCCACCGCGAACACGCGGGTCAGCGAGCCCGGCTGGTTGAAGGGGATCTCCTTCTCCGGCCCGCGGTCGCCCCGCAGCTTGGTCTGCAGGACCTTGCGCTGCTCGGTGCTCATGACGTCGAGTTCGACCTGGACGTCCGTCACACCCTCGACCTTGGCGACGGAGGTCTTGACGTCGCGGGTGATGGTGTCCTTCATCGGACACCCGGCCACCGTGAGGTAGACGCCCACGCGCACCGCCCCGTCGGGAGCGATCTCGATGTTCTTGACCATGTCGAGGTCCGTGATCGGGCGACGGATCTCGGGGTCGATGACGGTGGACAGTGCCGCCGTCACCAGTTCCTGGGTTGGTGCCATCGAAGTCTCGGCACGAGGGAGTGCCGTCCCTCCTTTGTCGATATATGTGTGACAGGCGCTGGGCGCCAGCGAGGATGCCCCTCCATGGTATGAACCTGAAGCCCCGCTGAGTTAATCCGCACTGATAGATGTCCGTGCGAGCGGACGTCCTAAGGTTACTCCGTGAGTCTTCCGCTGTTGCGGTTCGCGGCCGGGCGACCTCACCGGCGCTCCTCCGAGTCCCCCCTGAGCTCCTCCAGCAGCCGCCCCAGCTCGGCGCGCAGGTAGTCGCGGGTGGCCACGTCGCTCATGGCCATCCGCAGCCCGGCGATCTCCCGCGTCAGATACTCGATCTCGGCCTGGTTGCGGTCGGCGGCCTCGCGGTCCTGCTCGTACTGGACGCGGTCGCGGTCGTCCTGCCGGTTCTGGGCCAGCAGGATCAGCGGCGCGGCGTAGCTGGCCTGCAGCGACAACATCAGTGTGAGGAAGATGAACGGGTAGGGGTCGAACTTCAGGTTCGCGGGCGCGAAGGCGTTCCAGAGCACCCAGACCGCTACGAACACGGTCATGTACACGAGGAAGCGGGCGGTCCCGAGGAAGCGGGCGATCTGCTCGGACAGGCGGCCGAACGCCTCGGGGTCGTAGTGCGGGCGCAGCGAGCGGCGCAGCGCGCGGGGCTGGTCGAGTCGTTCGCTCGTCATGGTCGCCGGCCTTCCCGCCAGTCCTCGGGCAACATGTGGTCCAGCACGTCGTCCACGGTCACCGCGCCGACGAGCCTGCCCAGTTCGTCCACGACAGGGGCGGCGACGAGGTTGTAGTTGGCGAGGTAGTAAGTGACCTCACTCAGCGTGAGCTCGGGCTTGATCGGGCCGATCGAGGGGTCGAGCACGCCGCCGAGCAGCGTGGACGGCGGTTCGCGCAGCAGCCGCTGGAAGTGCGAGACCCCCAGGTACGTGCCCGTCGGCGTCTCGGTCGGCGGCCTGGTCACGTAGACCTGGGCGGCCACGGCGGGCGTCAGGTCGTTCTGCCTGATGTGCGCGAGCGCCTCGGCCACGGTGGCGTTGGGCGGCAGGATCACCGGCTCGCTGGTCATCAGACCGCCCGCGCTGGTCTCCGGGTAGGTCAGCAGCCGCCGCACCGGCGCCGCCTCACCCGGCTCCATCAGCGCCAGCAGTTGCGCCGCCTGCTCCTCCGGCAGGTCGTGCAGCAGGTCGGCGGCGTCGTCGGGCCCCATCTCCTCCAGCACGTCGGCCGCCCGCTCAGGCTCCAGCGTGCCCAGGATGGCGATCTGGTCGTCGGGCGGCAGTTCTTCCAGCACGTCGGCGAGGCGGGTGTCGTTCAGCGCGCGGGCGATCTCGACGCGCCGCTTGGTCGGCAGGTCGTGCAGCGCGCTGGCCATGTCGGCGGCCCGCAGCGACTCGAACGCGGTGATCAGCCCGGCGGCCCCCTGGTCCTGCTGCAGCTTGTCGAACCCCGACACCTCGCCCCAGTCCACGGTGCGCGGCTCGCGCCGCCTGCCCCGGTAGACGGCGACCTTGGTGATCTCCCAGGCGAACGGCTTGATCTCCTCCATGGCCACGTCGTAGACCGTCATGGGCTGCTCGCCGAGGTGCACGGTCAGGTCGAGCATCTCGCCGACGACCAGCGTCTCGGTGGCGCGCTGCTCGAACCTGCGCATGTTGAGCCGCCCGGTGAAGACGACGGCTCCGGCCTCGATGCGGCGTACACGAGTGATCGGCAGGAACACCGGGCGGCGCGGCTGCACCTCCACCACGAAGCCGTGGACGTTGGGCGGGCGGCCGATGCGCAGCCCGACCACGACGTCCCTGACCCGGCCGATCTGGTCGCCCGCGGGGTCGAAGACCGGGGTCCCCGGCAGCCGGGCAACGAAGATCTTCACGTGGCCAGGCTAACAGCGTGACCCCATTGCGCCCGGGACGTCCGACGTGTAAGTATCAAACGCTTTTAACGGTCATTACTCGGCAGGTGGTGTGCGGTGAGGTATGCGGGGCTCGCGCTCGCGTTCGTGTCGTCGTGCTGTTTCGCGTTCTCCGGGCCCATGGCCAAATACCTCATCGCGGCCGGACTGGCGCCGATCGAGGCCGTGTGGACGCGGATGGCCGGCGCGGGGCTGCTGCTGGTGGCCGTGCTGGCCATCGTGCGGCCGCGGGCGCTGCGGATCCCGCGGTCCAGACTGCCGTTCCTCGCGCTGTACGCGATCGTGGCGGTGGCCGGGGTGCAGTCCCTCTACTTCGTGGCGATCACGCGGCTGCCGGTGGGGATCGCGCTGCTGCTGGAGTTCATGGCGCCGGTGATGGTGGTGGCCTGGGTGCGGGTCATCCGCAAGGTACGGCTCGCCAGGGCCGCGTACGTCGGCGCGGTCGTCGCCGTCGTGGGCCTCGGGATCGTCGTCGAGGCGTGGCAGGGCCTGCGGATCGACGCGCTGGGCCTGTTGCTGGGCCTGCTGGCCGGGGCGTGCTGCGCCGGATATTTCCTGATGAGCGATAGCTTCGGCGACGACGTGGACCCGCTCGGCCTGATCGCCTGGGGCATGACGGGGGCGGCCGTGGTGCTGATCCCGTTCTCCCGGCCCTGGGACATCCCGTGGGGGGCCTTCACGGTCTCCGCCGCGCCAGAGGGCGGGCTCTCCCTGCCGGTGCCGGTCGCGTACCTGTGGATGGTGCTGGTGGCGACCGTGGTCGCCTACATCCTGGGCGTCAACGCCGTGCGGCGGCTGTCGGCCGCGGTGGGCGCGACCGTCGCGTCCCTGGAGGTCATCGGCGGCGCCGTCGTGGCGTGGGCCCTGGTCGGCGAGACGCTCGGCGCGTTCCAGATCGTGGGCGGGCTGATCGTGTTGTCCGGCGCGCTGCTCGCGCAGACCGCCACCGCCAGCGCTCAGCCACAGGTCGTCGTGCCGCCGGAGCCGGTCACCGCTCAGGGGTGAGACGCCAGACGGTGGACTCGCGGGCCCACCGCTCGGGCAGGTGCTCGCTGTCGCGGGCGTTGAGCCGCTCCTTCGCCAGCACCGCCACGGCCTCGGCCGCCTCGCCCTGGTCCACGACCGAGACCGCCGCCTCGAACTCCACCAGCCTGGCCCCGTTGTCCTTGCTGCGGAGCGTCACGTGGACGCGGTCCTTGGCGTCGAGCCCGGGCATCGGCTGTTCCTCGCCCCCCGTCACCAGGTAGATGGCGCCGTCGTGCCAGGCGTGCCAGGCCAGCCTGGGGCGGTCGAGGGTGAGCCAGAGGATGCCCGACTTCTTGGCGCCCTCCTGGATGGCCGCGGTGTCGTCGCTCACGGATCCGACTGTAACCGGCGGGGTCCCGGAGCCGTTAGAGGGGCATGAAACGGATCTCGCTGCTCTTCCTCCTCCTGGCGACCGGCTGCGGCATCGGCGGCCTCGTCGCCCGCCTGGAGGCGAACGGGTTCACCGGCTGAGGCCCTTGTAGCGTGTGCGCATGCGCTCACGACGTTCGGTGCTCGCCGTGCCAGGCAGCAACCCCCGGTTCCTGGAGAAGGCCCAGACACTCCCCGTGGACGAGGTCTTCCTCGACCTGGAGGATTCCGTCGCGCCGCTGGCCAAGGAGGAGGCGCGGGGCAACATCGTGGCCGCGCTGCGCGAGGGCGACTGGTCGGGCAAGACGCGGGTGGTCAGGGTGAACGACCTGACCACTCAATGGACGTACCGGGACGTGATCGAGATCGTCGAGGGGGCGGGGGAGTTCCTCGACTGCCTCATGCTGCCCAAGGTGCAGGATCCGACCGAGGTCATCTGGCTCGACACCCTGCTCACCCAGATCGAGAAGACCATGGGATTCGAGGTCGGCCGCATCGGCATCGAGGCGCAGATCGAGAACGCGCGCGGCCTGGTGAACGCCGACGCCATCGCCGGGTCGTCCAAGCGGCTGGAGACGCTCGTGTTCGGCCCCGCCGACTTCATGGCCTCGGTCAACATGCGCACGCTCGTCGTCGGCGAGCAGCCGCCCGGCTACGTCGAGGGCGACGCCTACCACTACATCCTCATGCGCCTGCTCATGGCCGCCAGAATGCACGATCTGCAGGTGATCGACGGGCCCTACCTGCAGATCAAGGACGTGGAGGGATTCCGCAGAGTCGCGCGGAGGGCGGCCGCGCTGGGGTTCGACGGCAAGTGGGTGCTGCACCCGGCGCAGGTGGACGCCGCCAACGAGGTGTTCTCGCCGGAGCAGGAGGACTACGACCACGCCGAGCTCATCTTGGAGGCGTACGAGTACTACACCTCGGTCGAGAAGCGCGGCGCGGTCATGCTGGGTGACGAGATGATCGATGAGGCGTCCAGGAAGATGGCGCTCGTCGTGGCCGCCAAGGGGCGGGCGGCCGGACTGAGCCGTACGAAGAGCTTCACACCTTGAAGCCGATGGCGGTGAAGAACCAGAACGACGAGGTCAGCCAGAGCCCCACGAGCGCCGTGAACGTCAGCCCGCCGAACACCGGCAGCGTCCAGCCCGGGGTGCCGCGTTTGGGCAGGGCCAGCAGCTTCGCGGTGATCAGGCCGTAGAAGAAGCAGCCGAGCAGCGAGTGCGCGAGCACGCGGGGCACGTCGTACTGCAGGCCCAGGGCGTACAGGCAGTGGAAGGCGACGGGGATCGTGAGCACGAACGCCAGCCGCCCCGACCAGCGGTGCACGGCGGGCGGGATCGTGATCCCGATCTTGCCCCACATCGACAGGGCCGAGACGACCTGGACGATCGCCAGGACGAACGCGCCCGTCGTCAGCCACGCCTTCATCGGCAGGGCGGCGGAGAAGCCGGCCACGCCGACGGCGAAACCGGTCGGCGTGTGCGCGCGCCCGTAGACGCCGAGCGCGAGCACCACGAGGCCGCCGAGAAGCAGCGGCACCAGTAACGGGGTCAGGCCGCGCGTGGGCTGCTGGGGTAGGGCGGTCATTGCATCTCCTCGATGAATCCGTCGACGTCCTTGGGGTAGACCGTGGTGTCGTCGACGGTCACGGGGGCGGTGGGCTGCTCGCTGTCGAGCTGCGGGATCCCGCGCGGCTCGCCGTTCGACTCGGCGAGGCCGACCTGGTAGGAGCGGCCGTCCGTGTCCTTGATCATGATCCAGCCGGCGCGGAACTTGGCGCCTCTGACGATGGCGGTGGCCCGGTACAGGCCCGACGGCTTGACCACCGTGGGCGCGACGAAGTCCCACTTCCCGCCGGCGACGGAGACCTCGCCCTTCGCCCGGCCGCCGCCCAGCTCGGCCGTGATCTTCGAGCCGGCGTTCGCCACGCCTTTGAGTTGTACCTCTCCCTCCGACTCCGAGCCCTTGAACCAGGCCTCGCTCTTTCCGTCGCAGAAGTAGCCGACGGCCTTGCCGTTCCTGATCGAGATGGCGATGAGGGCGCCGTTGCCCTTCACCCGGCCGCCGTAGTCGGCCTTGGCGATCTTCTTGGGCTCCGTGCGCGTGGGTGATGGTGACGCCGCGGCGGAGCTCTCCTCCGCCGGTGGCGCATCCGCGGCCGTACTGGCGGCCGTTTGCTCGGCCGCCGGTGTCGCGGTGATGCTGGCGACACCGAGCCCCACGGCGAGCACTGCTCCCGCCGCGAGGGTGATGACAGGTCCCAGCCTTGACATGGACTGCTCCCAGGGATCGAAATGTCTTTCGCCCCCTGAGCATCCGCCTAAAACGGCGAGTCGTCTGTGAACTAATGCGCATCAAGCGGACAGAATGGAGAGATGCAGGAATATCCGGGGCCCCAGCTTCCCTACGCGGGGCCGCCGTACCCGCCGCCGCGACCGCCGTCCTGGTTCCTGCCGACTCCGCGCGGGGCTCGGTTCGACCACCTCGCCAGGACGCCGGGCGCCCGTGTGTGGCAGGCGATCGTCGGCACGCTCATCGTCGCCGCCGGGTTCGTCGCGATCGGTGTCGTGGTCGTCATCGGGTTCGTCGTCGCGACGGTCGTCCTCGGACTTCCCTCGCCGGTGGACCCCGTGACCGGGATCCCCGAGCCCACGCCGCTCGGGCTGGCCATGACACTGCTGTCCATCGCGCCCGTACTGCTGGTGGTGTTCGGCACCGCGGCCCTCATCCAGCGGCGGCGGCCCGGCACGCTCTCGTCCGTGGCGGGGCGGTTGCGCTGGACCTGGATGGGGCGTTGCGTCGGGGTGGCCGTGCTGGCGCTGATTCTCGGCCAGGTCGCGCAGTGGGCGGCCCTGTCGGTCTCGGGCCTGGACTCCGAGGTGCTCGGGTGGAGCGGGTGGTCGGTCTTCCTGCCGCTGATCATCGTGATCGTGCTGCTGGTGCCGTTCCAGGCGGCGGCGGAGGAGTACATCTTCCGCGGGTGGCTGCTGCAGGCCGTCGGGGCGCACGTACGCAATCCCATCTGGGCCATCGTCTTCGGGTCCGCCGTGTTCGCGTCCTTGCACGGGTACTCGTGGGCCGGGCTGGTCGACGTGTTCTCGTTCGGGGCCGTCATGGCGTGGCTGGCGTTGCGTACCGGAGGGCTGGAGGCGCCCATCGCGCTGCACGTCGTCAACAACGTGGTGGCCTTCGGGCTGAGCGCGGCCGCGGGGAACCTCGATGACGCCCTGGACCAGGGTAAGGTTCCTGTGCCCTGGCAGGCGTTGACGGGGACCGTGGTGCAGCTCGGGGTGTATGCGTTTGGTGTGATGTATCTAGCCAAAAAGCGGTCTATTAGCACTCTTTCGGGATAAATCAGGCGGCAGGTACGGGGAATCTCGCTAGAGAGGTCTCGCTATTCCGGCTCAACCATGCTGGTCTGGATGCTGTCGGGATGGTGAGGGTCTCCCCCGGACCTTCCTGGAACGGTCCGTGAGAGCGGCCGAGATCCACCTGTACGACGAGTTCGACTAGGAGGTGCGGCGCGTGGCCTCCGGCCCCAGCGAACCGCCACGGCGATCGCCGGAAGACGACCCGCGTTCCGAGAGCGCATCAGGCCCACACCCTCCAGAAGAGCCAAGGATCAGCCATTCTCCGCCCGGTCCCACCGACGATCGGGCCAGAGGCTTACCCCTGACCTCTCCGTGGGGCATGCCGCCGTTCGCCGCCCCCATACCGGACGACGAGCCGCAGGAACCGCCCAAGGGGCGCAGACCGTACAGTTCGCCGACCGCGGAGCCCGAGGTGGAGCCGCGCCGGCGGCCCCGGCGCATCGTCAACCGGCCCGACAAGCTCGTCGCCGGCGCCCCGCCCCGCCCCGAGCTCGCGGCGCCCGCCGTCGAGACCCCCGAGGCGCCCGGCCGGGAGTCCGATGAGCGGGAGGCGCGCACGCCTCCCTACCGCCTCGTGTACCCCGTCGGCCAACGCGACGATCCCGCGCCCGCCGCCGCGCCCGCGCCCGCGCCCGCCGACGAGCCTGCGCGCGCCGATCGGAAGGAGATCGCCGCCCAGGACGTTCCGCGCGACGAGCCTCTTCCCGAGGACGAGTCCCTCTCCGAGGACGAGACCGCTCCGGAGGACGGGACCTTCCCGGAGGAGGAGACCCTCCCTGAGGAGGAGTCCTTCGAGGAGGACGAGACCGAGGTGCGGCGGGTCGGGCGGCCGCCGGCCGGCCGTCCCACCAGGCCCGACCTCCTCGTCGCCACCGGCCCGCCGCACCCCCAGGGGTCGAGCGGCCGCCACCACAGAGGCCCGGCCCCCGCCGCCGTACGCAGGTCCAGTCCCGTGCACCGGAGCAACAGGGCCATCCCGATCGTCCTGACCGTGGCCGCGGCCGTCCTGGTGGCCACCGGCGTGCTCGTGTGGCAGTGGAGCGACGACGAGACCCCCGGCCTGCGCCTGGAGGCGGGCACAGGCCGTTCGGGAGACGAGCTGTTCACCGTCCCCGCCGCCGGCGACGGCGCCGACCAGAAGCTCAACGACATGACGTCGGTGGGCCGCGCGGTCGTGGCGGTCGGCAGCGACACGACGAGCCCGACCCCGCGCCCGCTGTTCCTGTTCTCGCCCGACGCGGGCAAGAACTGGCGGCTCGGCCGGGTGAACGGCGCCTCCACGCCCACGGTGCGGCGCGTGGTCGGCGGCGACGGCCACTGGCTGGCCACCGGCGGCGACGAGGCCGCGGGTGAGCGCGGCCTGTGGACCAGCACCGACGGGTTCAACTGGACGGTCGTGGAGGCGTCGGGGCTGGCCGCGTTCAGGGCCGGTGACCGCATCGAGGACATCGCCAGGACGGGCTCGGGCTTCGTCGCCGTGGGCAGCACGTCCGGGGCCGACGGCGGCTCGGGACCCGCGGCCTGGCACTCGGAGGACGGCACGACCTGGGAGCGCGTCGAGACCAGGGAGCTGGAAGTACGGGAGCTCAAGGCCGTGGTGGCCAAGGGCGACACCGTCGTGGCCATCGGAGTACCCGCGGACGGCGAGGGATCGCGGGTGCTTCGATCGGCCGACGGCGGGCGCGGCTGGCAGGCGACCGGCTTCCAGCTCCCCGAGGCGACCGACCTGCGGGCCGGGATGGTGGCCGTGCTGCCCAAACGGTTCGTGCTGGTGCCGACGTTGCGGCAGACGGCCGAAGGGGACGTACGCGTCTATTGCTCCCCGACCGGGACACAGTGGTCGCAGTGCGGCTCCATCGGCGGCCTCGACGCCGAGAGCCGGGGTGTGGAGTCGCTGATCTCCTACCCGTCCGGCGTCGCCGCGGTCACGCAGGCCGGGCTCGGCCGCTACTCCGTGCTGACCACCACGGACGGGCGCGCCTGGACCAAGCGGGCCGACCTCGGCGACCTGACGGGTGCGACGCTGCGCGGGTTCACGATCTCCGACGGCGGCACCCTGTTCGCCGGCGGCGACCGGGCGGCCTCCGACGTGGACAACCAGCTCGTGCTCATGACCTCGCCCAAGTCGGGCTCCACCTCGCGGGTGAAACTCGGCGAGGTCGAGGGCCTGAACAGGATCGCCCGCGAGACGAACGCGCTGGCCGGCCACGACGGCCGGTACGTGGCCGTCGGCTCCGCCTCGGGCGACGCCGGCCTGTGGACGATCAGGAACTGGCAGAGCTGGAAGTCCATGAGCCTCGGCGGCCCCGGCAGGCAGACGCTCGAGGACGTGATCCACGGCTCCCGTGGCTGGCTGGCCGTCGGCGGCACCGAGCCGAACATCTCCGTCACCGACCCCCTCCTCGTCACCTCCGGCGACGGCGAGAACTGGAAGCGGGTGGACGCCACCGGAGACCTGGCCAGACAGCCGGACCAGCCCTACCTGCAGGCCCATGTCGTGACGGCGGGCAAGCAGGGGTACGTGGTGGCGGGCGAGTCGAGGGACCAGGCGGGCACCATCGCCGCCGCGATGTGGTTCACCCCCGACACGCGCAAGTACACCAGGTCGAACAAGTTGCCCCAGGGCGGCTCCGGCGTGCGCATCCACGACGCGATCGCCGTCGCCGACGGGTACGTGGCCGTGGGCGGCGCGGGGAACGCCGATGACGAGAGCACCGTGGTGTGGTACTCGGAGGACGGCGTGAACTGGAGCGCGCGCGACCGGGTGACCCCGCAGGACGCGACGTCGGCCGGGCTCCGCCGGGTCACGACGTACCAGGGCAAGCTTGTGGCCATCGGTACGGCCCTGACGGATGGGGTGCGGCGGGCGTTCGCCGCGGTCTCGGACGACGACGGCCAGAGCTGGGAGACGGCGTGGCTGCCCGCGGACCGGGCGGCGGCGGTGTACGACCTGGCGTCGGCCGCGGAGGGCCTGGTGGCGGTCGGCTGGCACGGCGTGCCCGGCGAGGGCGACAGCGCGGCCTGGACCTCGCAGGACGGGCTGTCGTGGAACCGCATGGAGCTCACCAAGGACCGCCTGGCCGGACAGGGGACGCAGTGGTTGTCGGCGGTGGCCGTGGAGGGGGAGGAGGTGGTGGCGCTCGGCCGGTCCACGACGTACAGCGCCGACCATCTGATCCTGTGGACCTCCAGCCTGACGTCGAGCAGATAGCCCAGGTGGGCCGTCTCACCTTCCCCGTGGGAGCACGTGCCATTCCGTGAGCGACTCCAGGAGGCCCTCGGACAGCGGGAGGCGTACCAGGTCGTCCTGGCCGCACCAGCGCACGTCGGCGGCGTCGTCCCCGGCGGTGGGGACCCCTTCCTCGGCGGTGGCGAGGTAGTCGCGGATCACGTACGTGACCCCGCCGGGACCGGGGCGGTCCACCGTGCCGGCCAGGCGGCCCACCTCCACGCGCAGCCCCGTCTCCTCCAGGACCTCACGCCGCACACCGGCCTCGTCCGTCTCGCCCTGCTCCAGCCGGCCGCCCGGAATCGACCACAGGCCCATGCCGGGCGGATGGCCGCGCTTGATGAGAAGAAGCCGGTCAGAGGCGTCGAAAATGATCGCGCCGACACAATTTACGCGCACATGACCAAGATTACGACGGGATAACGAGGAGCGGCCTTGACGTGGCCGTGCCGGAGAAAGCACCGTGGGTAGTTGTGAGAGCGGTTCCGACCTGCCCGCGGTGTTTTGGCCCTCTTCACGGGCCGAGCGCCAGGTCTAGTGCGTTTCGATGCGGCACGCACGGTGACGTGCTGCCGTATCAGCCCCCGTGGCCGCCGTCCAGCACCGCGCTTGAGGCGATACGCAAGACTTCCGTCGTGCCCGTGTGGTTGCCGTGGCCCTTGCCTTCCGGCTGGCTGGTCACCGGCTTCGGTGAGGTGGGCGACCAGAACACCGGCGCCCGCGCGAGCCTGGTCGCGCTGACCGGGCCGTCGCTGATGGAGGGGCCGGCCGACATGATCGTCATCGCCGAGGAGCCCGGCATCGGGCTCGGCGCCGCGTTCGCGGGGCTCGACGGCCCCGATCCCGGCGAGGGGTTCGACGCGGGGCCGCCGAACGCCAAGATCGGGGTGCTCGGCCATCCCACCGCGCTGTGGTGCGTGGACGGCCAGAACGACCGGGCGGTCTACGCGGGCGAGGCGATGGGCAACTGGTTGTGGGCGATCGCCTGGCCGGCCGACGCGGGATGCATGATCTCGCTCGCCGAGCTGTCCCTGCTCGACGCCCGTGACCACGAACTGGACGTGCCGTTCGGCGCCTTCTCGCCCAGGCTCGAAGACTAGCCCGGCCCCGGTTCGGGAGCGTGACGCGCGAACGCGATTCGCGCTGTCTGGCAGACGGGCTAGAGTTCGGAGGCGTGACAGCGCGTATCGAGCGAGTGGTGACCGAGGGCGTCGTCGACATCGACGGCACCGAGCACAAGGTCGAGAACAACACCTGGATCGTGGGTGACGACGACGAGGTGATCGTCATCGACGCGGCGCGTGACGCCGAGAAGATCCTTGAGCAGGTGGGCGAGCGGGAGGTGCTGGCCGTCATCTGCACCGCGGGCCTGCCCGACCACGTCGGAGCGGCCATCGAGGTGGCCAGCCGAGACGAGGCCGTGGTCGCCCTGCACCCGAAGGACAAGCCCCTGTGGCGTGAGACCTGGCGTGAGACCTGGCCCGACATCGACATGGAGGACGACGGCATCTTCGGTGTCGCCGACGTCCAGCTCGATGTCATGGAGACGCCCGGCATCTCGCCCGGCGGCGTGTCGCTCTACTGCGAGGCGCTCGGGGCCGTGTTCACCGGCAAGGCCCTGCAGGCCGACGGCCCCGGCAAGCTGGGCGGCGAATACCCGGCCCTGGCCGACCAGCTCACCTCGATCGGCGGGCGGCTGTTCACGCTGCCCGGCGACACGCGGGTGCTGGCCATCCACGGTGACGAGGTCACGGTCGGCGACCTGGAGCCGCACTTCGACGACTGGGTCTCCGGCTCGCTGACCCGCGTCGCCGGCGACGACGAGCAAGAGGGCCCGCTGACCGACGGCACCAAGATCTCCGGCATCAAGCTCAACCCGGACGACGAATAGGTGAGGGAGTGCCGTCGCCTGGAGGAGTGGCGGGAGCGTAGCGACCAGAGCGGGGGAA
>NZ_JBHSPA010000067.1:0-2226 GCF_042656245.1 Nonomuraea insulae
AGCAGTCGCGGAACAGGTAGGCGGGGACCCTTCCAGCGGAGCTGTCGCCGCCGCTGTCCAAACAGTAGCCGGTGGCCGACGCGGCGGCCGGTCCGGCTGCGACGATCAGACTCGCGGCGGCGGATGCGATCAACGCCATGGCCAGGGCGGAGCGCTTGACGGGGGACATGGTGCCTCCTCGATTGCCAGGAGGACTTCGTGGCATCGTGCCCGAAGTCCCGCCAGGGTCGGATCTACTGCTCGTCGAAGACGCGGCCTGCCGTAAGGCGATCACCTGCGTCCTCGTGAGCACACCAATTATGCACGCACGGTAACGATATAGCTACTCTAAGTATTCGAATTGGTCAGGTGACAGGGTGGTGAGAGAAGTACCGCCTCTCCAGAGCTTGTTTTCTGCTCCAGATCGACGCTGAACCGATGCGTTCGAAGACGGCCCTCCGACACGTCGAACCCAGCCCCGGAACACGACGGGCGAACATCGCCCCCGGCTGACCCGTTCCTCAACAGGTTTCGCCAACAAGCCTGCGGAACCTGCGGCGCTCCACCCCCCAACATCGCCAAGGGGTGTTCACCGAAAGGGTGCTCAGAGCGCTGCCGCTGGGTGGCCCCAGAACAGCGTCTGGTCGCTCAACGCCAGAAGGTGAACTGACAGCCAGTCTCTCGCCACTCAAACTTCGGTGACAATGCTCAACTTTCGCTGCGACAGATCACCACTGTCCTGTGTCACCCACGATTGATCGTGTGTCACCGAAGGTTGAGCGCGAGTCCCGATCAAGTCCAGCAAGCATGCCCGGTGTGACGGTCAGTTGCGCGTGGAACACCTTGTGTTACGGGGTCGTTGACTCGCGTGAGAGGTGGGTTTCGTGGTGGTTCGTGTTCCACCGGCGCTACTGCCAGGAATCGGCTTCCGGCTGCCGGAGGTGGCCTGCCAAACACGACCGCGCATCAACGTCGACTATCCGACGATCTATGAAGATAACGCGGCCTGGGTGGCGGAATTCCTGCCGTTCGCGGACGCCGAGGCAATGCAGAGCCTGCTGGAGTGCCGATACCCCATGTGGGACTCGCTGGTCTACCCCCGCGGCCTCGCCGAGAGAGTGACCCACTCCTCCCAGATGACCTCGCTGGCGTTCGAGGTCGACGACATCGCCGTGCTCCAGGATGCCCTCTTCGGGGAAGTCGCAGAAGCACAGGCCGCAGACCATCCCTATGGGCGCGCGTACGCGGACGTCTTCGCCACGTTCAAACGGAATATGCCCGAAGGCGTCTACCGGCGATACCGGCAGACCTGGCAGGACTGGTTCGGCGCTGTCCTGAAGGAGAACCACTACCGCCGAAGCCTGCACACGCCGGACTTCGACACCTATCTCAACCTACGCCGCATCTCTGTCGGACTGCAGCCCTACATCGTCACCATCGAGTACATCCTGGATATGGACCTGACCGATCTGCTGGCAGCCGATCCCGACCTGGCCAAGGCCGGGGATCTCGCGGTAGAACACGCGATGTTCGTCAACGACCTCTTCTCCTGCCGCGCCGAATGCTTCAAAGGCGATCACTTCAACGCTGTGGGCGTGCTCCTGCACCGCCACGTCCCCAACCTCCAGCACGCCGTCGACCTCATCTGCGACCGCATCCACCAGGCGGACCAGGCCCGCACCGCCCTGGGCGAACAACTTCGCCGCAGATACCCAAACCCCGCCCTGCGCGCCTACCTCGACACCCTCGACGACTTCTGCGCAGGTAACCTGCGCTGGTCCCTGGAGACCACCCGCTACAACGGAACCGGCAACACCTGGAACGGACTGCGCACCGGACGAGTTACCTTCCGCCACGACCAGACCGTCATCGTCCGCGAAGCCCGCCCCGCGAGTTGAGCACGCTCCTCGTTCGTATCCGTAAGTCGCCCCTGCTTCCACCCCCGCAGCCCAGCACCCTCAGCCGGACAACCTTCAGCGGCGCCCCCGGCCATCAATCTTGAGTGACAATGATCAGCCTTCGATGAAGGACGACCACCTGACCTCTCCCAGCGAAGGATGAGCGTTTTCAGTGAAGGCCGGTGACCAACAGTCCTTCTCACCGCTAGCTAATCGCGCAGCTGTCGAACGGCGGGATGAGGGAACCGCTGCGGCCCCAGCCATATGCGCGACTGTGCCGACACCTCTTAGAAGTCCTAACAGAATGATCAGCGGTTGAGGCGTCGCCAGCAGATGATCGCGGCGGCGA
>NZ_JBHSPA010000068.1:0-31380 GCF_042656245.1 Nonomuraea insulae
GGTCGTAGCCCGCGCCATGCAGCTACGCGGCCTGGCCGGCACCTTGCCCGAGGAGGGCACCCAGACCCGCACCGACGCACCCACCTTCGACCTGCTGACCGACGTAGCCCAGATCTGGCCCGCAGGCGAGACCGCCGTCTGGAACGAGACCCTGTGCACCCGTCTGGCCGAACTGCGCCCCGACTTCTACACCGGCTGGGCGTCCGAACAGCTCACCACCGCACTCAAGCCGCACGGCGTACCCGTCCAGGCGATCGGCCGTCGCATCGACGGCAAGGCCGTGACCAGGCGCGGCATCCGCCTGGACGACCTCACCGATGCCATCGCGGAACGTAACCGGCGAACCGGCACGGAGTGACCCCGCCGGCGGGTGCTAGCGCTAGCGGCTGACCCTGCTATCGCTAGCACCCCCGCTAGCAGCAGAAATAAGCCCTGGCTAGGGCGTTAGCACGCTAGCGCCCTCCCTTGACGACACCCAACAACGGCCTAGGAGGCCACCCATGGACCCTGCCACGCTCATCGCTAGCGCAGTGATCATCTTCATCCTGTTCTTCACCTTCCGTTACGCCATCATCTGCTGGATTCGCCCGTTCGACACCTGCCGGAAGTGCCAGGGCAAGCGCCACCTGCCCAACCGCATCGGACGAGGCACCCACGACTGCCGCCGCTGCCACGCCACCGGCCTCCGCCTGCGAATCGGCCGCCACCTCTGGAACCACGTCCGCGCCCTGCACCGCGACACCACCCGCTGACTGGAGCACCCATGCCGATCATGAACTTGACCCGCTACGCCCTCGCGGCCGCCGCCCGAGGCTGGCACGTCTTCCCACTCGCACCGAACGGCAAGACCCCGCCCCGCGGCTTCACCGCCTGGCAACACC
This sequence comes from Nonomuraea insulae, assembly GCF_042656245.1. Lineage (NCBI taxonomy): Bacteria > Bacillati > Actinomycetota > Actinomycetes > Streptosporangiales > Streptosporangiaceae > Nonomuraea > Nonomuraea insulae. The sequence continues at coordinate 882 of NZ_JBHSPA010000068.1, forward strand.
GCACCACCGCCGACCCGGCCACCATCCGCCGCATCTGGCAACGCCCGTACAACATCGGCATCGCCACCGGCCCGTCCAACCTCGTCGTCATCGATCTCGACCAGCCCAAGCACGACGAGCAACCACCATCGCAGTGGAATGGTCCAGGAATCCGAGACGGCGCTGACGTCCTTGCCGCCCTGTGCGAGCAGGCCGGACAGCCACTGCCGCTGGAGACCTTCCAGGTCCGCACCCGACGCGGCGGCCTGCACCTGTACTTCACCGCACCCAAGGGAGTAACCCTGACGAACACCCAAGGCGGCAACGGCGGCCTCGGCTGGCTGATCGACACCCGCGCCAACGGCGGCTACGTCGTCGGCCCCGGCAGCCACGTCACCGACCGCGACGCCACCGGCACCTACCAAGTCCTGCACCCGATACCACCCGCACCACTCCCGGCCTGGCTGGTCGAACGACTACGCCCAGCCCCGCTACCACCACAGAAGCCGATCACCGTGCCGCTCGCGTCCGACCGCCACGGCTCCTACATCCGCGCCGCCGTCGTCGGTGAGTTGGACCGGGTGGCCAGCTCACCACCCCACGGCCACAACAACGCGCTCTACCTGGCGTCCGTCGCGCTCGGCCAACTCGTCGCCGGAGGCGAACTGAACGCCGCCGCCGTCACTTCGTGGCTCTCGGAGGCAGCCACGCAGATCGGCCAGCCCTGCCGCGAGGCCCAGCGCACCATCGCCTCCGGCCTGCGCGCCGGAGCCCGCCGGCCCCGGACGGTGGCCGCATGACCGACCAGCCCACACACCTGCGCCTGGTCAACGGTGATGCCGTCCAAGCACCCAGCCATGCCGTACCGTTCCGCACCTCCTGGACCGCAGACGAACTGATGGCCATGACCTTCCCCGAGCCCCGCTGGGCGGTTCCCGGGATCATCGCCGAAGGGTTGAGCCTGCTGGCAGGCCCGCCCAAGGTCGGCAAGTCCTGGCTCAGCCTCGGCCTCGGGATAGCCGTCGCCGGCGGCGCCAAAGCCCTGGAAGTCATCGAACTGGAACCCGGCCCGGTCCTCTACCTCGCCCTTGAGGACACCGCCCGCCGTCTCCAGAACCGCATGGGCAAGATCCTCGGAGGCCAGCCCGCACCCAAGGACCTGACCCTGGCCACCACCTGCCCCACCCTCCCGCAGGGCGGGGAAGAGGCCATCGCCCGCTGGCTGGAACGCAACGCAAACGCCCGCCTGGTCGTCATCGACGTCTTCGCCAAGATCCGAGGCAACACCGCGCCCGGCCTGTCCGCCTACGACGCCGACTACACGGCCATGAGCCGCGTCAAGCGCCTGGCCGACACCTACGGCGTCGCCGTCGTCCTGGTCCACCACGTCCGCAAGATGGCCTCAGAAGACTTTCTGAGCGAAGTCTCCGGCACCAACGGCATCGCCGGAGCCGCCGACGCCACCCTCGTCCTCAAACGCGCCCGAGGCACCGCTGACGGCGTCCTGCACGTCACCGGCCGCGACGTCGAAGAGGCCGAGTACGCCATGGCCTTCCAACCCGCCGTCGGCATCTGGCAACTCCTGGACGGCCCACCCGAAGACCACACCCTGTCCGACACCCGAGCCGCCATCGCCCGCCACGTCCGCGCCAACCCGAACAGCACGCCCAAGGCCATCTCCGACGCCACCGGCTTGTCCCACGAGAACGTCCGCAAGACCTGCCAGCGGATGAACGCCGACGGCCAGCTCTGCGTGAACGCCACCGGTCACTACCGCCTCCCCGGGACACCACCCCAGGGAGCCGTCCCCGGCGTCCCTGCAGTCCCCGACCACACCGCGACCAGCACCAATGCCAATCACCCCGAGGGACAACCGGCCCTGCTGCCTGTCCCCGCTGTCCCCGCCGATGAGGAGACCCACCTGTGACCACCTCACCGCCGGACAGCGTCCGGCTCGCCGACACCCAGCTCTACCGCGTCACCGACGCCATGCGCCTGCTCCGCATGAGCCGAACCGTCATCTACGACCAGATCCGCACCGGCCGCCTGCGCTCGGTCAAGCAAGGCCGCGCCCGCCTCATCACCGCCGGTGCCATCCGTGACTACATCGCCCTCCTGGAAAAGGAAGCAGAGGAAGCAGCCTGATGACCAAGCGACGCAGCAGAGGAGACGGCGGCCTGCACTGGGACGACAAGCGCCAACGCTGGATCGCCACCGCCAGCCTCGGCTACGACCCCAGCGGCAAGCGCATCGTGAAACGGGGGAGTGGCAAAACCAAGACCGAAGCCAAGAATAAGCTCAAGGAGGTCCTCCGCGACTACGAAGACGGCCTGGCCATCGCACCGGCCGACTACACCGTGGAGCGTGCAGTGAACGACTGGCTGGCCTACGGCCTGAACGGTCGGGACCCCGCCACGGTGAAGACCTGCACGATCCTCTGCAGGATGCACATCATCCCGGCCTTGGGCGCTCGGAAGCTCCGGGACCTGAGTGCGGAAGACGTGGACAAGTGGCTCGCTACCAAGACGAAGACACTCAGTACACGGACTCTCCAGGGCCTCCACGGCTGCCTCAACCGTGCAATCAAACGAGCGATGGCCCGAGACAAGGTGAAGCGGAACGTCGTGACGCTGTCCTCAGTCCCGAAGGGCAAGTCGGGCCGCCCTTCCAAGGCGCTGACCTTCGCACAGGCGGAAGCCGTACTGAAGGCTGCTGAAGGCTCCAAAATGTATGCCTACATCGTCCTGTCCCTGCTTACTGGCGCACGTACAGAAGAGCTACGAGCGCTCACATGGGATCACGTAGACCTGGATGGTGATCCGGATGCACATCCGCCCGTGCCGCCTCACGTGGCAGTGTGGCGCTCCGTACGGGCTGGGGGAGACACCAAGACTCGGAAGTCACGCCGTACTCTCGCATTGCCCAAACGCTGCGTGGATCTCCTTCGGCATCACCGGGACGCCCGGCAACAGGAGGAGGGCAAAAACTGGATGGCAACGAGCCTTGTGTTCTCGTCCGCCACAGGTAAGCCCTTGGATGCTGCCAACGTCCGGCGCGGCTTTCGCAACGCCATCAAAGACGCTGAAGGCGTGGATCCAATGCAATGGACGCCGCGCGAGCTTCGTCACAGCTTTGTCTCGCTGCTCTCGGATAATGGGATCTCGCTAGAGGAAATCTCACGCCTCGTGGGGCACAGTAGTACCGCTGTTACCGAGGCGGTGTATCGGAAACAGATTCGCCCAGTGCTTCAGGGTGGCGCTACGGCAATGGACCAGATCTTCCGAGAGAAATGAGCATATCATCTGGCGCGGTCATTCGATGGTCCGCGCCAGATGGCGTCGCTACTTTGTTTCCCCTAGACGCTTGATGAAGCGCAGCAAGCTTGCCCAGAGTTCTGTCGGGTTGCTAACAACCTCCACCGGGATACGGTCCACAAAGGCGACTCCAACGTCCCGGAGGAGATGCTCCCTTGTCGTGTCCAGCGCCCTGCGGCCGTTGTGGTGTGGGCCGTCGATCTCTAGTACGCCAGCGCGCCCACGATATGTCACCACAACATCTGGCTCCCATGTGCGGCCCAATACACGGCCTCCAGGCAGTGGGAGGATGCCAATGGTGTCGTCGGAGGGAAGCTCCGTTTCCTGAATCTTCTTGAGCGCTCGATACACCGTCAACTCGCCACTATTGGTGAAGGCCAGGGAGTCCTCGGTGTATCGAGGTGTTTCGACTCGGACCAGTCGAGCTTGATTGCTCTGCTGCTTTCCTGAGATGCGTTCCCTTACCTGCTCTCGCCACTGCGGGCCAACGGAAGGCAATATCTCGCGAACTCCTACCCAGCCGACGCCGTAATCACGACGGTTGGAGACCTCCACACATGTATCTCGGACTTGCTTTGTAATCTCCTCCGTGAAAAGGCTCTGGTGTTCGGGTCTAACTTCGAGCCACAGGTCTTCCTCCTGTGACTCAGGGTCCCACTCGATGTAGGCGCCCTTCACTTCCAGCAAGAGTTCAGCTACGGCTGTTTGGCCTCGAAGGACCAGCAGAGCGGCGGCATGCCCGAGCGCGGCTTCGGCGCGGAGGTGCTTTCGCTGATCGTCGGTTAGATCGTTCCTGCTGAGCAGTTCATCGAAGGACTTGTTGGTTTGCCCGACCGAGTCGGAGGCATCTCGCATGTGACCACCCTTCAGCGCGGTGACCTGATCCAAACACGGTAGCCATCCCTGGGGACAGATCTGCTCATTGCCGGGCAGGTGGAGTGACGGTCGGCGGACGGTAGTCACGCAGTTGGTCACTCAGGAGACGGAAGAGGCCGCTTCCGACCTTCGGAAGCGGCCTTCTACCTGCGGCGATACTGTCGGGGTGGCGGGATTTGAACCCACGACCTCTTCGTCCCGAACGAAGCGCGCTGCCAAGCTGCGCTACACCCCGGTCGCACGCCTTCGTCGTGCGCGTGCTTGGAAAAGTCTAGCGGACTTCCAAGGTGCTTGTGACCGCCTTTATCTCCGGGGAACCAGCGTGAGAAGGGTCGCCTCCGGGAAGCAGGCGAAGCGGACCGGGGCGTACGGGGAGGTGCCGAGGCCGGCGGACACGTGGAGCCAGGCCGAGTCGTGACGGCTCAGGCCCTTGACGCGGGCGCGGTCGATGCCGCAGTTGGTCACCAGGGCGCCGTAGAACGGGATGCAGAGTTGGCCGCCGTGGGTGTGGCCGGCCAGCAGGAGTTGGTAGCCGTCGGCGGCGAAGCGGGTCATGTTGCGGGGCTCGGGGGAGTGCATGACGCCCAGGCGGAGGTCGGCGTCCTCCGGGGCGGGGCCCGCGACCAGGTCGTAGCGGTCGCGGGAGATGTGGGAGTCGTGGATGCCCGCCACGGCCACGTCCAGGTCGCCCACCTTGATGCGGGCCGTGGTGTTGTTCATGTCGAGCCAGCCCTCGGAGGCCATGCCCGCTCCCAGCTCCTCCCACGGGAGGCTGGGGACGTGCTGGCGGCGCTCGTTCTTGGAGGTGCGCCACAGGTAGCGGGCCGGGTTCTTCGGCTTCGGGGCGTAGAGGTCGTTGGAGCCGTAGACGAACAGGCCGGGGCGGGAGAGCAGGGGCTCCAGGGCGTGCAGGAGCGAGGGGACGGCCTCGGGGTGCGCGATCGAGTCGCCGGTGTTGACGACCAGGTCGGGCTCCAGGGCGCCGAGCGAGCGGACCCAGTTGATCAGCATCGTACGGCCCGGCGTCAGGTGCAGGTCCGACAGGTGGAGGACGCGCACGGGACGCTGGCCGCGCTCCAGCACAGGGACGTCGAAGCGGCGCAGACGGAACCAGTTGCGCTCCACCACGGAGGCGTAACCCAGCCCGGCCAGGCCGAGACCGAGCATGGACAGGGGCACTGCGACGGCTTTCCTCACGTATTCATGATGCCCGAGATCCGGCGTGAGGCTACCGCTCGTGCGACAGGAGGGTCCGCTCAGACGGCAAGATGGAGCGCATGAGCGCATTGAAGGACAAGCTGAAGGCCGATCTGACGGCCTCGATGAAGAGCAAGGACGAGGTACGCCTCCGTACGGTCCGGATGGCCCTGGCCGCCGTGAACGTCGAGGAGGTGGCCGGCAAGACGGCCAGGGAGCTGTCCGACGACGAGGTCATCAAGGTCCTGACCAGGGAGGCCAAGAAGCGGCGCGAGGCGGCGGAGGCGTTCGGCAACGCGGGGCGGGCGGAGCAGGCTCAGGCGGAGCTCGACGAGCACGCGGTGCTGGAGGAGTACCTGCCGGCGCAGCTCTCCGACGAGGAACTGGCCGAGCTGGTCGAGGCCGCGCTCGCCGAGACGGGCGCCGTGGGGCCGCAGGCCATGGGGCAGGTCATGAAGGTCGTCAACCCGAAGGTCGCCGGCCGGGCCGAGGGCGGCCGCGTCGCCGCCGTCGTACGGGCGAAGCTGGCCACCAAGTAGCTCGTCTCGCCGTACAGGCGAAGCTGGCCGCCGAGTAGCCCACCTCGCCGTATGGGCGAAGCTGGCCGCCGAGTAGTCGGCCGTCCTGTGGGGCCCCGAGAGCCCCTGTCGCCGGTGCCGGGCCACCCCAACCCCTCCGGGGCGGCCCAACCGGCTCAAACCAGCCCTCAGGGCTAGCCAGCGGGTGTTATGGGACCCGCTGCGCCACCGCGCCCGCGCCCGTCGCCGCCGCGGCCGTCGCGGCCGTCAAAGCCGGGTGGCGGCTCGCCCCTGTCGTCCGGGTTGAAGATGTCGAACGGATTGCCCGACCGCTCGTCCTCTCGCTCCTTCTTCGGCTTGGGCGCGCAGTTCTCCGTGCATCCCCCGAAGCGCGACTGGTCCACCGAGCTGAACTCGGTCGGCTCGATCCCCTTGAGCGCGGTCAGCATCGAGTCCTTCCAGATGCGCCCGGAGATCGACGAGCCGTACACGTACGGGTAGTAGCGCCCGCCGATCGTGATCCCGATCAGTTTGTGGGCCGAGGTGCCGCGCGGGTCGCCCAGGCTGACGGCGGAGGAGAGGTTGGGGGTGTAACCGGAGAACCAGGCCGACATGTAGTTGTCGGTCGTCCCGGTCTTGCCCGCCGCGTCGCGCCCGATGCCGCCGACGTCGACCATGGTGCCCTTGGTGAACACGCCGGACAGGATGCCGCTGACCGCGTCGGCGACCTCCTCCTCCAGCACCTGGGAGCACTTCGGTTTGTACTGCTTGGCCTTGCCGTCCCTGTCCTTGATCTCGGTGATGGCCAGCGGCCTGCAGTATTGGCCGCGCGAGGCGAAGACCGCGTAGGAGCTGGCGATGGTGATGGGATCGACCTCGTTGACGCCGAGCGTGAACGTCTCGACCTCGGACAACTTCTGCCCGTCGGCCCGCTTGACGCCGAGCTTCTTGGCCATCTTGACCACGTCGCAGAGCCCGACCCGCTGCTCCAGCTTGACGAAGAAGGTGTTCACCGAGCCCCAGGTGCCGGTCTGCAGGGTCTTGAAGCCGCCGCCGCCCTCACTGGAGTTGCGTACGGTGTGCGTCGGGTCTCCGACGTTCTGGCCCTTGCAGTTCTTGAACGTGCTGTAGCCGCCGGCCTGGTATCCGGACGGGGCGGGGAAGCCGTCGCCGTATTTCAGGCCCTCCTCCAGCGCCGCGGCCAGCGTGTAGACCTTGGCCGTCGAGCCCTGCTGGAACCCGCGACCGCCGCCGTGCGCCGCGTCGGCCACGATGTTGTAGCTCATCTCGTTCTTCTTCTTGCTCCCGCCGAACTTCCGCGAGGCGGCCATCGCCTTGATCTCGCCGGTGCCGGGGACGACCATGGCCTGCGAGGCCACGGGCTTGTCCTTGGAGCTGACGTACTTCTTGATCGCCTTCTCGGCGGCCGCCTGCATCTTGGGGTCGATCGTGGTCTTGATCGTCAGACCGCCGCGCTGGAGCAGCTTCCTGCGGTCGTCCTGGTCCTTGCCGAAGTCCTCGTTGTTGAGGATCTCGTACTGGACGTAGAGGCAGAAGTACGGATATTTGCTGGCCTCGCAGCCGCCGGGCACCTTGACGTCCTTGTAGCCCAGCTTCTTCGACTTGGCCTCGGCGGCCTCCTGGACCGTGATCTTGCCGATCTCGGCCATCCGGTCCAGCACGAGGTTGCGCCGCTCCAGCAGTCGCGCGCGGGACTCGGGGCCGATGTTGGGGTCGGTCCTGGCCGGGTTCTGGACGGCGCCGGCGAGCGTGGCGGCCTCGACGAGGGTGAGCTTGGCGGCCGGCTTGTCGAAGAAGCGCCTGGCCGCCGCCTGGACGCCGTGGGCGCCCGCGCCGAAGTAGGCGATGTTCAGATATTTCTCGAGAATCTGGTTCTTGGAGTACTTCTTCTCGATCGCCATCGCGTAGCGCAGTTCGGCCAGCTTGCGGGAGACCGTGGGCGCGATGGCCGCCGCCTGGTCCTCGGGCGTCTCGGCCGCGTTGACCAGAACCTGCTTGACATACTGCTGGGTGATCGACGAACCACCCTGGGTCACGCCACCGGTGCTCAAATTCTTGATGAGCGCTCTGGCGGTTCCCTCCACGTCGATCGGCCCGTGCTGGTAGAAACGGAAGTCCTCGATCGCGATCAGCGCGGTCTGCATGATCGTGGAGACCTGGTCGAGGCGCACGACCTGGCGGTTCTCGAAGTAGAACTGTGCGATCTGCTTGCCGTTCGCGTCCATGAGGAGCGTCCGCTCGGGCAGAGGGGGCTCGTTGAGCTCTTCGGGCTTGAGATTGAGCCCTTCCACTGCGGTCTTGGTGGACATTCCCGCTCCGCCGACCGCCGGCAGCGCCACCGCCGCCGCGAGCACTCCAGCGGCTGCCCCGGCGATGACGAGGCGCAGGACGCCGAGGACGGGGTTGGAGCGATCTTTGCCACGCGCTTGCACGGTATCAAGAGTACGTGGAAAGACTGACCAATCCGGTAGCACGACACCATTTCACCTTGACTGATGGGGGTGACTAGTCATTCCCGGTCAAGACTGCCGCGAGAAATTGGTCCTCTGGGGTCTGTCGGCCCGAACGTCTAGTTGCGTACGTTCTCCCTGCGGCAACTGAATATGGAGGCTCGGCGCCCGCGCCCGTCGGCCCCAAATGACGACTGACCACCTAAGGGGAGTGGGGTCGAAAATGTGGATCACGGATTGGACCTCCCGTGCCGCCTGTAAGGGTGCGGATCCGGATGCCCTGTTCGTGCAGGGCGCCGCGCAGAACAGAGCCAAGCTCATCTGCCGGGGTTGCCCGGTCCGCACTGAATGCCTCGCCGATGCGTTGGACAACCGCATCGAGTTCGGGGTTTGGGGCGGCATGACAGAACGGGAACGACGTGCGCTGCTCAGGCGGCGACCCGACGTGGACTCATGGCGTGAACTACTCGAGTCCGCCAAGGAAGAGTACGAACGAACCAACGAGCTGATCGCGGGCTGACCCCAGCCCGGCGACCGCGTACGGCCGGCCTCACACAGCCGGCCGTACTTTCTATGCGGTCGCCAACAGGTCCCCGATCTGCCGCAGACCCGTCAGATCGTGGACATCCTCGGACATGGCGCGGACCTGCACCACGGGCACCGTGGGGTGGGCCGAGATGAAATGCTCCTGCTCGCGGCTTTCGCGGGCGGCGAGCTGCATTCGCCCGGCGTGCAGCCGCAGCACTGCCGCGGTGAGTTCATGCTCGCCCCTCGACTCCAGGTCCTCCGCAGCGGCTGCGCTGCGGGCGGCCGAGAGTGCCGAGGCAGGCGATTCGTGCACCCGGTTGACCACCAGGCCAGCCAGGGGCATGCGCTCCTCAGCCAGGCGTTCCACGAAGTAGGACGCCTCGCGCATCGCGTCGCGCTCGGGCGCGGCCACCACCAGGAAGGCCGTGCCCGGCGCCTGGAGCAGCCGGTAGGTCATCTCGGCCCGCTGCCTGAACCCGCCGAACACCGCGTCGAGCGCGGACACGAACGTCTGCAGGTCCTTGATCACCTGCGCGCCCAGCAACTTCGTCATGGCCCCGGCCATCAACCCGAACCCGGCGTTGAGCAGTCGGAACGCGCTGCGCCCACCGGCCTTGGCCGGAGCGGTCAGCAGCCGGATGAACCGGCCGTCGAGGAAGCGCCCGAGCCGCTCGGGCGCGTCCAGGAAGTCAAGTGCCGAGCGCGAGGGCGGCGTGTCGACGATGATCAGGTCCCACTCGTCCGAGCGGCGGAGCTGGCCCAGCTTCTCCATGGCCATGTACTCCTGCGTGCCGGAGAAGCTGGAGGAAAGCGACTGGTAGAAGGGGTTCGACAGGATCTGCCTGGCCCGCACCGGGTCGGCGTGCGCCTCGATGATCTCGTCGAACGTGCGCTTCATGTCGAGCATCATGGCGTAGAGCTGGCCGTCGCCCTCCGGTGAGGTGATCAGGCGCGGGGTGTTGTCCAGCTCGGTCAGCCCCATCGACTGGGCCAGCCGCTTGGCCGGGTCGACGGTCAGCACGACCGCGCACCTGCCGCGCTCGGCGGCCCGCAGGCCCAGCGCCGCCGCGGTCGTGGTCTTGCCCACCCCGCCGGCGCCGCAGCAGACGATGATTCTGGTGCCCGGGTCGTCGAGGATCGCGTCGATCTCCAGCCGGGTGGGCTTCTTCACGCTGCTCCCTGGGTGCGCATGCTCTCCGCCAGCTCGTACAGGCCGGCCAGGTCCACGCCGTCGGCCAGCAGCGGCAGTTCGTAGCTCGTCAGTCCGGCCCCGGCCAGCGACTCGCGCTCGGCGCGCTCCAGCTCCGTGCGGTGGGCGTGCTCGACGACCTCCGCGGCGAGCGCCTCGGCCAGCGCCGTGGCCTGGGCGCCGTCGGCCACGCCTGTGGCCTTGAGCCCGAGGGCGAGTTCGCCGGCGTCGAACCGGTCCTTGACAGCCATGTCAAGTGCGGCCTGGGGCAGGAGCGACTCGCGGACCATGTTGATGAAGATCCCACCCGCGGGAAGACCGGCGGAGCGCAGTTCGGCCAGGCCGTCGAGCGTCTCCTGCACCGGCATCTCCTCCAGCAGCGTGACGAAGTGCACAGCCGTCTCCGGGGACTTCACGACGCCGCTGACGAGGTCGGAGTGGTTCTTGATGGGGCCGACCTTGGCCAGGCCCGCCACCTCCTTGGTGACGTTCAGGAAGCGCGTGATGCGGCCCGTGGGCGGCGCGTCGAGCACGACCGCGTCGTAGACCCTGCGGCCGTTCCTGGCGCGCCTGCGTACGGCCTCGGTGGTCTTGCCCGTCACGAGCACGTCGCGGAAGCCTGGGGCCACGGTGGTGGCGAAGTCGACGATGCCCATCTTGGTCAGCGCCCGGCCCGCCCTGCGCATCCCGTAGAACATCTCCATGTACTCGAGCATGGCCTCCTCGGGATCGATGGACAGCGCGTAAACGTCGCCGCCCGAGGGCGCGACCGCGATTCTGCGCTCCTCGTAGGGCAGCGGCGGCAGGTCGAAGATCTGCGCGATGCCCTGCCTGCCCTCCACCTCCACGAGCAGCACCTTGCGTCCGCCTGAGGCCAGGGCGAGGGCGAGGGCGGCGGCGACGGTCGTCTTGCCGGTGCCGCCCTTGCCGGTGACGACGTGCAGCCGTACGTCGGCCCAATCCGTGTCCGGAGAGTCCACGTTTCGAGGCTACCGAACGGTCACTTGCCGGAAGCCGACGACCACCGTTTGAGATTGCTCACAATAAGCTGCCCCCATGAAGAAATGGGAGTACTTCACAGCCCCCGTGCTGATCCACAACACCAAGATGATCCTCGACAACTTCGGCGCCGACGGCTGGGAGCTCGTCCAGATCGTGCAGGGCCCCACGCCCGAGCAGCTCGTCGCCTACTTCAAGAAGGAGAAGCAGTGACCCCGGAGCAGAAGATCGAGGAGCTCGGTTACACGCTGCCCGCGCCCGTCGCGCCGGTGGGCTCCTACGTCCCCACCGTGCGCACCGGAGACCTCGTCTACACCTCGGGTCAGGTGCCGATGCTGGAGGGCAAGCTGCACCAGACCGGCAAGCTCGGCACCGACCTGGGCGTCGACGAGGGCAAGGCGCAGGCTCGCGTCTGCGCGCTCAACGCGCTGGCCGCGGTCAAGGGCGAGATAGGCGAGCTGTCCAGGGTGCGGCGGATCGTGAAGGTCGTCGTGTTCGTCGCCAGCGCTCCCGACTTCACCGGGCAGCCGCAGGTGGCCAACGGCGCCAGTGACCTGCTCGCCGAGGTGTTCGGGGAGCAGGGCAAGCACGCGCGCAGCGCCGTGGGCGTCGCCGCGCTGCCGCTCGACGCGCCGGTCGAGGTGGAGCTGATCGTCGAAGTCGGCTAATTGGGCATATGTCACCATGACCGAGTGATGTTCTAGAAGGAGGTCATGTGACTGGATTGCCGCTTCCAGCCGAACTCGCCGCCCGGGCACGCGACGTCCTGGCCGGGCGGGTGCGACCGGCGCCGGCGCGGGACGCCGCCACGGTGGTGCTCCTGCGGCCGGGGCCGGAGGTCTACCTGCTGCGGCGCAAGGCAACGATGGCCTTCGCCGCGGGCGCCTACGTCTTCCCCGGCGGCTCTGTGGACGTGCGCGACACCGATCAGGCCGTCGCCTGGGCCGGGCCGTCCCCGGCCGAGTGGGGCGAGGTCTTCCACGCCGGGGAACGGCTGGCGCGCGGGCTGGTGTGCGCGGCCGTACGGGAGACGTTCGAGGAGTCGGGCGTGCTCCTGGCGGGGCCGGGGCCCGGCTCCGTGGTGGCCGACACGACGGGGGAGGACTGGGAGGCCGATCGGCTGGCGTTGATCGACCACAGCCTGGGCTTCGCCGACTTCCTGTCCCGGCGCGGGCTGGTGCTCCGCTCCGACCTGCTCAAGCCGTGGGCGCACTGGATCACTCCGGAGATCGAGCGCAAACGGTTCGACACGCGGTTCTTCGTCGCCGTGCTGCCCGAGGGGCAACGTACGCGTGACGTGGGCGGGGAGGCCGACCAGGTCGTCTGGCAGCGGCCGGGTGAGTCGATTGAGCTGGCGCACCAGGGGGAGATCTTCCTCATGCCGCCGACGTACCGGACGTTGAGCGAGCTGTCCGCCTACGACAGCGTGGCCGGGGTCCTGGCCGCGCCCCGTGAGATCGTGACGATCATGCCGAGAGCCGTGGAGATCGAGGGTGAGATGCGGCTGGTGACGTCATGAGCGGTCTTTACATTCCGATCGACACGCCCGACGGGTCGCGTACCGAACACGCCGAGAATTTGCTCGCCCCCAACCCCTCGGCGATGACCCTCGACGGCACCAACACCTGGATGATCGGGGCCGGCGAGGAGGTGGTCGTCGTCGATCCGGGACCCGATGACGAGTCGCACCTGCGCCGCGTCGCCGAGCACCTCGGAGAGCGCCGCGTCACCGAGATCCTGCTCACCCACGGCCACTTCGACCACAGCGGCGGCGCCAGGCGCTTCGCGCGCATGGTGAACGCGCCCGTGCGGGCCCTGGACCCGCGCCACCGGCTCGGCGACGAGGGACTCGCCGACGGCGACGTGGTGAAGGTGGCGGGCCTGGAGATCCACGTGTACGGCACCCCGGGCCACTCGTTCGACTCGTTGTGCTTCTGGCTGCCCGCGGACCGGGCGATGCTGACCGGCGACACCGTGCTCGGCAGGGGCACCACGATCGTCGCCCGCGACGGCGGGCTGGCCGACTATCTCCGCAGTCTCGACAAGCTCAGGGCCGTGGCCGAGAGCCTGAACGCGCTGGCACTGCTGCCGGGACACGGCCCGGTGCTGCCCGACCCGATCGGCGCGCTCGACGGCTACATCGCGCACCGGCGCGAGCGCCTCGACCAGATCAGGGCGGCGCGCGAGCAGGGCGCCCGCACGCCGCGCCAGATCGTCAAGATCGTGTACGCCGACGTCGACCGCTCGCTCTGGCCCGCCGCCGAGATGTCAGTCGTTGCCCAGCTTGATTATCTCGACCGGTTGTAGAGCCGGTCCATGTCGAGGATGACCACGGCCTTGGCCTCGATCCGCAGCCAGCCGCGCTGCGCGAAGTCGGCCAGCGCCTTGTTGACCGTCTCCCGCGAGGCGCCGACGAGCTGCGCCAGCTCCTCCTGGGTGAGGTCGTGGTGCACCCGCAGGCCGTCGTCGGTCTTGGTGCCGAACCGCTCCGCCAGGTCGAGCAGCTGCTTGGCCACCCGCCCGGGAACGTCGGTGAAGACCAGGTCGGCCAGCACGTCGTTGGTCCTGCGCAGCCGCTGCGCGAGCGCGCGCAGCAGGTGGAGGGCCACCTCGGGCCGGCCGGTCAGCCAGGGCCGCAGGTCGTCGTGGCCCAGCCCGGCCAGGCGCACCTCGGTCAGCGCCGTCGCCGTGGCCGTGCGCGGCCGCGGGTCGAACAGCGACAACTCGCCGAACATCTCGCTCGGCCCCAGGACGCTCAGCAGGTTTTCCCGCCCGTCCGGGGAGGTGCGGGAAAGCTTGATCTTGCCTTCCAGCACGACGTAGAGGCGGTCGCCCGTCTCGTTCTCGTGGAAGAGCGTCTGTCCCTTGGACAGCTGGACCTCGGTGATGCTCGTACGCAGCGCCGCGGCGCTCTCGCGGTCCAGCGCGGCGAACAGGGGGGCCTTGCCCAGCACATCTTCGGTGTTCACTCTGCCTCCTCTGCTGCCATTGTGACTCACCCCACTCCGGGTGGCACACACAGGTTATGGGAATGCCGGAGTGGTCTGGCCTGCCCAGGTGAGCCGAGTCCCGGGGGAAAAGTACCGGAAGGCCTTATTCGTACCGCGACCGGGTTGTCAACCCGCTCTGCGCAGCAGACCGTCCACAGAGGCCACCGCCGCGGCGACGGAGCGGCCGAGCAGGACCCTGAGCACGTCCACAGCCTGTGGACGGGCGGCGGCGTCGGGACGGCGGCACTGCTCGACGGCGATCCGCAGCGCGGGCGGCAGCACGGCGGTGTCGCCGTGCTCGGAGCCGGTCGCGGCGAAGACCACGAGGTCCGCCCACGCCCGTACGTCCTCCGCCGCCCCGGACCCGTCCTCGGCGCTCTGCCAGCCGATGAGCACCTGGCCCCGCGTCCCGAGCGCCACGCTCTCCTTGCCGAGCCGGACTCCCGCGGTGCCGCGCGCGTGCAGCTTGGCCATGGCGGCCACGCAGCTCACCGCCAGCCGGTGCAGCGCCTGGCCGCTCAGCGGCCCTCCCTGCCGGACGAACTCCGCCAGCGTCGCTCCCTGGTCACCCATGACCGACCCCCTTCCACGCGCCAGGTTGTACGCGAGAGGACCCCTCCTTGGTTCAACCCCTACGCTTACGACATGGCGACGAACGCGGCGGGGCGCAAGCCTGAGACCCAGCTCGCACTGGTCCGGCGGGCGCGAAAGATGAACCGCATCCTGGCGGAGACCTATCCGGACGCCCATTGCGAGCTGGACTTCCGCAACCCGCTGGAGTTGCTGGTGGCGACCATCCTCTCCGCCCAGTGCACGGACAAACGGGTCAACATGGTCACCCCCATCCTCTTCGCGAAATATCCAACCGTGGAGGACTATGCCGGTGCGGATCGGTCGGAGATGGAGGAGATCATCCGCTCGACCGGCTTCTTCCGCGCGAAGACCAACAGCATCATCGGCATGGCCCAGTCGGTCTGCGAGAGCTACGGCGGCGAGGTCCCCGGCAAGCTGAAAGACCTGGTCACGCTGCCCGGCGTGGGCCGCAAGACGGCCAACGTGGTGCTGGGCAACGCCTTCGGCGTGCCGGGGCTGACCGTGGACACCCACTTCCAGCGGCTCGTACGCCGCTTCGGCTGGACCGAGCAGACCGACCCCGTCAAGATCGAGCACTGCGTGGGCGAACTGCTGCCCAGACGCGAGTGGACGATCTTCTCCCACCGGGTGATCTGGCACGGCCGCCGCATCTGCCACGCCCGCCGGCCCGCGTGCGGCGTGTGCCCGCTGGCCGCCCTCTGCCCTTCCTACGGCGCCGGCCCCACCGCCCCCGCCGAGGCCACGAAGCTCGTCAGATCCGGCCCCTTCTCCTGAACACGGGAAGTCATCGGGGGCCCGGCGTGTTGGAGGATGCGTGACCCAAGTGCCCGACTGGCTGGAGACCCTTGCGGCGCAAGCGCAGCGGATCCGAGTTCCCCGCTCACTCCGGCCACCCGCCGGGCGCGGCCGTGAGGCGGCGGTGCTGATGTTGTTCGGCGAGGGCCCGCACGGTCCCGACGTGCTGCTCATCCAGCGCAGCACGCGCGGTCGCAGGCACGCAGGGCAGCCGGCCTTCCCAGGCGGCGGCGTTGACACCGAGGACGCGGGGCCGATCGAGGCGGCGCTGCGCGAGGCCGAGGAGGAGACGGGAGCCGATCCGCGCGGGGTGCACGTGCTGGGCACGATGCCGGAGCTCTACCTCCCCTACAGCGACAACCGGGTCACGCCGGTGATCGCCTGGTGGCGCGAGCCGTCGGCGGTGCACGCGGCCTCGCCCGACGAGGTCGACTCGGTCGAGCGCGTGCCGATCGCCGAGCTGGTCGATCCCGGCAACCGGGTCACGCTGCAACATCCCAGGGGCACGGCGGGGCCGGCGTTCCGGGTGCGCGGGATGCTGGTGTGGGGGTTCACGGCGATGGTGCTGGACACGGTGCTGCGCGAGGCGGGGCTCGAACGGCCCTGGGACGCCACCCGGACGGAGGACCTGCCGCCCGAGGTGGTCAACATGGCCTCACGCGGTTAGAGGGCCGCTCTGAGTGCGACGCCGAGCGAGGTAGAGGGCCGCTCTGAGGGCGACCCCGAGCGAGTTAGAGGGCCGCTCTGAGTGCGACGCCGAGCGAGGCCCAGCCGGCCACGTCGGCGTCGCTGTCGGCCGCCAGGGTCCGCAGCGTGGCCAGGCCGGCGCGGTCCGGCGGGTTGCCGAGGACGTGTTGCAGCGCGTACGCGGCCCCGTACCGCACTCGTGCGTCCTCGTGAGCGGCCAGGTCGATCACGGACGGCAGCGAGCGCGGGTCCGCCAGATGCCCGAACGCGATCAGCACCGAGTAGAGCACCATGGCGTCCTCCTCGCTGGCGGCCAGATAGCGCAGCACCGGCAGCGTGCGGTCCACGAACGGCCCCAGCATCCCCATGATGTCCACGCCGAGCAGCCGCTCCTCGACGGTGTCGGCGGCGCACAGCCGCCTGGCCTCGATGAACGACTCCAGGTCGCCCCGCTGACGCAGCAACGAGATCACGTGCCAGCGCAGCGGCCCGTCAGGGTCGGTGTCGCGCAGAGCAGCCTGGATGAGATCGTGGGCTGTAGCCTCGTCGGGCGGCATACCGCCCAAGGTAGCCAGGTGAGTGACGCCGTCCTGATCGAAGACGTGCACACTTGACCGTATCGCTGGTTACCTTTGAGACGTGTACGGTGATCTGCTTGACCTCATCTTGATCGGCCTCGTGATCGCCTTCGGCATCTCGGGTTTCCGGCAGGGCTTCATCATCGGGGCGATGAGCTTCGTGGGGTTCGTGGGCGGTGCCGTGCTGGGCGTGTTCATCGCGCCCCCGATCTCCAAGTCCCTGGTCGACGGTGACACGCCGCAGGCGCTGCTGGCCATCGTCATCGTCTTCCTGGCCGCGACGATCGGGCAGTTCGCCTCCTCGACCCTGGGCGCCGTCGTGCGCAGCCACGTCACGTGGGAGCCGGCCAAGGTGGCCGACGCGATCGGCGGCACGTTCGCCAGCGCGTTGTCGGTCCTGGTGATCGCCTGGCTGATCGGCTCGCTGATCGTCTCCACGTCGTTCAGCCCGCTGGTCGACCAGGTCAAGAACTCCGCGCTGCTGACCACGGTCGACGACGCCATCCCGCAGACCGCGCGCAACTGGCAGCAGCCGTTCAAGAAGTTCATCGACCGTTCCGAGTTCCCGCCGGTCTTCGACGCCATCGGGGGCGGGCAGCTGATCGACGTACAGCCGCCCGACCAGAGCGTCCTGCAGGGCGCCAAGCTGGGGCGCGCCCGCCAGGCGATCGTCAAGGTCCAGGGCAACGCGGAGAGCTGCAACAAGCACATCGAGGGCACCGGCTTCGTCTACGCCCCCAACCGGATCATGACCAACGCCCACGTCGTCGCGGGTGTCACGCGTGATCTGCAGGTCATCGACTCCAAGGACGTCCGCCACACGGCCACGGTGGTGCGCTACAACCCCCGGCGCGACATCGCCGTCCTGTACGTCCCCGGCCTCGACCTGCCGGAGCTCAGCTTCGACGGCGACGGCGGCCGCGGCGACAACTCGATCATCGCCGGCTTCCCGAAGGACCAGGGGTTCACCGCCAAGCCGGCCAGGATCGGCGGCCAGCTCGACGCCGAGGGCCCCGACATCTACCGCGAGAACACGGTCAGGCGGAAGGTGTACGCGATCAGGGGCGAGGTGCTGCCGGGCAACTCCGGCGGGCCGCTGCTCACGGTGGACGGCCGGGTCTACGGCGTGATCTTCGCCGCGGCGATCAACGAGGAGCAGACCGGCTACGTGCTGACGGCCGAGGAGGTCGCCCCCGACGCCGCGGCGGGGCGCACCGACACCACGCCGGCCAGCACGCAGGAGTGCGACTAGGTCATCTGGAGCCCCAAGGGCTCTTTTGCCCACGCCCTGATGTGATAGCTTCTCACAATGTGATAGGCAATCACATGGAGGGTCAGGCATGAGGACACGCAGGCTCGGCAAGACCGACATCGAGATCAGCCCCATCGGCCTGGGATGCATGCAGTTCGCCGGCACGAGCAACATGACCCGGTGGATGGTCAGGCCCCTCGACCAGGAGATGGCCGTGCCCGTCGTGCGGGCGGCGCTCGACGGCGGCGTCACGTGGTTCGACACCGCCGAGATGTACGGCAACGGCACCTCAGAGGCGGTGCTGGCCGCCGCGCTGAAGTCGTGCGGCATCGCGCCGGGCGAGGTGGCGGTGGCCACCAAGTGGTCGCCGGTGGGGCGCACGGCCGCGAGCATCACCAGGACGATCGGCGACCGCCTGCGCCACCTCGGCGGCTTCCCCGTGGACCTGCACCAGATCCACTTCCCCTTCGGCTCGTTGTCGAGCATCCCGGCCCAGCTCCAGGCCATGGCGAGGCTGCTCAAAGCCGGCCGGATCCGCTCGGTCGGGGTGAGCAACTTCTCCGCCCGCCGGCTCGAACTCGCCCACCGGGTGCTCGCGGCCGAGGGCGTCACACTGGCCTCCAACCAGGTGCGCATCAGCCTGCTGCACCGGCACGTCGAGCGCGACGGCGTCCTGGACACCGCGCGCCGGCTGGGCGTCACGCTGATCGCGTACTCGCCGCTGGACGGCGGCCTGCTCACCGGGCGCTTCCACGACGACCCCGCGCTGACCCGATCCGCGCCGGTGATGCGCCGGGTCTTCGGCCGCCGCGAACTGAGCGCCCAGGGGCTCGCCCGCACCCAGCCGCTGATCGACGAGATGCGCTCGATCGGCCAGGCGTACGGCGTCTCCATCTCGCAGGTGGCGGTCAACTGGGTCATCACCCGCTACGGCGACACGGTCGTGGCCATTCCCGGCGCGTCCAAGCCCAGGCAGGCGGCGCAGGCGGCGGCCACGATGGAGTTCCAGCTCACCGAGGCCGAGATCGGCAGACTGAACGAGCTGTCGCTAGCCTGAGGCGGTGCCGAGAACCACCAAACGTGACCGATACCACCACGGCGACCTGCGTGCCGCGCTCATCGACACCGCGATGGAGCTGATCGCCGAGCAGGGCGTCCAGGGGTTCTCGCTGGCGGAGGCGAGCAGACGGCTCGGGGTCGCCGTCAGCGCCCCCTACCGGCACTTCGCCGACCGCGAGGAACTGCTGCTCGCGGTCGGGGTACGCGCGGGCGAGCTGCTGGTCGCCGCCGTGACGGCCGAGCGCGGCGGCGACTCGCCCGAGGAGCGGCTGGTGGCGGTCGCCAGGGGTTATGTGCGTTTCGCGGCCAAGCATCGCACGATGTTCGAGGCGGTGTTCGGCACGCGGACGCCGGTCGGCGAGCCGGAGTTCGAGCGGGCGGCCCAGCCGGTGAAGGAGGCCTTCCACGACGCCGGGATGGCCCTGTCGGGTGGTGACCCGGCGGTCGCGGAGGCGCTCGGGACGGCCGTGGCCGCCACCGCGCACGGGCACGCGGCGCTGCTCCACCTGGGCATGTTCGGCCAAGGGGAGGAGGCCGTGGACACGGCGGTGCGGCGCGCGGCGGCCGCCACGTTCGCGCTGATCGCGGGGCGCTCGGCGCTCGCCTAGTGGGGGAGTCTGTCCAGGATCAGGGTGACGGCCTCGACGGGGTCGCTGTCCTGGGTCAGGGCGGAGGCCGCCTTGCCGACGGGGTCGTACGCGCCCCCGTACGACTGCGCCTTGGCCGCCCCCCGGCTGAAGAGGGTCACCGCGCCGCGCCCGTTGCCGCGCTGCAGATGCGTCAGCCCGACGCAGATCTGCGCGAGCCCCTGCCACAACTCCCGCTCCTCCTCAGGAGCGCATTTCCAGCGTCCCTCGAACACCTCGTGCGCGTTGAACGGCAGGCCCTCGTCGAGGAAGCGGCGGCCGTCGGCCAGCGCCTGTTCGGTGGTGGGGGCGTAGTCGTCTGGGACCCTGGGCAGGCCGGGGGAGCCGTAGGGGAGCGGCCTGCCGTACGCGTCGCGCGGTCTGGCGTTGCGCGGCTTGCCCTCGGGGTCGCGATCTCTCATCGGTCGGGCTCCGGATCGTTCAGCCAGCCGAGCAACTCGGTGTCGAACACGTCGGGAATCTCCTCATGGGGGAAGTGGCCGGCTCCTTCGAGCAGCCGCCACCGGTAGGGTGCCGCGACGTAGCGGCTCGAACCCTGCGCCGTACGCGGCAGGACACTCGGGTCGAGCGCTCCGTGCAGGTGGAGTGTGGGGGCTTCGACCTCGGTACGCATGGCCCTGGCGTAACGACGGCCGTCGGGGCGGAGCTGGGAGCGGCCGAACCAGCGGTGATATTCGAGCGCGGAGTGGGCCACGGCCGGGATCCCGAACGCCTCGCGGTAGGTGCGCGACTCCGCGGGCTCCGGCCAGCCGGGCCGCGACCCCTCCTCCAGCAACCGGCCCACCAGCGCCGCGTCGTGACGGGTGAGCCGTCGCTCGGGCAGCAGCGGGAGCTGGAAGGCGATCGCCCGCCCGCTGGCCTTGAGCTGCCCGAAGGGGTCGGTCAACAGGGCGTTGCGCAGGCGCAGGGGGTGCGGGGCGGAGACGGCGACCAGCCGGTGCACACACTTGGGGTCGAGCACGGCCATCGTCCAGGCCAGCAGCCCGCCCCAGTCGTGCCCCACCACGATCGCCCCGGTCTCGCCCAGGGCCCTGATCAGCCCCGTGGCGTCGGCGGCCAGCGTCGGCAGGTCGTAGCCGCGCGGCGGCTTGTCGCTGCCGCCATAGCCGCGCAGATCCACCGCGACCGCCCGATATCCGGCCCCCGCGAGTGCGGGAAGCTGGTGCCGCCAGGTCCACCAGAACTGCGGGAACCCGTGCAGCAACAACACCAGCGGCCCCTCGCCCGCCTCGACGACGTGGAAGCGGGTGCCACCCGCGTGCACCGAGCGGTGCGTCCATGGGCCGGGGATCTGTACGACGGACTCGTCAGCTGCCATCTCGGCTCACCGGCTCGGGCAGCGCCTGCTCCTCGGGCGTGGCGATCTCCTTGAGTCCCTTGATCGACCTGGCCGTACGCTTCATCCCGGCCAGCCCCTTGAGCCTTCGGATCCCGATGAACACCAGCAGACCCGCGACCAGCAGGTAGAACACGGTCACGATGAGGAAGGCCGCCCAGTTCGGCAGCCACTGGGCCAGCACGAACGCGATCGTGAACGAGGCGAGGATCAGGCACAGGTGCGCCATGAAGGCGGCGGCGGCGAACAACCCGCCCGCCATGCCGACCCGCTTGGCGTCGAACCTGAACTCGGCCTTGGCCAGCTCGATCTCCGAGCGGATCAAGGACGAGATGTGACTGCTCGCCTGGGCGACCAGCGTGCCCAGGGATTCTTCCTCGGGAGTCTGCGGCATGAACGTCTCCTATCGAGGCCTGGTGGCCGTGTCAAACATCATCCAGCGCAATGTGACGCTTTGTGGACCCGTGCGTCGAGCGGCACCGCCGCCAGGCCCCGCCGGCGGAGCTCCTCCGACAGTCTCGCCAGGCCGGGCCGCACTGACAGCCAGGCGCCGCCGAACACGCCGAGGAACTTACCGAGCACGCGTCCCCGTCAACACTCCCAGAACTACCCGATCCCGGGGGGCGACCCGTAACAGCAGCCCGTACGTCCCGATCGATGGGGGCATACGGGCTGCTGTGTGCGGGGCCTAGTCCTCGGACTTAGCGGAGGGGAGCTTGTCCGAGATGAGGTTCATCACCGTGCTGTCGGCCAGCGTGGTGACGTCGCCGATGCTGCGGTTCTCGGCCACGTCGCGCAGGAGGCGGCGCATGATCTTGCCGGAACGGGTCTTGGGCAGCTCGGGCACCACCAGGATCTGGCGCGGCTTGGCGATCGGGCCGAGCGCCTTGGCCACGTGGTTGCGCAGGTCGGCGGCGATGTCGTCGCTCTCCTCCGCCGAGCCGCGCAGGATCACGAACGACACGATGGCCTGGCCGGTCACCGGGTCGGTCGCGCCCACCACGGCCGCCTCGGCCACCTTCGGGTGGCTGACCAGCGCGCTCTCCACCTCGGTGGTGGAGATGTTGTGGCCGGAGATCAGCATGACGTCGTCCACGCGGCCGAGCAGCCACAGGTCGCCGTCGTCGTCCTTCTTGGCGCCGTCGCCGGGGAAGTACATTCCCTCGAAGCGGCTCCAGTAGGTGTCGATGTAGCGCTCGTCGTCGCCCCAGATGGTGCGGAGCATGGCGGGCCACGGCTCGCGTACGACGAGGAAGCCGCCGCCTCCGTCGGGGACGCTCTTGCCCTGGTCGTCCACCACGTCGGCGACGATGCCCGGCAGCGGGCGCATGGCGGCGCCCGGCTTGCCCGAGGTCACGCCGGGCAGCGGGCTGATCATGATGGCGCCGGTCTCCGTCTGCCACCAGGTGTCCACGACGGGGCAGCGCTCGTGGCCGATGTGCTCGCGGTACCAGACGTACGCCTCGGGGTTGATCGGCTCGCCGACGGAGCCCAGGATGCGCAGGCTGGACATGTCGTACTTGGCGGGGATGTCATCGCCCCACTTCATGAACGTCCGGATCGCCGTGGGGGCCGTGTACAGGATCGTGATCTTGTACTTCTGGACGATCTCCCAGAACCGGCCGCGGTGCGGGGTGTCCGGGGTGCCCTCGTAGATGACGCTGGTGGCGCCGTTGGCGAGGGGGCCGTACACGATGTAGGAGTGGCCGGTCACCCAGCCGATGTCGGCCGTGCACCAGTAGATGTCGGTCTCGGGCTTGAGGTCGAAGACCGCGTTGTGCGTCCAGGCCGTCTGCGTCAGGTAGCCGCCGGTCGTGTGCAGGATGCCCTTGGGCTTGCCGGTGGTGCCGCTGGTGTACAGGATGTACAGCGGGTCCTCGGCGTCGTGGGGCTCGGGGGTGTGCTGGTCGCTCTGGCGCTCCACCACCTCGTGCCACCACACGTCCTTGCCGGTGGTGGCGACCTCCTGGCCGGTACGTCGTACGACCAGGACGTGCTCGACCTGCGGGCATTCGGCGACGGCCTCGTCCACGGTCGGCTTGAGCGCCGACGGCTTGCCCCTGCGGTAACCGCCGTCGGCGGTGATGACCACCCTGGCGTCGGCGTCGTCGATCCGGCTCTTCAGCGCGCTCGCCGAGAACCCGCCGAACACCACCGAGTGGACCGCCCCGATGCGGGCGCAGGCCAGCATCGCGATCGGCAGCTCGGGGATCATCGGCATGTAGATCGCGACCCGGTCGCCCTTGCTCACACCCAGCTCAAGCAGGGCGTTCGCGGCCTTGCTGACCTCGGTCTTCAGGTCGTTGTAGGTGAGGGTACGCGTGTCGCCCTCGGGCTCGCCCTCCCAGTGGTAGGCGACCTTGTCGCCGCGCCCTTCCTCGACGTGGCGGTCGACGCAGTTGTAGGCGACGTTCAGCTCGCCGCCCACGAACCACTTGGCGAAGGGGGCGTTCCACTCAAGGGTGGTCTCCCACCTCTTGGCCCAGGTCAGCCGCTCGGCCGCGCGCTCCCAAAAAGCGAGGCGGTCCGCGGCGGCCTCGTCATATGCGGCTTCGGTCACGTTCGCGGCCGCCGCCAGGTCAGCCGGCGGTGCGAACCGGCGATTCTCCTTCAGCAGGTTGGACAGCGCCTGGGGCTCGTTACCAGCGGTCTCCGGGGCCACCTCAGTGCTCCTTCTATGGCCAGATTGGACAGGTTCGTGTCCCACTTCACCAGCTCACGGCCTCCGTACACAAGAGGTCTAGACAGGTCTGTACCGAGGGCCGGGGCTTATCCGAGTGGATTGCAAATGCTATTGAAATGTTGTCTTCCTGAAATCAGGAGAATATGGGAGCGGGTTTTTGGGCCTCCACCGGGGGTGGGTTTCTCGGCGTACGGTTATCGTTTCGCGGTGTCGGTCGGGTGCCGCGGTCGCCCCACCGGCCATGACCAGTGACAGCGATCAGTCATCGCGTCTCGGCCGCCGCGCCGCTGGTTACGGAGCGCCACTCGGCTGCTCGCCCCTGAGGCCCGGTCGTACCCGCGGGTAAGGTCAGGTCTCGTGAGTGACCCCTTGGCCGTCATCGCCCAGTTCCCCGGTGTGCCGGAGGCGGTGGAGGAGGCCCGTCAGGCCGTGGACAGGCTCTACCGCCACCGCATCCTCCGACGGGCCAGTCCCGCCGTGTCCACGGAGTCGTCCCTGCGCGGCGCCCGTGCCTCGGCCGCGATCGAGGGCGTGGACGTACCCCTGGACGTCCTGCGCCGGGACGAGGCGCACGATCCGCTGGTCCAGGGAGCGCTGCGCGCGTCGGCGGAGATGGGCCGCATGGGCCCGACCTGGCGCAAGGCGCCCAGACAGGTGCTGGCGCGGCTGCACGCCGTCGCGGCCGCCGGCCTCACGCCGCAGGAGGACCTCGGCCGTCCCCGGGCCGTCGACGAGACCTCCGACCCGCTGGGCCTCGGCCCCGCACCGGTCGCCGCCGACGCCGCGACCCGCATGGACGGCCTGCTCGACCTCCTGGAAAGCCCCACGAAGGCGCCCGCGGTCGTGCTGGCCGCCGTGGTGCACGCGGAGCTGGCGGTGCTGCGCCCGTTCGGTACGGCGGACGGGATCATCGCGCGTTCCGCCGAGCGGCTGACACTGGTGGAATACGGGCTGGACCCGAAGTCGCTGGTGGCGGTGGAGGTGGGGCATCTGGAGCTGCCGTATGGGGACGCTCTGAAGGCGTACCTGGACGGGACTCCGGAGGGCGTGGCCACCTGGGTACAACACTGTGCCTCTGCGGTAACCCTCGGCGTCCGCGAGACGACCGCCATCTGCGAAGCCATGCAGAGAGGCTGACCACTGACCACTGACCACTGACCACTGACCACGGCCGTTAGGCATAGCTGACGGCGTCCCAGTCACGAGACGCCGTCTGCCGGTGCATCACACCGGGTTACCAAGCGTGCACCTGTTTCCGTCGGAGCGGGTCAAGCCCGTCACGACGCGCCTCCCGCGGCTGGTCGCGCGTGGGTGCCCGGCTGATGCACCCGGACAAGTGGTCCGTAACCCCTTTCTACGACGGATCCGCCCTGATGGGAACCCCTCGCGCCAAGACCTTTGCCCGTCCATGGTCCAACCCCGGGGACATAGGGGACGAGGCTCTCCGCTTGTTCGGTTATCAACCTGTGACGATCACTCTGAGTGATCTCCTTTATGTGATCGTTATGGGGTGGCGAAAAAACTTGGCGAAAATGCGAGATTGCTCCTCGACGAAACTCGAGTCGATCGGGCAGCATACGGAGGTATCGCCTGAATCTGGAGCGACCGCGCACGGGATAGGTTTGCAAGTCCCTTGCCAGGCTCCGGTCTAGTGATGAAAGCTTTCTTCTGAAACGGGACCGGCTCTACCCCCCCGGAGCCGGACCGATCAGGCGACCCCCGCTCTCCCCCCCGGCGGGGGTCGCCCCTTTTCCACCCCCGAACAACCTGTCCCCCCGCGCCTCGGACCCCTGCGTTCCGGCCCACCGCGTTCCGGCCCACCGCGCTTCCGCGCCGCCGGTCCCGCACTCACGGCACCTACCGCGCCGCCGGCATCGCGCCCACTGCGCCTGGACAGCCCCATGCGCTCCGTGTCGCACCCTCACCCGCGAGCACTCCAACTCCGCCATGCACGCGCCTGCCACGCACGCACCCGCCACCTGCATAGCGGCCCTCGGACCTGCACGCGGATGGCGGCCTCGCGCACGGCGGCGGCTCCGTGCATGTGCACGCGGTCGCGGATCGGCCGTGAATCACGGGAGCCCCAGCAGCGCTGTGAATCACGAAGGCCCGCCCGCGACCCCACTTATCCACAACCCCCCACCCCCACCACCCAACAATCCCCAGAACCCCGTTCGGTCCCTCTCCACCCCCGCCCCCTCCACCAAGGTTGACCTCCCAACCCCCGCAGGGAGGCCGACATGCACCGCCCCTTGGTCATCACCGAAGACCACGTCCTACTGGACGACCTGGTCCGCATAGCAGCCGCGGCCGGCGCACAACTGGACGTGGCCCACATCCCAGCCCACGCCCGCCCGTTCTGGAACCTCGCCCCACTCATAGTCATAGGCGCCGACCAAGCGGACGCCGTAGCAGCCACCTCACCCCCGCCCCGAGACCAGGTCCTACTCGTGACCCGGGAACCAGAAGACCCGGACACCTGGCGAAAATGCGTGGCGGTAGGGGCCCAATCCGTCGTGACCCTCCCCGGCGACGAACGCCACCTGGTGGACCGATTCGCGGACGCCATGGAGCCCGACCCCCGCTCAGGATCCGTGATCTGCGTGATCGGCGGCCGAGGCGGAGCGGGCGCGAGCGTACTGGCCGCCTGTCTGGCCCTGCGCGCCTCAGCCGACCACCTCCGTACGTTGCTCGTGGACGCAGACCCCCTGGGCGGAGGCATAGACGCACTGCTGGGTCACGAGGAGGCAGAGGGCTCCCGCTGGGGCGACCTGGTGGCCAGGGAGGGCCGGATCAATTCCAGCGCACTGCAGGCGGCGCTGCCCGCGTTCGGAGACCTGGCGGTCCTCTCCTTCCACAGAGGCGAGGTGGCCGCGATCCCGGCCCAGGCCATGCGCTCGGTCCTCGAAGCGGGCAGACGCGGCTTCGACCTCGTCATCGTGGACCTCCCCCGCCACCTGGACCCCGCCTCAATAGAGGCCCTGACCAGAGCGAGAACCACGTTGGCGGTGGCGACGGCAGACGTACGCGGCATCCTGTCAGCCGCCCAAGTCCTGTCCGAGGTACGCAAACACACCGCCGACATCCGCGCCATCCTCCGCCCCGGAGTCCTGGACGACGACACCGCCATGACCTCCCTGGGCATCCCCTCCGCCGGCAACCTCCCCGACCAGCCCAGACTCACCGCCACCCTCAACCGAGGCGAACTCCCCAGACTGGGCCCCCGCACAGTCCTCGGCGCCCTATGCACCTCCCTCCTAACAGACCTCCTCCCACAGCCATGACCCACCACCAGCCCGCTTCCCCCGCAGCTATGCCCCACGCCCACCAGCCCGCTTCTCCCACGGCCACGCCCCACGCCCACCAGCCTCCTTCCAACGCCGCGACCCAACACCAATCCCCTCCCAACGTGACCCACCATCGCCCACCCCCACACCGCACAACCTCCAATCCCAGCCCTCAACCCCACATGCCGCTACGCCAGCCTCAACACCCCCAAGCCCCAACCCACGAGCACTACGAAGGACACCAACCCCGACCCCGGCCACAAAGCCACGTGGCCACTTCCATCACTTACTCCGGCACCGCGTCCACGTCCCCAACCGCCGCGTCCCCAACCGCCGCCTTCAGGTCCCCAGCCGCGGCCTCCACGTCTCCGGCCTCCACCGCCTTCACGTCCCCGGCCGCCACCTCCACGTCTCCCGCCTCCACGTCCGCCTCCACCTCCGCAACCACCTACTTCGCCACCGTCTCCACCGCCTCCACCGCCTCCACGGCATCCATGGCGTCCACGGCCCCGGCCTCCGCTGCCTCCACCGCCGCCGTCTCGCCGGAACTCGTAGAAGCCGTCCGCATACGCCTGGCCCGAACGGGCGTAGAACCCACCGCAGCCCAGGTCGCCGTAGCTCTGAGAGCCGAGAAGTCCGTCTACGGAGACGCGGAGATCCTCGCCGTAGCCCGAGCCCTCTGCGCGGACTTGATCGGCGCAGGCCCCCTGGAACCACTCCTGGCCCGCCCCGACGTAACAGACGTCCTGGTCAACGGCCCACGCGAGGTATGGATCGACGACGGCACCGGCCTGCGCCGCACTCCGGTGACCTTCACGGACGACGGAGCCGTCCGAAGGCTGGCGCAACGCCTCGCAACAGCCGCGGGCAGACGCCTGGACGACGCCTCTCCGTACGTGGACGCCCGCCTCCCGGGCGGAGTCCGCCTCCACGCCGTACTCCCACCCGTAGCGTCAGGCGGCACCTGCGTCTCCTTGCGCTTGCCACCACGCCGCACCTTCACCCTGACGGACCTGGTCTCAGCAGGTACGATCGCGCCACCCGCGATCCCGGTGCTCACCGCCATGATCACCGCCAGACTCGCCTTCCTGGTGACGGGAGGCACCGGCACAGGCAAAACCACACTCCTGTCGGCCCTCCTCTCCCTGGCCGACCCAGGCGACCGTCTCCTCCTGGTAGAGGACTCAGCCGAACTCCGCCCACTCCACCCTCACGTGGTTCGACTGGAAACCCGCCCCGCCAACCTGGAGGGCGCAGGCGGAGTGGGCCTACGCGACCTGGTACGCCAAGCGCTCAGAATGCGCCCGGACCGCCTGGTGGTAGGGGAGGTGAGAGGAGCCGAAGTAGTAGACCTTCTGGCCGCCCTGAACACAGGCCACGAGGGCGGCTGCGGCACGCTCCACGCCAACACGGCGGCCGACGTACCACCCCGTCTGGAAGCTCTCGGGTGTGCAGCGGGCTTGAGCAGAGAAGCCGTACACAGCCAACTCGCCGCAGCCCTGGACGCGGTCATCCACCTGACCCGCAGCCGCCCAGACGGTCGCCGACGCATAGCCGAGATCTGCCTGCTCTCCAGAACCCGGACCGGCTACGTGGAGTCGATCCCAGCCCTCACCTTCGACGCAAGCGGCCACACCCAACCCGGCCCAGGCTACGCCGCCCTCTCCCACCGAACACACCCGTAAATCCACCAAACCACCAACACCAGCCCACCGGCGAAAAGTAACGAAACTACCCACACCAGCCCACCTGCGAAAACCAACAGAACCCTCGTACCAACCCGCCCGCAGCAGCAACGGGGGCTACCCCCACCAACACGCCCGCAGAAAGAAGCAGAGCCGTCCACACCAAACCACCCGTAGCGGCAACGGGACTATCCACACAACGCGCCCGTAGCGGCAACGGGGACTACCCGCACCAACACGCCCGCGAAAGCAACCGGGCCACCACCAGCGCACCCGAAAAGAGCAGCGAACCACCCAGGCCAGCCCACCAGCAAAGAGCGGCGAACCACCCAGACCAGCCCCACCTGCAAAGAACAAGGGGACCGACCTGCACCAGCAAGCAACGCCCCGAGTCGGCCACTCAACATGACAGCCAACCCTCCACACGAACTCTCCCTTCACCGAAAGGCCGAGGCACCGTTGCCGTCGACAAACACCAGCGCCCTAATAGCCATAGCCGCCGCGCTGTCCACAGCCTGTGCCATATGGCTGTGGACAGCCCCCGCCATCGCCACAACTCGCCTGAACAAGCTGTTGGCCACAGGCAAGCGGCCAAAGCCCCAACCACAATCCCTGTCCAAGCTCCTAATCCGCCCCACACCGGCCCACCGCGCCGAAATCTGGCGCCAAGCCTCAATCGAACTATGCCAATCCCTATCGGCCGAACTCTCCGCCGGCCGCACCCCCGGAGAGGCCCTCACCAGAGCCATAACAGCAATAGACCTCCCCGACCCCACGCTCCTCCGCCCGGTCATCGCAGCCGCACGAGACGGCGGCAACGTCTCCGCTGCCCTGCTTTCATCGGCCCCACCACAAGGAGGAGAGGGCATACGCCAATTAGCAGCATGCTGGGAGGTAGCCACCACAGCAGGCGCAGGCCTGGCCGCCTTGGTCGACCGTGTCGCACAAACCCAACGAACAGCCCAAGCCCACCGCCAAGACGTGGCAGCTCAACTAGCCGGCCCTCGTACGACGGCCAAAATGCTCGCCATACTCCCAGCCTTGGGCCTCCTCATGGCCGCCGCCCTGAACATGCACCCGCTGAACTTCCTGTTCGGCAGCCTCCCCGGCTTCATGTGCCTAATAGCCGGCATAACCCTCGACGCCTGCGGCCTCTGGTGGACCAACCGCATGGCCACCCAAACACAAGCCTGACCCGACCCCGAACGTCCCCACAACACCCCCTGAGCAGCCACACCCCCAGACAAGGCTGAACCGAACCGCCCACCGAACGACCTCGATCGGACTCTCCGATGCTGCAACTGCTCTCAGCCCTATGCGCCGGCCTATCCACCTGGCTATGGCTCTCCCCAAGAACACCCGCAGAACGGCTGATTCAACTGCGCCAAGCCAACATTCCTCCTCCGTCTCCAATCTCTCCCCACCCCAAAAGCACTCATCAGGGTCTCGGTATCAACCCCGCCCAATTCTTAAACGAAACCCCACGCCACCCACCCTGGCTGGACCCCGCCAACCAACACCCACACCGACTCACCCGCAAAACAGCACTCACCGCCACTGGAACGGGCCTAATCATTGGGTTCCTGATCGGCGGCAGTACGGGAATGATCGCAAGCCTCGTCATAACACCGGCAGTAGCCCTGTTCTTGCACAAGAAAGAACCCCAGCC
The DNA here is from genome assembly GCF_042656245.1 of Nonomuraea insulae. Taxonomy (NCBI): domain Bacteria; kingdom Bacillati; phylum Actinomycetota; class Actinomycetes; order Streptosporangiales; family Streptosporangiaceae; genus Nonomuraea; species Nonomuraea insulae. Next base: position 31,215 of record NZ_JBHSPA010000068.1, read on the forward strand.
AACCCACCACGACCGCCGTCGAATAGCCACCGACCTGCCCTTCGCAGCCGATTTGATGACCGCCTGTCTACGAGCAGGACGCCCAGTGAGCGCCGCGACTGAAATCACCGCCGGCGCAATCGGCGGCCCTGAGATGCCCGCCTTCTTCCGGACACGAACCCAAGTA